>DATBRZ010000097.1:0-3381 GCA_036560025.1 Gemmatimonadaceae bacterium | reverse complement strand
GGTGCGGTAGCCGAGCTTCCGCTCCTGACCGTCGACGTTTCGGGGGGCACCGGTAATGAGCGCGATATCGCGGTGCCCATGAGAGATGAGGTGACGGACAATCGCGAGGGCGCCGCCGACGTTATCGATGCTGACGGAGTCGAAAGCTTCCCCGCGCAGAGCACAGTTCAGAAGAACGACCGGTTGACTGTCGGGCAGATTCGCCCGCAATGCGTGCGCATCGATATCAGGTGACATGATGATCAGCCCATCGACGCGGCCCCGCATGGCCCGCATGGCGCCCTCGATCGTGCTTCTGTCGTAGTGCGAATTGGAGAGGATCAAGTGGAGACCGCTCTGACGGCCGGCCAGGTCGATGCCACGGATGACTTCGGAGAAGAACTCGCCGTAGAGATCGGGGAGCAGAACACCGATCGTGCTGGTCTTGCTGGTAATGAGGCTTCGTGCACCGCTATGAGGTACATAGCGGAGTGCGGTGGCAATGTCGCTTATGCGGCGCCGGGTTTCCTCTCTGACCGGGGCGCCGCCGCTGAATACGCGAGAGACCGTGGCAACGGAAACGCGTGCTTCGCGGGCGACATCCTTTATGGTAGCCATAATCCTCGCGGACGGATGGCTATGTAATCGTTTACATCACAGGGGAAGTCAAGGGGGATGGGGGCTCAGACAACGGCCCCGGGACACGCCTGTTTACTTTTAGGTGCGTTTTGCTACTAATTCGCCTGGCTGTTCTTTCGTTCGAGGTCGAGCAGGAACTTCTTCCTCCACAGTCCCCCGCCGTAGCCGCACAGCTCGCCGTCGCTTCGAACAACACGATGGCAAGGGACGACGATTGCGATCCGGTTATCGCCGTTCGCTCGTCCGATCGCACGCTGAGCTCCGGTCTTTCCAATCGATCGGGTCTGCTCATCGTAGCTGATCGTTTCGCCGTACGGGATGTCGAGGAGTCGCTTCCAGGCTAGAGTCTGGAACGGCGTGCCGCGAATCACGACCGGCACCGTAAACTGTCGAAGACGGCCGGCGAAGTAATCCGCCAGCTCTTCGCGCAGGCGAGTGAGGTGTTGATTCTCACCCGGGACGATCGCGCAATCGAACCAGCGACCGAGTCGTTGGATCTGGGTCTCCATCATTTTCCGATCAGCGAACTCGAGGAGACAGATGCCCTCGGATGTTGCACCAGCGATCATCGGGCCGAGTGGCGTGAGCAGGCGGTCAATTACGAGTGGCGGCAGCTCCGCGGCGGCGGGCGGAGTGCGATCGAACGTGCGCGTGAATGCTTCCCTGAAACCGCTGGCTGAGTCGTACCCGTGTGTGTATCCCACTCCTTCCCATTTCTCCCCGTGACGGATGTGGCCGAGCGCGAGGCCGAGACGGCGCGCGCGCTGATAGGCGTGAAAGGTGATGCCGTGATTCTGAAGGAACCAACGCCGAACTCGGCTCGGATCGATTCGCTCTCGACGAAGATCTGAATCCTTCCAGCGTCGCTTTGGATTCTGCTCGACCTGTTCGAGCAAGGGTGCGAGCCATTCGGGCGGCTTACCCGCCGGCTCCATCGGTCGACAGCGCTTGCACGGACGGTATCCCGCCGAAAGCGCATCGCGCACCGAAGGGTAGAACTCAACGTTTCGAGGCAGCGGTTTTTTCGACGTGCAGGTTGGACGGCAGAAGATCCCGGTCGTGCGAATCGCTGCGAAGAAAACACCGTCGTAACTCGCGTCACGTTCAGCGAGCGCGCGGTACATGCTTGTCGGTGAAGGCAGGGCTGTCGTTGTCATGGGAGACAATCTAGAGGCTTCGAAATCCCATTCCACCGAAAAATGAGCATGAAATTCGCGAGTTTTGCGGTCGACTGGAGGCGTGCATGAACGAAGATCTGAAACGCGGTTGGGAGCAGCTGGAAGAAGGCCTCACGACAGCAATGGGAAAGCTCTCCGATGCGATCAACAAGGCAAAGGAAGAAATGCCGGACGCGATGCAGAAGATCAACGAAGAGTATCTCAAGGTTCAGGAAGCGCTGGATCGCGCGGTCGACAAGATGCGAAAGTAGAAGAACTTGGCAGACCGGGCACGGTTCGTGAAATGAACGTGCGTACAGCATCAGGGAGGACACAGTGAGTCCGCAATCGACCCACTTCCATACGAATATCGCCACGCAGACTGATAAAAAGTCCCGTCCCGAGGACGAGAAGGTCTACGAGGAGGATAAACAGCACTATCAACGGTCGGAAGAAGAAAAGCGTGAGGAGCCGCCGGAAATGGGGCTGAGCTCTACAGCGCCAGAAGACGTGGCTGAGGGGCGAACTCCGAAATAATCGGAACATCCGCACATTACAGTTGATAGAACCGTTGTGCGGCAATCGCACGACGGTTCTTTCGCAAAGGAGACAATACAGTGACAAATAGAGTATCAGTACGCGCAGCGACAACGATCATAGCCGTAGCGGCGGTGGCGCTGTCGGGATGCGCGAGCATGAGCCAGAAGGAGAAGGGCGCCGTCATTGGTGCAGGCGCAGGCGCAGCAGTCGGAGGCGTGATCGGCAACCAGACAGGATCGACCGCTCGCGGCGCAATAATCGGTGCGGTTGTCGGTGGCGCAGCCGGCGCGATCATCGGACACCAGATGGATCAGCAGGCGAAGGAGCTCGAGCAGAACATCAAGGGTGCGAAGGTCGAGCGTGTTGGAGAAGGAATTCAGGTGACGTTCGATTCGGGCCTTCTGTTCGACTTCGATTCTGACGCGATCCGTGCCGACGCGGCTGAGAACCTGAGAGAGCTCGCGCGGAGCCTCAACAAATACGGCGACTCGAATCTCCTGATCGTCGGTCACACTGACAGCAGAGGTGACGACAGCTACAATCAGAACCTCTCGCAGCGTCGCGCGAATTCGGCTGCCTCATTCCTTGCGAGTCAGGGAGTACCGCGGACGAGAATCTCAACGAATGGACGCGGAGAGTACGAGCCAGTCGCTTCGAACGATACGGATGCAGGCCGGCAGCAGAATCGCCGGGTCGAGGTGGCGATCTATGCCAGCGAAGCATACCGGAACCGGGTGATCAACCAGGCACGGGATTAAAGCGGTTACGGGTTACGGGTAGCGTCCCGTTACCCGTACCCCGTACCCCGTACCCGTACCCGTACCTATAGCGAGTACCCGTCGCCTCAGGGATCTTACCCCGATGGACCGTACTCATACGGCAACATGGGGTGACCCGGCGATTTCGATGCGGGCGGCAATGTCGCTCAGCGGCATCGAGTGGCTGCGCGCAATGATGCGCGGTGAAATACCGGGGCCACCGCTCGCGTATCTCATCGGAATGAAGCTCCTCGAGATCGAGGAAGGCTCCGTAATCGTTACCCTCACCCCCGCCGAATACCACTACA
>DATBRZ010000096.1:0-8528 GCA_036560025.1 Gemmatimonadaceae bacterium | reverse complement strand
CGACAAGAAGCGCCGTCACAGCCCCACACATCGAGTTGAATACGCACTCGGACGCGCCCTGGAGAATGCTGTGTCCATGCTCCCCGAGCGAGCAGCCGACGCATTTGGTCGAAACATTGGCCGCACCGTCCATGCAATGGGAATTCGGCGGAAGCTGACGCAGGAAAACCTGCGTCTGGCGTTTCCGGACCGCGATGCCCGATGGGTCGAAGAAACCGCACAGAAAGCCTTCCAGCATCTGGGTCGCGAGGCTGCGGCGATGCTCCGTCTTTCGAAGCTCGATTCACGCGCGATCGTGGACCGGACGATTCCAATTGGATGGGATCAATTTCAGGAAGCGCTTTCGTTCGGTCGCGGAGTCCTCCTGGTGACCGGCCATTATGGGAACTGGGAGATTGCAGCTGCAACAGTCGCATCGCGCGGAGTGCCAATTGCGGCGATCGTGCGGCGACAGGGAAATCGCCTGGTCGACGAGCGATTGCAGCAGATTCGCCGGCAACTTGGGGTGGAAACGATCTACCAGGGTGAGGCTCGAACGCGCGTTCCACGAATACTTCGTCAGAACGGAGTAATCGGAATCGTCGGCGATCAGAATGCTCGCCGCGCCGGAGTGCTGGTTCCCTTCTTCGGCCGGCCGGCATCTACGCATCGTGGACCGGCGCTCTTTGCGATCAGGCTCGGCGCCGCGGTTTTCTCGTGTATCGCACGGCGATTACCGGGCGACAATCCGCGCTATGAAGTCGCCGGCGAGCGCGTAGATGTTCCACAGACTGGCGACGTTGATGCAGATGTGTTGACGCTCACGTCGGAGCTTGCGCTTCGCCTCGAACGGCAAGTGCGAATCGAGCCCGAGCAGTATTTCTGGTTTCACAACAGGTGGAAGCTTCCAGCGCCGAAAAAGCTCGTCGACGATTCGTCGGAGGAGGATTAGGTTCGCTTTATCCTGGCGTCTCGAGCAGCTCCCCCGGAGAAAGAGTGTCAACGGCTTGAGGATTCTCTGTCAGCAGCCGGCGATGGTAGTCGAGTTGTCCGAGGTGATATCCGAGATGCACGGCAAGGTGAACCAGAAAGTCAGCGGTGCGTATCCGCCGCTCTCGTACCGGCGTCGGATAGACCTTCGCAAGTTGTGCTGAGTCGATCCTGGGTATCGCGTCGTCGAGCTCGCTGATCGCCGCCCGGATTTCCGCGGCGAGATCTGCCCGCGTCATCCCTCTCGCCGAGAATTCCGCATCTCGATCGCGCACGTACTTTCCGCCGGCGAGAACAGTTGCAATGAAGTGGCGAAGATTCCCGGCGATGTGAAGAACGAGCGTTCCGCCGGAATTCGAGATTCCCGGCGCGGTCTTCCAGAGGGACGCATCATCCGGATACGCGGCTATTTGACGTTCGACCGCGCGCAGATCACGCAAGAGAATTACGTGCAGCGAATCGCGCAGTATCGACAGATCCTGAGCCAGACCGCCTCGATCTTCCGTTGTTGAATCCAATCTGTCGCTAAGACTCAGCGGGCTCCAGAGTTGATCACGAACCCGGCCCAGTAGAACGGAGCGGATGTTGCTGGATTGCGCTGCATTGCTCGCTGAGCTTCAGCCAATGCGGCGATGGCCGGGCGGCCCGCGGCGAGGCGGATGTGAAACTGCTCCATCAATTGAGCCGTCGCACGATCATCTACCGGCCAGAGCGAAGCCATCACACTGCCGGCCCCAGCCTGCAAAAAGGCCTGAACCAGACCAACCCAATCGTCACCGGGCGGCACATCGGCGATCGCACCTGATGCAAGCCCGGTCTGACACGCGCTCAACACGACGAGCTGTCCGGATAGTCCAAGATTGAAGACTTCATTCACCTCGAGGCGGCCATCGTCCGATCCGCCAGGCGCAAGCTCCACGAAGGAAAACAATGGATTGTGCTTGTTGAGCACACCGAACGTCGCAAGGTGGAGTGTGCCTGCGTTGCTCAGACCTGTGCGCACCGCCGATTCCGTTGCGGTCGAGCCGAGTCTCACCGACGCCCGGCTCGCATAAATGCGTCGTATCGCCGTGACCTCCTGTCGAGAAGCGGGCAGTCGATCTATACGCGGGGCAAGCGCGAGGACACCAGAATTGGGTGCACGGAGCCCGCGCTCGGCGAGCTGAACCCACGCCGTTGCTGACGGAGTGTACGCGAGCTGGAATCTGCCGCCAAGAAACGGATTGCCGGCACCCCGTCCGAGCAGCGCGCCGAACGAAAGGAAATGCAGCTCCATGTGCGGAGCGATGATCAATGTCCGCTTACCTCGCAGATAGCCTCTCTGCTCGACAGGTTGAACGAGATACTCGTACAGCCGGCGCAGCGGCGTCCGCCACAGAGCACCGGCGCTTGAGTTGTTCTGCCGCCCCATCGTACGGTGCGCGAACTCTACCAGACCGGCGATCGTCTCACGCGATGCATTCAGATCGATCGCAACTATCGTGTCTTTCGTGAGCACGAACACGGTCGATGCTGAATCGCTGAGCAGATACTCCAGCATCACCTCGTCACTCTTGAGACGTGATGCAACTGCCTTCCATGGAACCGTTGTTGCGGAGACGAGCCGAGCGTAGCTCGGATCGCGCTCGCGAATCTGCTGCAGCAAGCGCGCATACGATTTCTGGGTCGCATCGAGCTCTCGGCGCACTGCATCCGCCGAACGCGTCCGGAGCTCCGGCTCCCTCGACGCAGTACGGTACGGTGTCTGTCCTTCGAGCTCTTCGGTAAGCTCATCGATTCTACGACGGAGATCCTGCTCCTGAGTCGAAGAAAAACGAGGCGCTCTGACACGACCGCGCGCGAGCAGGTCGAGCATCTGTCGCGCACGCATTCGCTCGCTGACTGCGAAGGCGTCTGCGGGCCGTCCGCGCGACTGCTCGAGCATGGCAAGCTGCGTGTATGTCGTCCACTTATCGGAGAGAAAACCCGATCGTCTCTCCTCGAGACGGATTCTCCCCACGGTCTGCTCCAATCCAGCGATCGCAATCCGGTATTCGGCCGCGGCCGCGCTGAGCTGGCCCTGTCGTCTGAGCGCTGCTCCCATGCCCGCACGAAGTCGCCAGCCGACTTCGCTTGATTGACGCTTTCCCAATCGTGCCAATCCAGCGCGGTACGCCTGGAGCGCCGAAGGAATCGATCCTCGCCTGACCTCGAGATCTCCGATGACGCTGAGCGCTGCTGCCTCGGCTACGGCGTCTCCCTGAGTGCGCAATGTTTGTCGCGCCTGATTGAGAGTCGTCCGAGCCGCGGCAAAATCTCCGCGCTCCATTTGAACATCGGCGATCTGGATCCTGGTCAATGCGGCCGAGCGCAGATCACCGCTTTTGGATTGCGTGCGAACAATTCCTTCGAGCAACTGTAAGGAGGCAGCGTCCTCACCACGCAAATGCATCAGCAATGCGCGTCCCTGCTGAGCCTGCGCGGATCCCGCTGAATTACGGCCTGCGCCATACAGCTGCTCCGCTCGGCGGTACTCGGCCGCGGCCTCATCGAACGTTCCGAATTGAATTGCAAGATCGCCACGTGCCAGTGCCAGTTGCGCAATTCGTTCTGATGACAAACGGCCCGTGTTCGCTTCACGCTCGGCCTCGCGCAAAGTCTCGACCGCTGCCTCCGGTTCGCCAATTGCACTTTGAAGCGAGGCGAGATCTGCTCTCACCGAAACAGCATCACTGAGAGCACCGCTTGTCTTGTGAAGTCGAAGAGCTTCGGTGAGGGAGGCCTGTGCTTTATCGTAATCGCCACGACGCATCTGGAGTCTGCCCAGGTCATGCAACACGAACGCCCGCTCGGCCCGTTGATCGCTCGAGCGATATAGCATGAGTGCCTCGCGGTACAATGAGTCCGCACCCGCGTAGTCGCCGGTCACGCTCGCAACCCCGGCGAGATTGTTCAGGTTGAGCGCAACGACCGATGAGCGACCGTCCCTTTTGTTGATCTCGAGAGCTTTGTCGAATGCGCGTCTCGCTTCGCGATAGTCGCCGCGCTCTCTTGCCATGAGACCGAGATTGTTCTGATCGGCCGCGATTCCGCGCGAGTCGCCGCTTTTCGCCCGAATTGCAGAAGCTCTTTCATATAGTAGTGCGGCTGCCGAGATGTTGCCCGCATCCTTGTGCACGCTGGCAAGAATGCCCAGTGCATTTCCGGTTGTGCGAAGGTCGCCGGCTCGCACCGCGAGAGCTCTACCGCGTTCGAGGTAGCTGGATGCACTGTCGAGCTGACCCTCACGATAGAATCCGGCACCGAGTGCAACAAGCGCCGGAGCGATCTGGGCGGGGTCACCAAGTGCCTTAGCCGTACGAAGACTCTCTCGCCAGAGCGTGATCGCTCGTGGTACGCCTTCGCGTCCGAGTGCTGCATTGCCGGCGAGGCGAAGGCTGTCGGAGATCACTCTCATCCGTCGCTGAGCAGGTGACAGCGATTCGAAGCGGGATACCTGCCGGATCAGAAAGGAATCATTCCAGGCGCGCGCGTATGCGTCAGCGAGACGGCGCGCGCGATCCAATTGCGCGTTGCGATCGCGAGCACTCGAGGTAGTCGCTGCAACTGCGAATGCGCGCGATAATCGTTCGCGCGTACTGTCGGGTTGTTGTTGTGCCTGCTTAACGAGTGCGCTGTCTGCTCTGATCGGCAGTCGGCGATCTGTTGATGCAATGACGCCGAAATGCGACCAGGCAGCGGCAGCGATGCAAATAACCGGAAGAGGCAGCGTCATAGTCCCGAACGAGCTCAGTTCGTCCGAATTCTTCTGAGAAGGAGCGGAGCCGGCTCGGTTGCGCCACCGGGTATCGGCCCGTCGCGCCAGAAATAGCGGCCGGAAAGCTCACTCCCATCCGATTTTGTTACATCAACCTCGATGATCAGAATCCCACAGTTGGGGCACTCGGGGAGAGCCAGCCTCACTGCTCCGAATGTCGTGCTCGACGAGCCGGCAATGAACTCCCCATCCGGTGACCAGCGGCTATTCGCATCACCCAAATCCGGATCGTCGACTACACCCCAGACGGCTGCGACCTTCGAACCGGTCTGCTCCATTGCCAGCCAGAAGTTCGGGAAGCTCCTGGTGACGCTTACGTAGCAACCCGTCACGAGGTCAGTCAGCGAATCCGCAACGATCAATGGAACTCGCTCACATGGAATACTGCCAGTCGTGAATTTCGAATCGTATCCGGTTCCGAGTGCGTCACCATCGAGATCGCGCACGTCCGGCGAAACGACAAGCTCGTAATCGGTCATCGGCTCGAGTGGCTCATCAGGATGGAACTCCGCTGTCCAGCCATTGTCCGCGAGCCGCACTGTCCCGCTGAGCGGCTGCCCGTTATGCAGTACACGCAACGACGTCCCGTTGATTGTCCGCGGATCGATCGGCTCACTGAAGACCACGTCGACGCTTATACTCACGCTGTTCAGCGCAACATCGACCCGGCCCTTCGGTGGATTCGATCGAACAACTGCTGGTGGACGCCGCGCTGGGACTTTGATCGTCACGATGTTGGTCGCGCCGCTGACCAATGTGAACGTGAGCTGAAGCTCGTCACCGGCGCGTGCATCAATGGCTACCGGATCGAACCCACCCTCGACTATCTGGACCTGTTTCGCAGCCGAGGCGGTCGTAATGTTCGCGATCGAGACGCCGGTTGCATCGGGATACGTAGCCGGTTCAACTGATACATACGAGACAGTCGACGCGTTCGAGGATTCACGCGACAGTCGAACACCTATGGCGCCGACCGTTGACGCACCGACCCGCGGGTTTGAGACAACCATTCCCGTCGGCTCCGGCGTATTCGGACCGGACGGATCCCGATCAGCACACGCCAACGCTCCGAGACAGAGCGGACAAATTAGAGCAGCAACAGCGATGCGCGATATCAATGCTTCAGCTCGATGTCGAGCGTGAGCACTGACTGATTGCCGAACGAAATCTCCTGCCCGGTGGTACTGTAGCCGTCTTTCAATGCGAAGATCCAGGGTGATCCTATCGTAGTCGGGACGCGACACACCGCGTACTCACCCTTCTCGTTTGTTGTCGTCGTGGCAGACACGAGACCATCGCCACCGAGCTGATCGACCATGATGAGCGCACGTGGAACCGGCTGTCGTCCCTGCGGCGTGGTTTCATAAACGACACCTTTCACTACCGGCGGATCCGTCGCGGCTTCGAGGATGGGGCGATTCGCTGCTACAAGCTCGATGGTCGCAGTGTCAACCGGAGTACTGAGGTTTACAACCTTGCCACATGGCTGATTGAATCCCTCGGACCATGCCTGCAGCAGGATTTGAGCATTCGGGATTCTGTTCAGTGTGAATGTTCCATTGCCGAGACTTGAAACGCCTCCCGTGGCGTAGCCGTGATCGATCAACTGTACCCACCCAAAGACTTTGGCGTTCGCCAGTGGCCGGACGCCTTCCGGTGTTCGCTCATTTACGACACCGCTGATCGACCCATTTCCTCCCGTCGGAAACGGCGGACAGCTCGACGGAATCGCATAGCCGGGACATTCGGTTGTCCCGGTCGAGAACGGCACGGTGTACGATGTTTCGAGAGGATCGCCATCGAGGTCGCGAACACCGTCTGTAATAACCAGCTGATACTCGGATTGCGGCTCGAATGGGACAGCAGGTATGAATTCGGCGGTCCACGAGTTGTCGTGGAACAAAACCGTGCCGCTCACCTGCTGACCGTTGTGCTCGACGCGGACTGACGCTGCTGTGATCGACGTTGGATCGATCGGCTCGCTGAAGACGGCGACGAGGTACTGATTGAGCGCGACGTCCACCCGACCTTTTGGCGGATTGGATCTCACGACAGTCGGGGGACGGCGCGCGGGAACCTTCAGAGTCAGAACGGCAGGGTCAGCGCTGCGCGCCCAGATTGTAAGCCGCAGGACGTCACCTTCCTGGGCTGTGATAGTGACCGGGTCGAAGCCTCCGTCGGTCATTACCACATTCGTCTGAACACCACCCCGGCTTCGATTGCGTATTTCAGCCAGGAATGCGTCCGGGTATGTCCCAGGCGCAATCGAAACGAATGCGGACGTCCCCGCGCCTGAGGAGCTGATCGACTGTCGTATGCTGCCCTGAGTAGCGACCGATATCGCGGAAACGGGATTGGAGAGGACCATTCCCTCGGGCTCTTGCGTCTCGCCTGGATCCGGATTCGTGCCATGATCCGAGCACCCTGAAACGGCGAGCGTGAGCGTCAAGATCATAATGGCGAACGTCAAGCGGTTCACCCGCGAGACTCCCGGTCTCATCGCAACCCGTTTCGGATCGTGAACTCGAGAAAATCGGATGCGACCCAACGATCCCATCCGGTTCTCGCTTTCACTTCCCAGAGATACGATCCGCCGGCAGCAATCAATTGTGACGGCATTGGCAGTGAGGTCGTGCGCGTCTCTGTTGACCACACAATCGTCCCGTCGCGATTCCAGATCTGAACTCGATATAGATCTGCTCCCACAACTTTTGTCCAACGCAACGAATCATTCGACCCAGCGAAACCACGCGGAGACAGGATCTGCGGCGGCGCTGTCGTCGTCAGAGTACCTTCGCGACGAACCTCGCTGGGCACGTTTTGCAATCGCTGAATTCCGGACCGGGTGGGAGTCAGTAGAACGATTGCGAGTCCTGCAGCGGCGGCGAGCGTAGTCACCGCGGCCCACCGAGGCGGTGTCCATCGTCTGAGCGGAAAAACCTTCGGCGTCTCGAGCCCTTTGAGCTCCTGACCCACTACCGAGTCGTCCATCAACTTTGCGACAGCTGCGAGGCGATCACGACATTCTGCGCACTCGTTCAGATGCGTGATCGCATCGAGTCGCGCATTCGTATCGCCGCCGTCGACCACCGCGGCGATAACGTCGTCGTCGAGGTGTGGAGTGGTCATGATGAGTCTGTTGTGGTGATCATTGTGCCATAATCCTCCAGTCGATCCATGCTACGGACAACATCAGGAGAATTGCTCAGACTACTGATCGGTGCGATCGACGCCGGCTCGCTCGAGCTCCTTGCGTAAGACCTGCAACGCGCGGTAAACGCGATTGTAGACGGCCTTTGCGTTCGGCCATCCAACGATGCGTGCGACACGATCCGCGCCCACGTCGTCGACAATGAAGAGCTGGATAGCCAGACGCTCATCGGGTGGAAGAACTTGGAGCGCAGCATTCAGCTGCCCTGCCCGCTCCGCGGCGATGATCTCATCTTCCACCGTCGCGCCGGTTCCTTCAGTTAGAACCGGCGGCCCGGGAAGATAATGTGTCGCGGCCTTGCCCAGTGCGTGCTCTACGACGTGATACGTCTCGGCGACCTCCCTGAGAAAGTCACTGAACCCGAAGTCTCCTGTTCCATGCTGCCGAATCAGCTCGTACGCTTCGACGTGCGATCGGCGCTCATCGAATACGTACTTGAAGATCTGATT
Organism: Gemmatimonadaceae bacterium; assembly: GCA_036560025.1. Classification (GTDB taxonomy): domain Bacteria; phylum Gemmatimonadota; class Gemmatimonadetes; order Gemmatimonadales; family Gemmatimonadaceae; genus UBA4720. The sequence goes on along the minus strand of DATBRZ010000096.1, from coordinate 103 downwards.
TTGAAGTGGTGACAGGCCCGACGGCATGCGAACGCGATGTCGCCCTTCGCGGTGACGAACCCAATCGATCGTCTCGTGATGCACGACGGTGACGAGCCAGGTC
>DATBRZ010000095.1:0-2582 GCA_036560025.1 Gemmatimonadaceae bacterium | reverse complement strand
CTGATGGATGCAGATCCCACTGCTCAGCTGTCTCTCGAGCATCTCTCGTCCGCGGTTTCGATGAGTCCGTTCCGGTTTGCTCACGTATTCCGGGAGCTGATCGGAATGCCTCCACACAAGTACCTGATTCGCCTCAGGCTTCTGCGCGCGCGCGATCTCCTCAAGTCAGGGACGTCTGTGACGCACGTGTGCTACGCGGTCGGATTCAACAATCTCAGTCATTTCATTCGGACATTTCATCGATACTTCGGCGTCGCGCCGTCCAGATTGAAGACATCAGTCCGCTTGCACTAACACTCTGACAAGGGGAGCGTGTGTCTGACTTGCGCTTTCTTGCCTTTTTTTCGCGGCAAAACCTTTGTCGCGTTCGCGTACGGGTATCGGCCTTGCGTTATGAGAGCCCATTAGACGACATCCTTTCTTAGGAGGAGGCCTTTATGGGCACGATAGCGGCGCTCTCCGAAAACGCGATGCCGTTCGCTAAGGACCCCCAAGCTGGCGGCGAATCCCAATGTTCGAGACCAACAAATGAGACGTGTTCGCTATCAGGTCGCCTGCAGCCTCGATGGATACATCGCCGCGCCCGACGGCGGTTACGACTGGATCGTAATGGATCCGGATATCGACTTCGCGGCGATGTTCGCGGAGTACGACACTCTTCTCATGGGGCGCACGACGTACGAGCTGATGAAGAAGGGGGGCGGCGACGTGCGTCCTGGGATGCAGACCATTGTCTTCTCCCGAACCCTGAGGCCGAAAGATCATCCAGGCGTAACCATTGTTTCCGATCGAATCAAGGAGAAAATCGACGAGCTTCGGGCCATGCCCGGGAAGGACATCTGGCTCTTTGGCGGAGGACAGCTCTTCCGTTCGCTCCTCGAGCTTGGATGCGTCGACACTATCGAGCCCGCGATCATTCCGGTCGTGCTTGGCAAGGGAATCCCGATGGTTCCGGCGACAGACGTTCGGGCCAGGCTCGAGCTCACCGGTCACAGGCTTTACGAGAAGACGGGAACCTGGGTGATGGAGTACGCGATCAAGAAGTGAGACCGGCCCAGATCATTTGACTATGCAAAGACGCGACTTTCTCCAGGTTTCCGGCGCCGCGATTGCCGCTGCCGCGGCTGGAGGCGGCGCATGCGCGCAACCACGACGACTCGAGAAGCAGGTCGCCGCGCTGCGCGCGCCGATGGCAGCGCGCGTCGCCAAGAAAGAATTCCCCGGCGCCGTGTGGCTGGTTGCGCACGACGGCGACGTGGCCGTCGACATGGTGGGCGTGACTACGATTGACGGCAACACGCCGATGCGTCGAGACACCATCTTCCGCATCGCTTCGATGACGAAGGCCGTGACCGCAACGGCCGTGATGATGTTGATCGAAGAAGGTAAGCTCACCCTCGACGCGCCTGCGGAGCGGTGGCTACCGGAGCTAGCCAACCGCCGAGTTCTGCGACGCATCGATGGGCCGCTCACCGACACGGTGCCCGCTGGCCGCGCGATCACCGTGCAGGACCTCCTCACGTTCACGCTCGGCTTCGGCCTGCTGTTCGACAACACTCTGCCGATCCAGCGCGCTATCGACGAGCTACAGCTCGTGAACGGCCCGCCCGTTCCGATGACACCGCACCCGCCGGACGAATGGATGCGCCGGTTCGGGACGCTGCCGCTGATGCATCAGCCCGGTGAGCAGTGGATGTACAACACGGGCAGCCTGTTGCAGGGCGTTCTCATTCGGCGCGCAGCGAGCCAACCGTTCGAGGTGTTCGTCCGAGAGCGCATCACCGAGCCGCTCGGCATGCGTGACACTGCGTTCTTCGTCCCAGCTGCCAAGCTCGATCGGTTCGCCGGCTGCGCCAATTTCACCGATCCGCAAAGCGGAACGAAATCGAGGATGGATAAGGATGGAGCTGCGAGCGCGTATGCGAGCCCGCCAGTCTTCCCGTCAGGTGCAGGCGGACTCGTGTCGACGGTCGATGATTATCTGGTCTTCGCCCGCATGCTGTTGAACGGGGGCGTGCACGAAGGTCGGCGTTTTCTCAGCGCGGATTCCGTCCGCGATATGACGAGAGATCACCTCGCGCCCGAGCAGAAGAAAGCGTCGTCGTTCTTCCCCGGATTCTTCGACACGCATGGCTGGGGCTACGGCGTCGCGATCAGCACGGCACCCGACGCAGTGTCCCGCAGGCCCGGTCGCTACGGGTGGGACGGCGGCTTCGGCACGTCGTGGTTCAACGACTCCACCCGCGATCTGATCGCGATCGTAATGACTCAGTCGCCGGACTTCCTCTTCTCGGGCGGACGCGACGCTTTTTTCCGCGGCGTATACGACGCGATCGCGTGACGACCGGACGAGCGATTGCCGACTGCGCTCGCTACTATATGATTCGCCTACAGTTTACCTGAAGGCGTTAACCGGACGCCCAGGTGTTGTTGTCGACCCCGGAGGACATAATGCGCCGCTATGAACAAGTCTCGGGATTGTTCTTCTCTCTGCTCGCGATCGTTCAGCTCACGCGACTCGTGTTGCGCTGGCCCATCCAGGTGGCGTCCGTGAGTGTGCCGCTGTGGGCCTCCGCCATCGC
>DATBRZ010000094.1:0-13795 GCA_036560025.1 Gemmatimonadaceae bacterium | reverse complement strand
GCTTCATTTTGTAAAGCTCGGAGACGACTTTGTACGGCCAGAGAACCGGAATCATCAACGCGATGGCGAGGCCTCCGGCGACAGCGAGTGGGACCCAGAATTGAACGTCGATCCTTCGATCGACTACCGCCATCACAAAGATCGTGATCGCGACAGTCAATGTGCCGAAGAGAAAGTAGTGAACGTTCGAGAGTCCGTTCATGAGCAGCGCGGCGCCGAATCCCGCAGCCACCCACCATGTCGATCGCTTCCAGTAGTAGAGAAGCGCGGCGAGCATCAGCGGCAGCCAGCCGCCCCAGATGATCTGCAGATGCGGCATGTGATCGAAGCGGAATGGAACAAACGCGTACAGGACACCCGAGATGATTCCCGCGGCTCCGGATCCGGTCGCCACACGCACCAGCACGAACGCGCCGTATCCGCAGAAGGCGAATCCGACGATGAACATGATGTTGTAGATCGCGAGGGGAGAGCAGCCGAGGAGATAGAACGGCAGCGCGACGATGGCGATGCCGATGAGGTTCTCGCTGTAGGCGAGCGGATATTTTCCGGGATGGAAGATCGCCGCCTGGTAGAGATGCGACGGCGAATGCGTGATCGCATACAGATCCCAGTCAACGATCCACGTATTGAGCAGCGGATCGCCGAGGTCGGAAGTGCCGGTCGGGAGACACATGGCGAGCGGCCACGTGAACACGATCGCGAGCACGAGAAAGAAGGCGAAAACCGCGAGCTCGCGACCGATTCTCTTCACTAACTGCAATTACACCATTGCGAACGCGCGCACGGGAAATGTTCCGAGTCCGCGCACCTTCGGCGGCACTGCAAAGAATCGGATCGAGGTGGAGTCGGGAAGCGACTCGAGGTTCGTCAGATGCTCGACGATGAAGATGCCTTCGCGCAGGAGGATCGTGTGGGCCGGGCGGGTGAGGTCGGCGGTGTCGTCGATGTTGTAGGAATCGATTCCGACAACCCGCACGCCGCTGTTCGCCAGTTTTTCGGCCGCCCCTCGGCTCACGAACGGATGTTGATTGTTGAAGTACGTCTCCGTTCGCCAATGGCGGCTCCAGCCGGTGTGAATCAGCAGCGCTTTGCCGCGGAGATCGACATCGGCGACGGCGGCGGAATCAATCGATCGTCCGCTCGCGCGCAACATGACGGCCTGCAAACCTGCGACGGCCTCCAGCGGGATCATCGAGATATCGGCACCATTCTCAAAACGATGCGATGGAGTGTCGAGATACGTACTGGTATTCGCGACCATGTCGATACGTCCGATATGAAATTCAGTACCGTCGGCGTATCGCGATCGCGAATTCTCGCGGGTCAGAAAATCGGAAATGACCGGAGCGGGAAGTCCGGCGTACGTAATCATTCCGTGCTCGATCGGATGGCTCAGATCGATCAGCATCCGGCGGAATTCTACGACTATGCTCGCCAGAGGCCGCTGGCTTCGACTGTTTCGCGGATTTCGTCGATGAGGCTGGGTTCTGAGGCGCATCGTCCCTGCAACCAGCGGAGGAAGTTGGCGTCGCTGCTCTCGTTCCGCGAGGTGTTGCGAAGGATATGCAGCCACAGGCCGATGTTGCCGTTGAACACCCGGACCAGCGTCACGTACCGCAGAAAATCGGTGATTGGCTCTTGCATTCATTAAAGAGTGACGGAGCGAGGCAGGTTGCTACCCTCCCTGTGTTACAGTTTTCGCTCATCCCATGATTCGAATCCGGCGGTCTTATGTCCGCTGAGCTGCACACCACCTCGGTACTCGACCGCACCGACGCTTTTGGTGCGATTTACGAGCAGAACTACAACCTGCTCGTGCGAACGGCCATCAAGAACTACCACATCTCGGAGCTCGACGCGGAAGCGCTGGCGCATGAAGTATTTCTCGCGTATTTCCTCAAAGCGCACGAGGTCATCAACATGCGCGCGTGGCTCGTCAGCGCGGTCTGCAATGCCGCCAAGGCCTTCCTACGAAAGCGCGCACGGTTTGTGGCGCTGCCTGAGGAATCGATGGAGATTCCGGATCCGCATCTCGCGCGAGTGGGCGATGCGCTGCCCGATCAACTGGCCGGCCGCGAGGCTTTCGAGTGCGTGACCGCCCGCTGTCAGATCGCATTGCGGCTGCGATATCTCGAAGGCTACAGCGTGCCGGAGGTGGCGGTTGAACTGAACACCAGTCAAAGGTATGCGCAGAAGTTAATCAGCCGGTGTCTTCAACAGGCTCGACGCCGATATCGTACGAGAGGCGAGGAGTGATCACGCTGGGCGAACGGAGAGACGCATTCCTCGAGACGATTGCCCGGCTGACCGCCGAACGGGCGGCTGCGCGCGGCATCGTCTCGAGTCTGCGCGCCTCTTCAGCCGAGGTCTGGGATTGGGAAATCCCGGCGCATTGGCGCACCGCCGGCTTCGTCCAGGAGCTCACGTCGACTGCCTCGGACGCCCTCGAATCCAATCCGCGCGAGAGTCTGGCGTACGCGCAGCTCGCGCTGGCGATCGCGACGAGCATACCGGTGGGAACCTATCCCACGCCGGTGCAAGCGCAGATCGAAGGAGCAGCGTGGAAAGAGATCGGAACCGCTCACAGATATGTGGGCGAGTTCGACGCAGCGCTACGCGCGTACGACGCCGCGCAACGCGCGTACGGTGAAGCAGATACTCTGGTGCACGATTCAGCTGTTATCGAACTTGCGCGGGCGATCGTTCTTCCCGAAATGCAGCGTCACGAAGAAGCACTGCAGCTGCTCGCATCAATCGAACCAGTCTTCGAGAGTTTCGAAGATCGCCGTCATCTCGTCCAGGTAAGGCAGCTGACCGCGAATATCTTCTACATGCAGAGCCGCATGCAAGAGGCACGGACTGTCCTGGAGAAGGCGCTGCAGGATGTCTCATTCGACGATCTGTACACGCGCGCTGGGTTAACGAGCACGCTCGGATTGATCTATGGTCAGCTCGGACGAAGGGAAGAGGCGCTTGCCCTGTTTCATCGGGCACGCGGAATGTTCGTTGACCTCGGAATGACCGGAGAAGTCACGCGAACCGACTGGGCAGTGGCAACAACCGTCCTCGAACTCGGAGACACGACGAAGGCGATTGAACTGCTCCGCTCCTCCCGAACAAACTTTTTGCGGCTCACGATGGCGCATGAGGCGGGTCTGGCAGGTCTCGATCTTGCGGACGCGCTGATTGTGGACGGACGGATGAGCGAGGCGCGCCAGGTCGTCGAGAGTGCACTGGCTGAATTCATCGCTGCGAAACTCAACCACAATGCGATTATCGCTTTGGCGTACTTGCGCGACATTCTTCCGACAACATCGAGCCCTCGAAAGGCTGTTGATCACGTCAAAAAGCATTTGAAGCGCCTCAGCTTCGAACCTGCAAGAGTTTTTCTTCCTCAACCCGAAGAGTAGTGGGTAGCAGTCCGCCCTCCTCCGTCACTACTCCCTGAACCGGGGCGCGCCCTCCGATTAACAACAACTAAGCGGCTTTTGAGCCGACCGGAGGAAAACCATGCGTCGTGTTGTAGCAACCCTGCTCGTTTCGGCCTTCCTCACGTCTGCAACTCCATCTTTTGCGCGTCGTGACGACGGCGATCGATTCAATCCCATCAAGTTCATCAAGAAGATCGTTCGGATTCTGCTTCCGCTCGACGACGTCGTACCAACTCCCCCTAAGCCGTAACGATTGACGGAGGCGCGGGCTTGCCCTCCGCGCCTCCCGCTCCGTCGGCGTGGAGGGCAAGAATGAGCGTCCCCGCGACTGCTGCCGTGGCAGCGAGTGACAACGCGAGCGCTCGTCGCATTGCTGCCCGTAACGCCGTCGGCGAGTTTTATACTTCCGTATCCCGGTATGCGCCACGATAACGGCTCGAACCCGTATCAACAGATCTTCGACATCGCTCAGGAAGGCATCTGGACGATCGGCGCGGACGATTGCGTCAACCTGGCCAACCGGCGAATGTGCGAGATGCTCGGCTTTTCCATCGAGGAGCTGATTGGCCGCAACGTTTTCGAGTTCATCGACAAGAGCGATCGCGAGGTCGTTCGCAATGCACTAAACCGGCGCCGAAGCGGTCTGGCGGAACACTACGACCTGCGACTGCAGCGAAAAGACGGTGTCCTGATCTGGACGACGGTGTCAGCGTGCCCGATTCTGGTCGGTGGTCGCTACGAGGGCGCACTGTGTATGACCTCCGACATTACGGCGCGGAAAACAGCGGAAGAGGCACTGCGCCGAAGCGAACAGAGATTCGCTCTGATCGCGAAAGCGACGAAAGACGCCATCTTCGAATCCGACTTCGCCCTGCAACGCACGTGGTTCAATGAAGGTGCCCTGGAAGTATTTGGGTATACCGATAGCGAGATCGATTACCAGTGGTGGCTCGATCGCCTTCATCCCGACGACTTCGACCGTCTGTCCGCGATGACGCGCGAAGTCATGGAAGGCAAGAAAGACTTCAGCGAGGCCGAATATCGGCTCCGTCGCGCTGATGGCACGTATGCCGACGTGCATGCACGGGGCTTTGTCGTTCGTGACGCCGATGGCCAGCCACTTCGAATGATCGGCGCGTTGATGGACGTGACAGATCGGAACGCCGCACGCGCCGCGATGGTCACGAGTCAGCGCCGCCTTCAGGCCTTATTCGACAACACCCTCGATGCCATTCTGCTCGTGAACGATCGCGGCTATTTCATCGATGCAAACTCGAGTGCAGAAGCGACGCTCGGTTATCCGGTCGATGTGCTCAGGGGAATGCATTTCATGAAACTCGTGCCGCCGTCACTCGAGTCGCAGGCGCAACAACTATGGGTGCATCTTCGCGAGAACGGCCGGCAATCCACTGAGTTTTCCATTCGCCGGAAGGATGAAAGTGTCATCGACATTGAATATCGCGCGGTCGCCGACATTCAGCCGGGCGTGCATCTGGTCGTTATCCGCGACATCACCGAACGGAAGCGCACAGAGATCGCCCTGGCCGAGAACCAGAGGCGATTGGAAGTTCTGGCGCGGCAGGTCGTCCAGACTCAGGAAGACGAACGCGCGCGAATTGCCCGCGAGCTCCACGATGAGATCGGGCAAGTTCTCACAGCCGTGAACCTGGGACTGGACGCCGTGCAGCGGATCGCGGATTGCGGTCCGGGTGCTTCGAAACAAGTTGATGAGACGCGATCCGCCGTTGCGCTGGCGGTCCAACAAATTCGCGATCTCTCGCTTGGTCTCCGGCCCCTTATCCTGGACGACCTCGGTCTCGTTCCGACTCTGCGCTGGTATCTTGCCAATCAGGCGAGGAGAACAGGATTGACGATCAACTTTTCGGGATCCCTTCCCGACGACCACTTGTCACCCGAGATCGAGACGGCATGCTTTCGGATCGTGCAGGAGGCTGTGACGAACATCATCCGCCATGCCCGCGCGCAAAACGTTTGGGTCGAGTTCCAGCAGATGCCAGGCCACCGGGTGTGTCTCACGGTCAAGGATGACGGCAGTGGCTTCGACCCATCGCTGGCACTGGCGCGGTGGGCCGGCAACTCGCGGTTGGGTCTCGCCGGAATGCAGGAACGCGTGAGACTCCTCGGAGGGGAAATCGATATCCAATCTCGCGATGGCCAGGGCACGCAGATCAACGTCTCCTTCCAAACGGATCGTGTTGTCGCGACGACGCTATGAGAGTGATCCTCGCGGAGGACCATGCTCTCGTTCGCGCCGGCATACGTGCGCTTCTCGACGGTCTACCCAACGTTTCAGTGGTGGCTGAGGCGGGCGACGGCAGAGAGGCCATGCGGCTCGCGCACGAACACTTTCCGGATGTCGTCTTAATGGATGTCAGCATGCCGCTCATGAATGGACTCGAAGCGGCGGAAAGAATCAGCAAGGAGCTGCCCGAAACGAAAGTCATTATCGTTTCGATGCACGCCAACGAGGAGTATGTCTGGCATGCCCTGCGGATTGGCGCTGCCGGATACTTGCTGAAAGGGGCAAACGCATCCGAGCTCGAAACCGCCCTGGCAACGGTCGCTCGAGGTGAGACTTATTTGAGCCCGTCCGTTGCAAAATCAGTCGCGGAGTACATGCATGACGTTGGTGCGGAACCGACAGCGCTGGGCCGATTGACCCCGCGGCAGCGTGAAGTCCTTCAACTCATTGCCGAAGGGCATACCAACCGTGAAATCGCCGCACTCCTCGGAATCAGTATTAAAACGGTGGAGACACACCGCACGCAACTGATGGAAACATTGGATATACACGAGGTTGCGGGTCTCGTTCGATTCGCCCTCCGGGTCGGCCTGATCACCTCCGCCTGACCGTCAGGTCTTCACCTGATATCGGTAACCCTCTCAGAAACCTACAATTTTTCGGTGCTACAGGGTAGCAATTGACCTTGCCCGGTCACTACTCCACGCGCCCTTGATGAGGAGGCGCGGGTTGATGTCCGTTTCCGACAGTGCGCCGAAAGAGTCGCGCGGGTTGAGCCTTTCTCGGAAAGCGCTCCTCATTATCTGTGTGCCTGTCGCGTTCCAAATCGTTCTTCTCTTTGCGTTATTCGGAATTGACCGGGCGCACGATCGCGACCGCGAAGCCAACCGGCGGAACAAGGACGCGATCGCATCGGGATATCGACTGCTCGGTCTTCTGGTCGACGCCGAGACCGGAGTACGCGGTTACGCGCTCACCGGGAATCCATCCTTCACGCAGCCTTACGACCGCGCGATTGTCGAGTTTCCCAAGGAGATCGCGCAACTCCGCGAACTCGTGGCTTCGGGGGCTGACGGCGTCGACGATCGCGGCGTTGCCGAGCTGGAAAACCTTGCGGCTCCGGTACTCGCATTCGAACGCAGCTCCATCGATGCGATCCGCAACGGCCGGCGCACGGAGACTATCGCCACGATTTCCGAGCAGGGCGGAAAGAGACTCATGGACCGTTTCCGCGCCGGCATGGACGAGTTCATCTCGCATCAACTTCTCGTTAACGCCCAGCGGGAACAAGCAGCGTCGCGCTCGAGACAAGTGATTGAGATCGCGCTGGCCGTCGGTGGCCTCATCAACGTGGCGCTCGCTTTCTGTTTGGCAATCTTTTTCACGCGCAGCATTACACGCCGCGTTCAGGTGGTCATTGCCAATGTACAAAACGTCGAGCGAAACCTGGCGCTTCACGAACGGGTTGGCGGCACCGACGAGATCGCGGAGCTCGATCGGCGTCTTCACGCGATGGGCGCCGCACTCCGCGAAGCAGATGAACAGTGGCGGCGCGCGGAAGCCGATCTGCGCCGGTTCTTCACGGTCTCGCTGGAGATGCTCTGCATCGCGGGATTCGACGGCCACTTCAAGCTATTGAATCCCGTATGGGAGCGCGTGCTCGGGCACTCGCTCGCTGACCTCTATGAGCGTCCCTTCATCGACTTTGTTCATCCCGATGACCGCGAAGCGACGATCGCAGAAGCACAGAAGCTCGCCGCGGGGAATCTGACGATCCGGTTCGAGAACAGATATCGCTGCGTAGACGGTTCGTATCGATGGCTACTGTGGAATGCGGTGGCGCTGCCAGAAGAGCAGAAGATCTTTGCAGCGGCTTCCGACATCACCGATCGCAAGCAGTTCGAAAGCACGCTGCAGGATCGAGCCATGGCGCTCGAGACCGCCAATCGCGAGCTGGAGGCATTTTCCTATTCGGTCTCCCACGATCTTCGCTCGCCGCTTCGAGCAATTGATGGTTATGCGCGAATTTTCGAGGAAGACTACGCCGGCTCTCTCGACGATGAAGGACGGCGCCTGCTGTCGGTCATCCGCGGCGAAGCACGCCGCATGGGCATCCTCATCGACGATCTCCTGGCGTTCTCACAGGTAGGCCGCCGGCCATTGAGCGCGAATGCAGTCGATCTCGGCCGAATGGCCAGCGACATCATCGCCGACAAACGACGCCGTTATCCCGATCGACAAATCAACTTCGTGGCGCGCGACGCTCCAATGGCGCATGCCGACAGTAACGCGATCCGTCATGTCGTATTCAATCTGATCGCGAATGCTGTCAAGTACTCCAAGCCTGAGGCAGCAGTTGACATCGAGTTTGGCGGTCGCGCCGATGGCGATCACAACCTGTATTGGGTTGCCGACCATGGCATCGGCTTCGACATGCGATACGCCGACAAGATCTTCGGCGTATTTCAACGACTGCATACGAATGACCGGATCGAAGGAAGCGGCGTGGGATTGGCGATCGTGCAGCGCGTTGTCGAACGGCATGGCGGCCGGGTGTGGGCCGAAAGCGAGATCGGAAAGGGTTCGACGTTTTTCTTCACCTTACCGTTCGCGCAGAACCAAATCGAAAATGCGGAGATAGCGAATGAAAGAAGTGGAAATCCTGCTGGTTGAGGATAGCCCGCAGGACCTCGAGCTCACATTGCGCGCGCTGCGCAAAAACCACCTGGCCAATGCCATCACGACCGTGAGCGATGGCGAGCAGGCCCTCGATTTCCTTTTCGCACGCGGCGCGTATGCAGGCCGCGACATCAATAACCATCCGCGCGTTGTGTTCCTCGATCTGAAGTTGCCCAAGGTCGACGGAATCGAAGTTCTTCGCCAGGTAAAGATGGACGAGCGAACGCGAACGATTCCGATCGTAGTCGTCACTTCGTCGGCCGAGGAGCGCGATCGCGTCGAGAGCTACCAGCTCGGGGTCAACAGCTACGTCGTAAAGCCGATCGAGTTCGACGCCTTTGCGAAAACAATTGCCGAACTCGGCTTCTATTGGATGGCCATCAACAAATCGGTTACGTAAAGGACAGTGTGGCCGCGCAACAGCACATTCGGATCCTCATGGTTGAAGACAACCCGCTGGACGCGGAGTTGATCGAGCGTGAGCTCCGTCGTTCCAAACTCGATTTTTCGGCCAGCCGCGTCGAGACCGAACAGGCGTTACGCGACGCGCTCGAGTCGTCGGATCCCGACGTCATCCTCGGCGACTACAACCTGCCCGGCTTCGATGGTGTAGCGGCCCTGAAGATCGCGACTTCCCTGGTTCCGGACACTCCGTTCATCTTTGTTTCCGGTTCGATCGGCGAAGAGCGCGCTGTGCAGGCTCTGCGCCAAGGGGCGACGGACTACATCCTCAAAGATCGTCTGTCGCGTCTTCCCTCGGCCGTCACGCGGGCGCTCGATCAAAGGCGAGACCGCAAGCTGAGACGTCGCGCGCAGGACGCACTCGAACGGAGCGAAGAACGTTTCCAATACGCCGCCAAAGCGACGCAGGAGGTCATTCGCGACCGCGATATGGTCGCCGACAAAACCTGGTTCAGCGACGCGATCCGAACCTCGTGGGGACACAACCTCGAGAACGGCATCGCGCCGGTCGAATGGTGGGAGCAACGGATCCATCCTCAGGATCGGAGTCGCGTTCTAAAGTCACTCCACGCAGCCATCGATGGCGAAGAGCGATGGACGGCCGCCTACCGCTTTGAGCGAGGAGATGGCACCTACGGTCCGGTCATCGACCGTGGACTGATCATTCGCAGTGCCAGCGGCAACGCCACGCGAATGATCTGCGCAATGGAAGACATGACGGATCGGACGACGGCCGCCGACATGATCGAGCGGCTCAGCCGCCAGAACTGGCTGATTCTCGAATATGCCGCCGAGGCCATCTACGCGATGTCGCGCGATGGAGTGGTCTTGTCCGCGAATCCAGCCGCATCTGCGATGACAGGCTATTCCAACGATCAACTTCGCTGCGCCACTAGCATCCACGAATTGATTCATCACTCGCGAGCGGACGGCAGCCCCTATCCGCCCGAAGAGTGCCCGATGAATCAGACGATGATTGATGGCGTCGTCCGCATGTCCGAAGAGGTTTTCTGGAAGAAGTCAGGCGAACCGTTCCAGGTCAATTTCAGCTGCTCACCGATTTACGAACGTGACGCGATTGTCGGTGCGGTCGTGATGTTCCAGGATGCGACGGAGCGGAAGCGCCTCGAAAAACAGGTCGAGCAGGCGACCCGCGTGACAAGTCTCGGCCGCGTCGCCGCGACCATCGCACACGAATTCAACAACGTCCTCATGGGCATCCAGCCGTTCGCGGAAGTCATTCGCAGAAATAGCGGTGCCGGCGAGAAGAATCACAAAGCGGCCGACCAGATCATTGGCTCCGTCAAGCGCGGCAAACGCGTGACGGAGGAGATCCTGCGTTTCACGCAGCCCGCCGAGCCGGTATTTCAGACGATCGTTCTCGCGGATTGGTTGCATCAGCTCGAGCCCGAGCTCACCGCTTTGGTTGGCCATCGAGTCAATATCGCCATTCAAAACGGACCGCGGGCGGTCATCGCGCGTTGTGATCCGACGCAACTGCAACAGGTGCTGACGAACCTCGTCGTGAACGCCCGGGACGCGATGCCCAACGGCGGGACGGTCACCATCATCACTGCCGATGCCCGCGATCGCGAAGAGTATTCCTTCGGACCAATTCCGGATGGAAAAGTCCTGCTGGCAGTGCGCGATACCGGCTCCGGGATGCTTCCGAAAGTCCGCGATTCGATTTTCGAGCCACTCTTCACGACCAAGCGCTCCGGCACCGGACTCGGGTTGGCTGTTGCCAAGCAAGTGATCGAGCGTCACGGCGGCACGATTCACGTCGATACGGCTCCCGGCGAAGGGACGACGTTTTTCCTGCTCCTCCCGGCGGAAGAAAAGACCCCGTCTCACGAAGCAGAGGAGAATGAGAGAAGGAGAAGGACTTCCGCGCGTCGCGTGCTGCTCGTTGAAGACGAGCCGGCGGTTGCCGCCGGAGTCATCGCGATTCTCGAGGAGGAGGGGATCGAAGTGCGTGCCGTCGAGCGCGGAACAGAGGCGCCGGATGCTGCCGAATCATTCCGGCCCGACGCAGTCATCCTGGACCTGCGTCTGCCCGACATCAGTGGTCTGGATGTCTATACGTCGCTGAAAACGATCGCGCCCGACCTGCCGATCATTTTCTCGAGCGGACACGCGGATCAGGCAATGCTGGAGGAACAGCTCGATTCGGCGAGTCTGGTCTTTCTGCGGAAACCTTATGAAGTGGATGCGCTATTGGCAGCTCTCGAACGCGCGGTTCAAGAGCAGCGGCAGCGCGTCGAACGTCAAACAGCACAGGAGTCCTCTTGATCAGCGAAAAGCGCCAGGAAACGATCGAATCTCAACTCGTCCTGTTGTTGGACGATGACTCCGCTATCACGGAAGGATTGGCGGCCGGCCTCGAGCGAGAGGGCCGCACAATCATCACCTGCAACGATCTGGAATCGGCGCAGCTGATCGTCGAGAAGGTCAAGCCCTCGCACATCGTCAGCGACGTGCGTCTTACCGGTCAGTTCGGTTTCGAAGGACTGGAATTCATCCGCTACGCCAGAAAACATTCTCCCGAGAGTCGCATCATTCTCATGACCGGCGATCCATCGGAAGCGTTGCAGCTCGAAGCGTCCGAACGGGGAGCAGTCGCGTTTCTCAGCAAACCGTTCGAAGTCGGGCAACTCGATTCCATCCTCGATCTCATGGCGTGTTCGGCGCTCACAGCATCAGCGTCCGACGCGACTCCGTTGATGCGCATGCCACTGCTGGATGAGATCGTCGGCAGTGCTTCGCTGGCCCCCTTTTTCCAGCCGATTGTCGAGTTGAATGCAGGCAATCGTGTCTTCGGCTACGAAGCACTCGCACGCTTCCGCGACAATTATCTTCTTCGCGATCCGGAAGTTCTTTTCCAATATGCGATCCGCAAGCAGCGCATTCTCGATCTCGAGCTTGCCTGCATTAGCCAGGCTCTCCGAACGGGTGCAGAGCTCACTCGCGACACGATTCTGTTCATGAATATCCACCCGGAGGTTTTCAGTCACGGGCGCGATCTGCGCGATCGGCTGCTGCGCGAGACGAAACGCTACGATGTCGATCCTCAGCGGATCGTTCTGGAAATCACGGAGCAGGGCTCACTCAAAGATGACCGCTCGGTGTTCGACGACGTAGAGCGGCTCCGGGAGCTCGGCATCCGGTTCGCGCTCGATGACGTCGGAGTTGCATATTCGCATCTTCCCTTCATCGACAAGCTTCGGCCATCGTTCCTGAAAATCAGTCAGCACTTCGGCACCGCTTTCGAAACCGATCCGACGAAGTTGAAGATCGTCTCAAATCTTCAGTCGCTGGCGACCGATTTCGACTGCGAATTGATCCTCGAGGGGATCGAGGACGTAGCGACCGCGGAAGTGGCCGCCATGATGGGAATCCGGTACGGCCAGGGCTTCCTGTTCCGCCATCCAGCCGAGGCGTCGGATTTGATGGGAAAGGGCGTCCAGAAACTCAGTTGAGGCTATGCGGGAGGCTCGGGAGTTTCCTGGAGCTTTTCCACACTGAGGCGTGCGAGGAGCTGAATGAGCTTGCGGCCGTCGCCGTCGGCTTTCTCATACATCTCGCAGAGCTGCTCGACGTGGTCGGTCGGTTCTATCGCCGGAATGGTGAATCCTTCCTCGGGCTGCTCAGCGCTTCGGGTCCACTTCTTGGTCCAGTGCCTGCCCGTGAGCACGCAGCGAACGTAGCCGCGATCGACAACAATCTGTGTCTTCGGGATCCGGACGTTCTTGTCGTCGGTGCCTTCGACGCCGCTGGATGTCACCAGGCCCCCACGGAACACCGGCATGTTTCGCTCCATCACCGGACCGATGCCGCGCGCATTGGCAACCTGCTCGGCGAGCGATCGCGACACCAGTATTGAAATCATCTCGCGGATCTTGTTTGCCGCGTCTCCGACGTAGTTCGTGAAAAACAGTCCCGATTGGAAGACGGTCGTTCCTTCCTCTTCATTCGCGAACCGATGCACTTTGCAGGACCTGACCTCGGCTTCCGTCTCGATCTTGTCATCCTGCCATTCGAACCGGAAGCGCGTCTTCCGTCCCACATTGAGCTGCGTGAAGTGCTCGATGCGCGCGCCTGCCTCGCTGATGTCGATCATGATCACGTCCAGCGTTCCGTAACGCGCGAGGACGCCACGCGACAGAGCGGTTCGTTTTTTCTTACGGCGTTCGGGCCTGGAACGCGTTTTCTGGTCTGACATGCCGGGCTGCGGACGCCATCTTAGCTCGCTCGCGCATTTCGGCGTTCGACCAGGGGCAGGCATTCACGCGCCAGACGCAAGAAAAAGTCGCGCTGACGCTCGTCGAAACGCTGTGGCTCCTTGAAGCTCCACGCGACGGCGCCGACCGCACGCCCGCCCTCGATGATGGGCACCGCCGCGATCGCGAGGCTGCGGTTCGCTTTCCACACCGGCGCCAGAAGTGGGTAGTCACTCGAATCCGTGATCACTGATGCCACCCACACCGCGTGCGCGTTCCGGACTGCGGAACAGATCGGAAAGGGCCCGCTGACCGGAAGCGGAAAGTAAGCCTCGGCGAGCCTCGGCCGATATCCGAACGCCGCCCGTAGATCGAGCGTCTTGCCGCCCCCTGCTGCCGCGACCACACCCGACTTAGCTGCCGTTGGCGTCGAACGCTGTTCGAGCCACTCACAAACCTCCTGCCGCAGCTGAGGGCGCGGACTCATGTGAAAAGCGATGCACGTCGTCAGCGATCGTGTGAGCCGTTCGATGTCGAAGGGTTTCCGGATGACATCCCAGAGTAGAGGAGCGAATGGCAGATCGCTGAGTACCGCTTGCGATACACCGGTCACTGTGATGGAGGAGGATCTTCAGGAACTCCAAAAGCGTCGGGTCGTCTTCAACCAGCAGAACAGGCATCGGACACCATCGGATATACGCCGCGTGGGAAGAGACGCTGAAGCGCGCAGACAAAAA
>DATBRZ010000093.1:0-8090 GCA_036560025.1 Gemmatimonadaceae bacterium | reverse complement strand
GTCCGACTAGACGATCGGCGCCCCCGGGCGATGCGCATTCCGGATCGATGAAGAACGCGAGCGCGCTACGGATCAGAGTCGTCTCGCCACCAAACGCCTCCGGTCGTGCGACGTCGCACGAGGGGTGGTCACAAAAGTGGTTACACGTTTCTGAGAATCGCGTATTCTGTGCGCGTTCAAGCGCTTACGGCGTGCTCGAAGGCATGCCTTGGGCGCAGGGGGTCGCTGGTTCGAATCCAGTCGCCCCGACCACTTTTCGAGTTCCGGGGTTCCACCCGGGTTCCACGCGCAACCGGGCCAGACATCAAGTCTACCGCTCAAGCTTTGCCTCTAGCGGGCGAGATCGCTATCCGCGCAGTCGAGCAAGCGGGCGCCGACGTTGTGGTCGTAGATGAGCCTATTCGTCGTGCTGTCCTTGAACCCCAGGTCGCGGTAATGCTCAACGCGCTGACGTGCCTGCCGCCGTACAGCGCCAATTCCTCGCATCGCCGCAGGCATCAAGATCAAGACCCGTCTCGAGTCGCCGTTTGGCTCACGAAACCAGCCACCTGGCGTCGGGAACAGCCGATCGAACGACTCCAGTGCTAACGGAATCTCCGCTACCGGTACGCCAGTCTCTCGTTCTAGATCCCCATACTCCTCATCGAGGCGATCCTTGCGGAGGAAGCCGCCCCAACTCCACAGGAACACTTGCCAGAACACGGGGAACATGCGAAACGACTTCGCTTGAGAGAGCACCTCGGCTCCAGTGGCCATGGCCCGAGTGAGACGACCCGCAGTAAGGTCGATCAACGTGTCTCCGAATCGGAGCGTGGACTTCTTGATGTCCCCGCGCTCCCTCGCGAGCCAATAGTCGACGATCGCCTTCAGGATGTACAGGCGCGCTCGATGTGCCAAGTACAAACACGCCTGAATTGGAAAGCGTTCCCCGCGGAAGTAGGCCCGCTTGAAGGTTTCGGTCTGCGGCGGGTTCTTCAACTCCAGAACGCCGGATTCGCACTCGTAGCCTGCGCTGGCCCCCAGTTCCTGGTGGTTGAAGTGCGCGGCAAGCAGCTCACCAACTCGGTCGCGGACGTCAGGGATGAAGAATACAGCGTCGTTTATCAGTTGCTGGTACTCCTTTGCCGCTTTTGCGCTGAGAGGACACGTTCTGCCGAATCGCCTCATTGAGAGACCGCAGCAAGCGTCTCTGGGCCCAGAACGAGTAGCGCCAGATCTCCGGCAGTTCGGCCCACCACGGGTCGGCAAGTCCCAAGGACTTGAAGTGGGTCTCCGCGTCCTCCGGCCGGGCGACGTGAAGGAGCTGGATGCTAGTCCGCTTGGCGATGTGGTCAAGACTGACGGAACTCACCCGTCCGCACGGCTCGCGGTGGACGAACTGCCCCGGCTCGAGACCCAGGTAGCGTGTCCACCCGAAAAACTTAAAGACATCTCCGAGGCCCCAATCACCAGACTTCACCTCGACGGGGTGTCGCCCCGCCGGTTCCACCCGATAGTCCGTCCACACAATGTCAAGCTCGAGGACCTCGTCGGGAGTCCGCTCTTTCACGCCGGTTTCGACGTAGCAACCCCTGCTCACGAAATGAGCGGCGATGAAGTCCTCGAGTTCCCAACCCCTTGGGTCCTTCGCCAGCGTGGCCACAGGTGTCTCCGTATAGGCGTCTCGCGGCGATCCCTCACCAGTCGAGAGGCAGTTGCCAACGCAGAGCCGTACTGTTACCCTAAGGGTAACACAGGTTATGGTCGCATGGGTTACCTACAAGGGAACGCATGGAGATTCACGTCAGCAACAACAAGCTGCGTGCGGGGCTTGAAGATGAGGCTGCCAGACGGCGCAAATACGGCGCGGACATGGCCAAGAAGCTCTCGTTACGCCTTGACGCGCTACGAGCCGCCGAGTCGCTCGCGGATTTCTGGCCCCCAAACTCCGGTCCAGAACGCTGTCACGAGCTCAAGGGAGACCTCGCTGGAGTGTTTTCCATCGACTTGAAACAGCCCTATCGCCTGTTGTTCAAACCGGTTGAGGCTGCTCCGCCGGCTGATCGCTCGGATGAGCAAGCACGGTGGAAGTCCATCACGTCAATTGACATCGTGGCGATCGAGGACACGCATGGATAGCCGTCAGGAAACCTTGTTTGAACCAGTTACGGTGGAGCACCCGGGTGAAACGGTGCTCGAGTACCTCGATTTCTACGAGTGGTCGCAGCGAGAACTCGCGCGCCGCACTGGGCTCACGCCGAAGACGATCAGCGAGATCTGTAACGGCAAGGCGCCCATCACCCCTACGACTGCGCTCGCTCTGGAGAAGGTGTTCCGTCGGCCCGCACACTTTTGGCTGAATCTGCAGCGAAACTTCGACGAGGCTGCAGCTCGCCGTCGAGAACTCGCTAAGGCAGCCGACTGGAGTCAATGGGCTCGACACTTTCCGCTAAAGGAGATGAAGCGCTTGAACTTCTCGTTGCCGGAGGGACGCACAGAGGCGGACGTACTTTTGAGCTTCTTTGGCGTGTCTTCTCCGGACAGCTGGAAGTCCGTTTGGACCGCAGCCGGAGTCGCGTACAGGCAGACCCGCAGATTCAAGACCAGAGAGGAGTCGATCGCAGCCTGGGTTCGCGAAACGGAACTTGTTGCACGAGAGCTGGATGTCGCGCACTTCGATGAGCGTCGCCTTGTCGAGTTGATTGGTGACCTGAGACGTCTGACACGTAGGCGAGTCGACGAAATTATGGACCCCGTGCAGCAGATGTGTGCATCCGCAGGAGTAGCGGTCGTTTTGGTCCCAGAGTTGCGGAATACAGGCATCAGTGGCTGTGCACGATGGCTCGGCGAAAGGCGTGCTCTTATCGGTTTGACGTTGCGCTACAAAACTGACGATCAGCTCTGGTTCACTTTTTTTCACGAGCTAGCGCATCTGCTGTTGCATCGGCACAAGCGATCCTTCGTAATCGATAACGCAGCTGAAGATCTGTCAGATCGTGTCATCGATCCAGAAATGCAGCAGGTCGAGATGGAAGCAAACAGATTCTCGGCTGATACGTTGATTCCACCGCGAGCTCTCGCGGAGTTTGTGCGAAAAGCAACATTCACAAACGAATCGATCCACGACTTCGCCGAGTCGCTTGAAGTTGGGCCCGGAATTGTTGTTGGGCGTTTGCAGTTTGATGGCATCCTGGCGAGACATCAGGGGAACGCGCTAAAGCAGAAGCTTGGGTGGCAGCCAGCAGAAGAAGGATAGTTCATGGTCGGCAAAATCTTCATCACTCGCTCCGGCTACGATCCTCAACTAGGCAAGCACGTCAAGGATCCGTACCTTGGACCGAAGCCAACTCTTGGTGCCTGTCGCCCCGATGTCCGTCGTCGTCTCTCGAATGGCGACCACATCTTCGTAATCTCCGGCAAGGTGCCTGGCGCGGAGCAATTTGTGATGGCAGGCTTCGAAGTAGACGCGAAGATTGCGGCCGTTGAGGCATATCAGCAGTTCCCTGAACACCGGCTGCGAAAACTCGCCGATGGGCAACTCACCGGAAACATCATTGTGAACGCCGCTGGCGAGAGACATGAACTCGACGACCACAAGACGTTTCGATCACGTATCCAGAACTACATCGTCGGAACCAACTTACTTGCCCTCGAGACGCCCGAGGAGATCGCTTTAGGACGAGCGCATACAATCGAAGCACTTAGTGACATCCTAAAGAAAAAGGGCAAGTCTCCAATCGAATTGGTCGGTCGTTGGGGAACGCAGCTGACTGAGATCCAGATCGTTCAACTCCGGGCGTGGCTCGAGCGGATCAAGCAGGGCAAAGTGTAGCCAGCGCGTGTGGACGCGCGTTCATTGAGGCAGGAGTATGGGAACGCCAAAAGCCAGAGTGCGTCCAGCAGGACGTCGCCGTCAACAGGTGCAGGGCCAACTGTCGCTCCCAGTTGGGCAGCAGAGCGCGGCTACCGACGCTAGCGGCCTCGATGGTTGCGACATAGTTTCGGTGGGCAAGCGCAGAGACGGTGGCACGAGGTACTGGTGCCTGAAGCACAAAGCTGACGCGACGGCTAAGTACGGGCGTCGCGCAAAAACATGCCGATTCGCTCACGTTCCGATGATCACTGAGCATGAGACGCTTCATCTGCGGCTAAGCGACTACCCCGGAGGCGTAGCTCTGTGGGGCGCCGTGGCCCCTGTGTACGATACAACCCAGCGCCAACTTGAGCGCGGAATTCACGTTCACGCGAGGACCGAACTGAAGGGCAAGAAGGAGATGGACTGGACCGTCAGGGCTGTCCGTCTGTCCGGAAACGGCTTATCTGGCACCGGGGTTGTCGTCTCAGAACTCGACGCCATTTACTACATGGTGAGCTCAGTGTTCGGCTACGAGACTCGTCGCGTCGAGTGCACGCATTGCGGGTTTCCCCATCTGGATCGAGATTGGTTTAGCGTACACCCGCATCGGCGCCACCTCTGCGCCGGTTGCGGGAAGCACTTCCGAGATGACGCGATTGGGATCGGAAACCCGATCGAAATCGTTCGAGCAGCGTGCGGGATCGGACCCAGTGCAACCAAACCGGCCGGTCGGACGTTGGATATCCGACAATCTGACTACCCTGGAGGCATCCAGATCTGGGGATCGAATCCCGCCTTCCTCTGGACCAGTTCTGTTCGAGAAGAGGAAGGCATTCACGTTCATGCTTCTCGCACCGACGACGAGCAGGATCCTGTAATCGACGAACCTACTCTGAGGTCAGGATCGACGGCGTGAGCCTTGATGCGTCGATGGTTAGAGTGTTCATGGCGCAGAGCGCGTTACCGCATCTCCGTGGGCGTGTGGTCGCTTCGGTTGGCCCTTCGTGTGAAACACCAAAGTTCTGTGTGGGCGAAGACGGCTTCACCCCTTCTCTGAAGCATCGATGTGAGTCGTGCCGGCGTTGGTTTGGGGCTGGTGGTCGGGTACGGAAGACCATCGCTAATCCAGTGCCGGCTATTCTGGCGCGCCTGGCGCGCCTGGCGGACCTCGCGCCGAGACGTCCGCAGACCCATGACATGGCCCTCTTACCCGAGACGCCATAGCGTGGCGTCAGCCGATTGCCACCTCCATGCCGCTCTTCGGGGCGTACATCATCGTTGACTGGTCCGGAGGCTCTGGGCGGAGGAGCGGTAGGCAGGACTGCATATGGATCGCCTACGGCAACAGAACAGCGGACACGCCCATCACGTTAAGCCCCGCTTCGAGGACCGAAGCTGAGTACGCGTTGCGATCGTTTATTCACTCCTTCATCGAGACAGGCAGCGACCGCGTGCTAGTGTGCGCTGATTTCGCATACGGATACCCCGCGGGATTGGCGTCGCTGCTTCCAAAGGCAACGAACGGAGCTTCAGCGCCCTGGCGCGTTGTGTGGGACCACTTGGCCAGCCAGATAAAAGACGATCTTGGCGCCAAGGCCGGACGCGTTCCTACGAATCGCAATAACCGATTCGAGGTTGCGAGCGCAATCAACGCGACAGCGTCGAGCGACGGAGCACCCGGTCCGTTTTGGTGTCTGATGAGCGCCGGCAGCGTGATTTGTGTTCCTCAGAATCAGCCCCCACAGCCATTCGTGGCGATCAATGGCCAAACAATCGCACCGCGCCGAATCACCGACATTCGAGCGCGGAGCGACACGCCATTTCGGCTCTTCGGAACCGGCAGTGTTGGTAGTCAGGTTCTGACAGGAATTCCGCGGATCGCGAAGATCCGCTTCGACGGGCGATTGGCTGGTTGTTCGGCAGTGTGGCCATTCGAGACAGGATGGGCCCCGGCGAATGGGGCTTGGCTGTTTCCCCGCCTCCGTGTCTTGCACGCCGAGATCTATCCCAGTCCCCGCGCCTCATTGGCTGATTCGATCAAGGATCGCGGCCAAGTGAGAGGCATGTGGCACTGGGTTCGCGACCTCGATATACGCAACCGACTACAGAATGAATTCGGTGCTCCCGGTCGCATCACACTCGAATCCAAAGACGATCTGGCAATTCGCACCGAGGAGGGTTGGATTCTAGGATGTCCTTGAGGATCCCGCTGATTAGGTCGAGCGATGTGCGCTGAGCTCGAGTCGTTCGCGGCTGATGCCGCGTCTCGATCCCGCTTTGGCCACGTTCGGACGTTTTGTCTAAGGCGCCGTGACGATGCTTCGCCTTCCATATCGACCCGAGTACTTTGGTGCATACATGGGATCAGCTCTGACGCAGGTGTCGGAGATTTCGTTTACCTGGGATGAGCTGATCCGAGCCGCCATAACCGTCGGACGACGTAATTGGAGCGACGTACTCCGACATGGAACATATTCCATTCTCGAGGGACTCTGGCGCGTCGCGATCGTTCGCGCGAACTTGATTGAAGAGCCCGACGGTCGTTTGGGTGAATCGAGTGCGTTTCGTGACCTGGACCCGTCCGAGAGAGGAGCGATCTCATATTTCTTGGGGCTGACATTCACGAAACTGATCGCCGACAAATTGTTTTCCGTCCCGTGGCTGCTTCACCTTGACGTATACCGTCAGGATCTGAATCCGCACCTCGCGTTGCCCATCAAGCCGGATTTTGTCGGTATGGACGCGCACCAGCAGTGGCTGGTGGCGGAATCGAAGGGTCGCACAAGTCCCGTTGGGAGACAGGCTCTTGAAGACGCAAAACGACAGACGCGTTCCCTTCGGAATCTGAATGGCGCTTTACCAGCGCTCCGCATCGCCGTCGGAACTTACTTCACGAGCGGCATGAGCCGAGCGCGCATTTGGGATCCCGATGAATTTGATGAGAGCGCGGTAGACCTGTCGATACCACTCGAGGACTTCGCACGCGCCTATTACCGGCCGCTTGTCGAGATCGTGGAGCAGCTTCCACCCGCCGAGACACGGACGATCGGCGAATCAGGTCGAGGTGTTCAGTTGAGCGGACTCGACGCAGTTCTCAGCCTCGATAGAGAAATACTGGCTTGGTACCACGGCACCGGTTCGTCCTGGGACGAGATTCTTGCCGCGCGGAGAACCGTTCCATCGGTGCTCCAACAGATCGTGGAACTCCGAAGAATGGCGGAATCGGACCGTCAGGCAACTATGATGCGCGATACGGAGAAGCGAGACCTTCTCGGCAGTCGGCGACTTCAGGAGCCTTCATTCAAGGGCTCAGACGGCGTGTACCTCGAACTCGGCCCCTCGTGGAATGAAGAGTTCATGCGCCGGGAACCCGAAGACCGCGGGCGCTAAAGCGATCCACGACTGAGTTCCGCACGCATAGCTTCAGATCGGCGCGCGAAATGTCGGTTGAGAGTGGCGTCCGCGGGGGCCGTCGTCTACTCGTCGGATTTCGAACATCTCGATCGGCTCACCGCGTTCTGTCCGTCGGCGCGTGACCGCCGGGACGCTCCGTTCGCCCGGTACAGTGCAAACACACAGATCCCACCGCTACGACCGGACCGCTTGCGAACCGATGTGCACGGCGGGACGCGTTAGTCCGATGCGCCAGGAAAGTCAGCTAAGCAGAGTTCCCGATCGCGACGGCGATTCTCCTTGAGCCACCGTTCTCACGTGCGCATTCCACGCCAAGCGTTCTCATCGATGATGGGCGCTTATTCATCGTCGGCGTCGATCTTCTGAAAGGTTCCGCCCAGCGTCGTGCTCCGCACGAACATCCCGCAGTGTCACCGGCCGCGCCAGCGAAGAGCGTGCTGGCACGCCCGGTGGAAACCACTGCGGCATTCGCCGGGCGCTGACTGCAGGACGTGTCCTCCCATGACGGGCTGCCGGGTTCCTCAGGTTGTGAAGGAACACCGGACAGCCCGGTTGTTGGGAGGACACATCATGAACGCCGACGATCTGAAGAAGCTCACGACCGAATCACTGAAGGAGCTCGCGGCCCTGCTCGAGCAAGGTCGCAGCGAACGGCTGATCGCGCTGCTGAACACGATGGGCCGCTTACATCGCTACAGCCTGTCGGGGCCGGTTTGAGATTGGTCCACTTGGGCGGTACCGGGGTGGTCCATAGCGCCGAACGGCGGCGGCGGAATTGGGCCGGCCGGATCGGCCTACGAGTGCAACCTTAGTACAGTGACGGACCCGAGGCGGGCAGCGA
>DATBRZ010000092.1:0-3913 GCA_036560025.1 Gemmatimonadaceae bacterium | reverse complement strand
CGCACGTTCGCAGCGATGTATCCGAACCTCGTGCTCGGACTGAGCGACCACACTCCCGGACATGCCGCCGTTCTCGGCGCCGTCACGCTTGGTGCATCGGCTGTCGAGAAGCACTTCACCGATGATCGAACCCGAGAGGGGCCGGATCATCCATTCTCGATGGATCCTCGGGGCTGGCGCGACATGGTGGATCGCACGCGCGAGCTGGAGTACGCACTCGGCGACGGAAAAAAGGTCGTCGAGCCGAATGAGCAGGAAACGGTCGTGATCCAGCGCCGCTGCCTGCGCGCGGCGCGGCGTCTCGACAAAGGAACGGTCCTCAAAGCGGGAGATCTCGAGCCGCTTCGGCCCGCGCCGAGGGACGCGATTTTTCCCTATGAGGTCGAGCGGACGTTCGGCAAGCGCCTGCTCAGGGATCTGGAGCAGGGCGACTACCCGACATGGGACGACCTCGACTAAAGGTTCTCTACGTCTCCGAGGGGTACACCACCCACGATCGGCGATTTCTGCAGTCGTTCGTGGCTGCGGGGTGGCGTCCGTATCATCTGCCGCTCAAACCGCAACGTCTCGACGAGCGCGATCTGCCTGAAGGCGTGCGCGAAGTGATGTGGCCGGGCGATCACGACGGCACGCCGGCGGAACACGACCGGGAGCTGGAGCTCAGAATGATCCTCGCGGATCTCAAACCGGATGTCGTAATCGCCGGACCGATCCAAAGCGGGGCATATCTCGCTGCTCGCGCGGATGCGACCCCGCTGGTTGCCGTGTCGTGGGGATCGGATGTGCTTGTCGAGGCAGATGCTACACGCGAAAACGGCGAGAGAACCCGCTTCGTGTTTGACAGATCCGCGCTCGCATTTGGCGACTGTCGAACGGTGCGTGAAGCGATCAAGCGTCATTCGGATCTCGACGACAGTCGGATTCTGACGTTCCCGTGGGGCATCGATCTCACTCGTTTTCATCCGGGCGAAAGCTCTCTTGGAATTCGCGAGCGCCTGAGCTGGACACGCAGCCGTGTATTCATATCGACGCGCACGTGGGAGCCGCTCTACGCGATCGACGTTCTGCTCGCGGCATTCCATAAAGTCCTGGAAAAGGACGCCGAAGCTCGTCTTCTACTGCTTGGCGACGGCTCTCTCGATAAAGAGATTCGGGGATTGATAGAGTCTCTCGGGATCTCTGCTGCCGTGCATGCTCCCGGACGCGTCTCCTATGAGCTGTTGCCGGACTACTTCCGCGAGTCGGACGTGTACGTCAGCTCTGCGTTGAGCGATGGTACTTCCGTCTCGCTGCTGGAAGCAATGGCAAGCGGACTTCCAGTCGTTGTGACCAACAGCTTCGGAAACCTCGAGTGGGTTACACCGGGAATAAATGGGGCACTCGCCGAACCGGGTGATGTCGAATCGCTGGCGAACGCTATGTCGTCAATGATCAGCGGGGGGCGCCGCGCGGCAATCGGGGCCAGCAATGTCGAGCTCGCCCGTGCGGGCGCGAACTGGGACGCGAATTTCACGCAGCTCGTCACTCGCGTCGAGGAGATCGCCACGAAGTGAAAACCGTTGCGATCATCCAGGCGCGGGTCGGTTCAGAGCGCCTGCCGGGGAAGGTTCTACTGGACCTGGAAGGAATGAGCGTGCTCGCGCGGGTCGTGTCCCGCGCTCGTGGAATGAAGCGCGCAGACGAGCTGGTTGTAGCCACATCCACCGCGAGCGCGGACGATCGCATTGCCGATGAATGCACGCGTCTCGGTGTGTACTGCTTTCGCGGGAACGAGCACGATGTGCTCGATCGCTATACCGGTGCGGCGAGAGAAACGAGCGCGGACGCATGCGTTCGAATCACTGCCGATTGTCCGCTGCTCGATCCAGGAGTCAGCGATTCGATCGTTCAGCGCTTTCACGAAGCCACCGGTGGCGCAGACTATGTGAGCAACAAGATTCCACAGTCCTTTCCGCGCGGACTCGACACAGAAGTCTTCACGCGCGATGCATTGGAGCGGGCGTGGCGTGACGCGAGGCTGCCTTACGAACGAGCTCACGTGACTCCGTACCTCTACAACCATCCCGAGCTGTTTCGGCTGATCTCGGTAACGAGCGGTGTTGATCGGGCTGATTGGCGGTGGACAATCGACACGCCGGAGGATCTCGGATTCGTGCGCGAAGTTTATCGCCGGCTGCGTGATCGAACGGATTTCACGTGGCTCGACGTGGTCGATATCGTCGAATCTGATCCGGCCCTGATGCTGCTCAACCGTCACGTTAGGCAGAAGGAAGTCGAGCTCGGATGATGTCACCGCGACGGCGCTTCGTCCGCATCATCGAGGCGCGCTAGCCGTCCACCATGTGTACTATATTAAAAGGTTTAGCCGGAATGGCGGGCTCACGCTGACACGCCGCCGCGCCACACGGATCGTTCCTGAGAAACAGTGGCAAGAGTAAAGGACAAGATTCCCAAAAAACTTCGTGATGCTGCCTGGCTGGCGATAAATCGCATGCCTGCCAGCGCGCAGCGTCTCTTCCCCCACACTGACGCTCACAAGAGCTGGCAGATGAAGCGGCTCTACGAGCGTCACGGCCCCCCGCCGCCAGAAGCCCCAACGATTCTGTTCTGGATTCCGGGTGGAATGCCGCTTCTGCTGCACGTCGAGACGGTCATCGCAGCCGCGCTTCGACTTCGAGGCTATAACGTCCACGCAATTATCTGCGACGCCCCTTATCGTGCCTGCGTTCTTCGCGAAATCACTGAGGGAGTACCGCTCGAGAAATGGCGAGATGCGTGTGCGAGCTGCATCGCATCAAATCGGCAGGTGCTCGATCTCATGGGGATCCCGTACTCATCCGTCGGCGATTACGTCCCCGCGGAGAAGCGCGAAGAGCTGTGGGAGCGCACGAAAGGCTTCGATTTTGGAGACGCGCGCAGTCTGACACATGATGGACTGTACGTGGGCAACAACGTGACGTCGACCATCATTCGCTACCTCCAGGGTGCTGAGCTGAACGGCCACGAAGACATCGTTCGGGAGTATTCGTATACCGCTCTGGTTACCGCCGAGGCGGCAAAACGCGCGTATGATCGGTTTCAGCCGGCGCGGGTCTTCATGTCACACGGGGTGTACGTGGACTGGGGCCCGGCACTTCAAACAGCATTGAAGCGAAGTATCCCGGTTACCGGCTGGAAGGCATCGTATCTCACTTCACGATTCTTTTTCCGTCACGTGCACGAGCCCGACCGCATCGACTTCCACAAGCTGAGCAACACGGCGTGGGCAAGGAGGCTGGAAAAGCCGTTGAGCGAAGAGGAGGAAGAGAGCCTCAAGCGCTTTCTTGATCGACGCTACCACGAGCGCGTCAGCTTCGACATGAAGAAGATGCATCAGTACAGGGGCGACGTCGGCCGGATCAGAGCGAAGTACCGCATCGAGAGTGACAAGCCCGTGTGGGGAGTGATGGCCCACATCAACTGGGACAGCGTCTCCGACTATTCACCAATGGCCTACGAGTCATTCGACGACTGGATGGTCGACACAATCGATTGCGTGTCGCGAATCACCGATGTTCAGTGGCTGATCAAGATCCATCCGGTCGAGGCGTACGATAATCCCGCCTCGGGAGTTCAACGGCTCATTCAAAGGCGGTATCCGAATTTGCCCGATCACGTGAAGGTGATTCCGGCCGAGGAGGAATTGAGCCCGCTGGAGTTCTTCGAGCTCGTGGACGGCGGTGTGACCGTCTATGGAACATCAGGTCTGGAGCTCTGCCTGATGGGAAAGCCTGTAATACTCGCGGGGGAAGCGCATTACGGTGGCAAGGGATTCACGTACGATGGGCTCAACATCGATTGCTATCGCCGGCTGCTGGAGAGGGCTCCGTCGATCGACGCGCTGCCCGACGAACAGCTCCGCCTCGCGCGATTG
>DATBRZ010000091.1:0-5342 GCA_036560025.1 Gemmatimonadaceae bacterium | reverse complement strand
TCGCCACGGCCCAGGTCGAAGCGGTAAACACTGCGCGGATTGAGATACGAGACGAAGGTATAGAACATCTCGTTGTCGCCGGGCTTGCCATTGATCTGATCGACAGAGCCCATCGTCGGGAGCGGAATCTCACCGCGGTATGGGTAGCCCATTGCTCCGCCAAGCCGTGAGTCCATTGGAGTGCCTGAAGGGAGCGGAGCGCGATCGACTGGGCGACCACCGGACGGCCTTCCAATCGTCCCACGTCCGCGATCGTTCGGATCCGGCATCCCGTACAGACGAACGCTCGAGTGTGCATCCTGAAGGTACGATGCGACGAGCATCTTTCCGATCGGCTTCACGCTCTCGAGGGCATCGCGTCCCTCGGGAATCACCGTGACCCAGCGTCGTGGCTGAGCGAAGTTGATATCTACCGAGATAACGCGCCCCTTCGGCGCGGCGAGATCAGTGCGAATGAGAAAGTTGTCGCCCATGTTGTGTACGAACTCGTACTTCGCGTCGAACGTGTCGATCAGGCGAACGATCGGCGCATTTATCGTGGGTTTCTTCGGGTTGTCGAGAAAGATGTAGTAGAGCCGGTTGCGCTCATCGGTTCCCTGAAAGACAGTGATGATCGCGAAGGTTCCATCCTCTGTGACACGCGTACCGAACAGCCAGTCGGGCTTGTCGGGGCGGTCGAAGATGAGCTCGTCGGCGGACTGCGGAGTATTCAACCGGTGGTAGTAGACCTTCTGATTCCGGTTGACGTTGGTCATCACATTGCCGGACTTCGGCTCGTCGTAGCGCGAATAAAAGAATCCACGATTGTCGCGCGTCCACGACGCGTCGGAAAACTTCGACCACTTGAGGGTGTCTTTCAGATCGCGTCCGGTTTCGATGTCGCGAACGCGGAATTCCACCCAGTCAGAGCCGGCCACCTGAACACCGTAGGCGAGATATTTGCCATTCGGCGACACATCGGACGACGAGAGGGCAACCGTGCCATCAGTGGAGAGCGTATTCGGATCGAGAAGAACGTGCGGGGCGCGGTTTCCTTCGCGCACATATAGAACACTCTGGTTCTGAAGGCCCGAGTTCTCGAAGTAGAAGTACTTGCCGCCCTCCTTGAAGGGGGCGTTGTACTTGGTGTAGTTCCAGATTTCGGTGAGTCGCTGGATAATGGCGGCCCGCTCCGGAATTGCAGAGAGGTATCCGAAGGTCAATGCATTCTCGGCCTCGACCCAGGCCTTCGTCTGCGGCGAATCGGTGTCTTCGAGCCAGCGGTACGGGTCGGCCACCTTGGTTCCGTGGTAATCCTCGACCTGAGCTCCGCGCGCTGCTGGGGGATACCTGAGAGATGCGGCCGCAGTTTGTGCGGCGAGTGTTGCAGGGGGTAGGAAAAGGAGAAAAGCGAGGGCGCGCCCGGCCCGCCATCGTATCGGAGAATTCATCTTCAAACGCTGCTCATCTGGGGTAGCTGAATGTACGACAACCGGAAGGAATGGTTCCAGTTTTTGCAGGTGTAGTTCGGTAGATTTCAGCTGGAGAAAGGAGATAGAATGCCCAAGGCAAGTACAATGGAAGCGCCTCCCAAAAAGGAAACGAGAACCGACGCCCTCGAGATCACCGACTCCCGCACCGGCAAGAGCTATGAGGTAGCCGTCAGCGAGGGAGCGATCCGAGCTTCTGATCTCAAGCAGATTCGAACGGAAGATGCCGACGACGTTGGACTTCTGAGCTACGACCCCGCATTCCTCAATACCGCAGCGTGTCGCAGCGCAATCACCTACATCGACGGCGATAAGGGAATCCTGCGCTACCGCGGATACCCGATCGAGCAGCTCGCCGAGAAGTCGACGTTCCTCGAGGTGGCGTGGCTGCTGAGGCACGGAGAGCTTCCGGATCAGCAGCAATACGATCAGTTCGTCAACGACATCACGTATCACACGTACGTCCACGAGAACATCCGCAAGTTTCTCGAGGGGTTCCGATACGATGCGCATCCCATGGCGATGCTCAACAGTGCCGTCGCCGCGCTCGCGTCATTCTATCCGTCGGCGCGAAACATCTTCGACGAGCGGGAGCGCAACATCTCGATCGTCCGGCTTCTTGCCAAGGTTCCGACGATCGCTGCGTTCTGCTACCGGCATTTGAAGGGGTTGCCGTTCGTCTATCCCGACAATGATCTCTCATATGTAGAGAACTTCCTGTCGATGGTGGCGCGGATGAGCGAGCCCAAGTATCAGGCTCATCCCGTGTTCGTGCGCGCGCTGGAGATTCTCTTCATCCTGCACGCCGACCATGAGCAGAACTGCTCGACAAGCGCGGTTCGCGCTGTCGGATCATCGCATGTCGATCCTTTCTCTGCGATGTCAGCGGGAATCGCAGCGCTGTTCGGCCCGCTCCACGGTGGTGCGAACGAGCAGGTGCTGAGAATGATCTCCGAGATCGGAACTGTGAAGAACGTTCCGCAATTCATCGAGAGCGTGAAGGGAGGGAAGGGCAAGCTGATGGGCTTCGGCCATCGGGTTTACAAGAGCTACGATCCACGCGCAAAGATCGTGAAGCAGCTGGCCGACGACGTGTTCGCGGTGGTAGGCGTCGACAGAGATCTGGAGATCGCCCTCGAGCTCGAGCGCATTGCGCTGTCTGACGACTACTTCAAGTCGCGCAAGCTGTACCCGAACGTGGATTTCTACACTGGACTGATCTACCGGTCGATGGCATTCCCGACGGATTTCTTCACGGTGTTGTTCGCACTCGCGCGCACCGCCGGCTGGATGGCGCAGTGGGAAGAGATGCTTCTCGACAAGGAGCAGAAGATCGCGCGTCCTCGGCAGATCTATATCGGTCCCGATGAGCGGCCGTACAAGTCGAGCATCGAGCACCGGCATATGATCGGGCCGCGGCAGCAGAAAGACGCGCTTCGCCAATAGCGTGCGTCGTTTCAGAGCGATCGCTGCGGCGATGATGTCACTCGCCGCACTGAGTTATGGATGCGGCGGGGGCGGAAAACTATTTGGGCCTGAAGAGGCGCTCACCTATTCGGCATCGACTCGTGTGATTGTCGCGGCGCCTACTCGATTCGAAACCGGCGTGACCCTGACGAATCCCACCTCTACGGCTGTCACGGTGAGGATAGGGTGCGGACCGTTCATTGTTGTCTACGCGACTTCAGCGCGCAGCGGCACACCGGTGTACGATAGTGGCGCGAACACCGTGTGCACAGCGAATGTTGTGGATGTCACGCTTCAGCCGGGCGGCACGAAGACCTACACCGCCACTGCAACCACGACGAACATCCTCGGCGCTTCGGGCGCGGTCGGCACTTACTATATCACTGCAGTGATGCCGGTTGGTGCGGCGACAGTTGTTCTTCCGGCAGGGCAGGTGGATCTCAGGCGCTAGGCGGCATTGGGCAGAGAGTTCATCTCAGATGAACCCTCTGGCCAATGAGATCCGTAGCCTATCGAAATCTATCGGCGGAGGTATCCGGGCCCGCGCAGCGCACGACCCGGCAACGCCGAGGTGACCTTACCCTCATCGACGACCGGCACGCCATTCACCAGTACGTAACTCACGCCAGTTGCAAGCTGCTGCGGCTTCTCGAACGTGGAATTATCGATGATCGAGTTCGGATCGAACACGGTGATGTCCGCGAACATCCCCGGCTTGAGCAGCCCGCGCTCGTTGAGCCCGACACGCTGCGCAGCGAGCGATGTCATCTTCCGGATCGCAAACTCGAGCGTAATCACCGAATCCTGCCGTACGTAACGTCCGAGGATTCGCGGAAACGTGCCGAACCCGCGCGGATGCCCGCGCTCGCCCCAATTCCCTGCGGAATCAGGACTCACCGCGCCGGCATCCTGGCCGACTGATACCCACTGCTGCTTCATCGCGTAGCGCAGCGCGTCTTCATTGAATGAGAAATAGATCGCGCTTGTACGGCCGCTGTCCGCGGCGAGAATATCGAAGGCAGCATCGTACGGATCCTGGTTGCGCATCTGACCGATCTCGGGCAGCAGCTTTCCCTGATACTTCTTCAGTGAATCCGTGCCAACGGAGTTGATCATCGTGCGGCTAGCGGTTCGGATTCCGGATGCGCTGTCCGCTCCAAGCTCCTGCTTCAGTCGCGCGCGCACGGCAGGATCGTGAAGCCTCACAACCAGTGAGTCGCGTCCACCTTCCTGCACCCACGTGTTGAGCATTGCAGCGAGCCCCGTCCCGCTCGCGATGTAGGGATACTGATCGGCAGTGACGTCGATACCGGCGCGGCGCGCGGAGTCGATGATTGCAACTGCCTGCTGCATCTGCTCCAGCGATCGCGACTTGATGTGTCTGATCTCTGCCCACGTCCCCGCTTCCTTCGCGATGCGGATCGTCTCTCGCACGGCATCGAGCATCGCTGCGCCTTCGCTCCGCATGTGAGTCGCGTAGCCACCCTTGTACGGCGTCGCATACTTCGTCAGCGCAATCAGCTCTTCGGTCGAGAAAAACGTGCTCGGCAGATAAATGAGTCCCGTGCCGACTCCCATCGCTCCGTCGCGCATCGCCGAATCTATCAGAGCGCCCATCTGAGACATCTCCTGCGGCGTAGGATGTCTCGTGAGCTGTCCCATCACGGCCTCGCGCACCGAGCTCGTTCCCACATAGGTGCCGAGGTTGATCGCGGTTCCCTGTTTTTCCAGCAACGCGAAGTATTCGCCGAGTGACGTCCAGGGCTGACGCGGATTCGGCGCTTCACCGAGCGCGAGGTTCGGCCACGCAGAGTGAACTTCTCCGGTGATCTCGCTTGTAATTCCCTGCGTGATCTTGGAAACGGCGTGCGGCCCCTGGAGAATCGCCGTTTCCGAATGACCGAGCATGTCGATGAATCCCGGCGACACGACCTGCTCGTGAACATCGATGACTCGCTTTGCAGTCAAACCAGGGATCGCCGGCCCGACATAGACGATCCTGTCCCCTCGCGTCGCGACCGCGCCGCGATACCACGGATTCCCCGTTCCGTCTACGATTCGCGCATTCGTGAAGAGGATGTCGTCAAGAGCGACTGCGGGTTTCGTGGTTGCGCGTGGCGCGCACGCGGTGATCCCGACGAGGAGCGCAACCGCTGCTGCTCTCACTTCGCGGCCACGATCGCTTGCGTGGCCTTTTCGATCTCCGCTGACGCCGCGTTAAGAGTCCCGGCAATCACCTCGATCTCGTTTTTGGCCTCTGTCCAATTGCGCTGCTCGATCGCCTCGCGCACTCCGGGGAGTGTCTTCACTCCATATCCGGTGTAGTAACCCGGCGCGTAGATCTGATGCCTGAACCAGGAGCGCCTTGGCAACCCGGCTTTGGATGTGAGTGCTCGCTCAGTGCGC
>DATBRZ010000090.1:0-5022 GCA_036560025.1 Gemmatimonadaceae bacterium | reverse complement strand
TGCGGAACTACGGTGCGGAACTACGGTGCGGAACTACGGTGCGGAACTACCGTCGTGAGTGTCTAGTTGTTCTGTCGTCCAGTTCATCAGTGACTGACGACACCCAAGCACCAGTTGTGAGCGGAGTAAACTGGCAACAGGTCCTTCGGCGAGCGGTTCAACTGAAAAACACGATAACGCTAAACCGGACACGCACGACGGTAGTTCTGCCTCGGCGAGTGATTGCCGAAGACGAAAACCGCCGGGCTCGTGCCCGGCGGCGTCAGAGTCGTCTTACAACCCGGCCGAGGAGGAGAAGAACTATCGCGCCAAGTGTCGCAAGAGCGATCGACCGGAAATCAAAGCTGCCCGTGGTTACCGTCCCCCATCCGATGCGCGTCCCAATGAATCCGCCGATGAACGCGCCGACAATCCCAAGTACGATCGTTACGACGCAACCAGAGGGGTCGCGCCCCGGCACGAGAAACTTGGCCAGAGTTCCCGCGATAAGACCCAGAAGGATCCAGTAAAGCCAGAGCGGCATAACGGGCCCGCGTTCCTATATGGCCGGATGCAAGTCGCTACGGAACCCTCGTGCGGCCTCGCGTCGTCATTCTGTAGATCCAGAGCAGAACCAGCGCGCCGACGATCGCGAGCAGGAGACTCTGCCAGGTGAATCCGTTCAGTCCGGTGCCCATCAACGTGCTGCCCAGGAAGCCGCCGATGAACGCGCCGACGATGCCGATGATCATCGTGACGATAATGCCGCCCGGGTCGTTGCCCGGCATTATTGCCTTGGCGATCGCGCCCGCGATCAAGCCGAGGACGATCCATGCTAGAAAGCTCATTTCTCCTCCATAAAGGTGAAAGGCAGTCCAGGTGGACTGGACGGCAGACCTCATGGAGAGTGCAACCTGCGTACCATCCCCATGAGGGTCGGTGGCAAGGCGCTGGATCAGCGGTTAGCATAGGGCTGAATGTCCCACCCCGCAACCCTCCACGAGGAGGACGCACTCGGCAAAGCCTACGACAAACGTCTCATGCGGCGGCTGCTTCAGTACGTCCGTCCGTATTCGTGGCTTGTCGCAGGCTCGCTCCTGCTTCTCAGTATCGAAGGGATACTACAGCTGGCTGGTCCGATACTCACCCGTCAGGTGATCGATGTCGGACTGCCACGCCATGATGAGCGTGTCGTATGGCGCGCAGCTTTCCTGTTCGCGCTTGCACTCGTCGGACAATTCCTTTGTTCATATGGACAGACGTGGCTGACGAGTCTCCTCGGCCAGCGTGTGATGCGGGATCTGAGGTTACAGATCTTCGCTCACCTTCAGCGGCTGTCGATTGCGTTCTTCGATCGGAATCCGGCGGGCCGGCTGATCACTCGCGTCACATCGGACGTGGAGACTCTCAATGAGCTCTTTACATCTGGCGTCGTTGCCGGCCTCGGCGACCTGTTTACGCTTGCCGCCATCAGCGTTGCGATGTTCATCATGGACTGGCGGCTGGCGATCGCCGCGTATGCTGTACTGCCGTTCGTCGCGCTTGCATCACATCTCTTCCGCACGCGCGTGCGAGATGCCTATCGCGAGATTCGAACGCGCCTGGCGCGGATCAACGCTTTTCTCCAGGAGCGTTTGTCCGGAATGCGCATCGTTCAGCTGTACGGTCAGGAGGACCGTGAAGCGAAGCGATTCGATCAGCTGAATCGCGACCATCTCGATGCGCACCTCAAGTCGATAACGGTATATGCTCTCTACTTCCCGGTGATCGAGCTATTGACGTCAGTTGCCCTTGCAACGCTTCTCGTTGCGAGTGCATCGCGGGTGACGAATCACACGCTCACCGTCGGCGTAGTTGCGGCATTTCTCCAGCTAGCGAGACGCTTCTTCGAGCCGCTTCAGGATCTCGCCGAGAAATTCAACATTCTTCAGAGCGCGATGGCGAGCTCGGAACGGATCTTCATGCTGCTCGACACCGAGAGTACAGTGGGAGAAGCTCCGCCTCCGGTGATTGCACGCCCGCAAACTCCTGTCGAAGTGAAGTTCGAGGACGTGTGGTTTGCATACGATGTGGGTCACGTCGCTCACCGCGGCGATCAAGCCGAGCGCGAGTGGGTGCTCAAGGGCGTGAGCTTTACTGCTCGGCCGGGGGAGACGCTCGCTCTCGTTGGACACACCGGAGCGGGCAAAACGACAATCGTGAATCTGCTGATGCGATTCTACGATCCCGAGCGCGGCCGGATTCTCGTGAACGGGACAGACATCCGCGAGATACCCCTCGATGAGCTTCGCGCGTTGATCGCCTACGTGCAGCAGGACATCTTCCTGTTCGCGGGTGATGTCGCGACGAATATCCGGCTGTCGAATCCGCTTACCGATGACGACGTCGCAGCTGCCGCGGAACGAGTCGGCGCGGACCGCATCGTTCGTCGTCTCCCCGACGGCTATCGTCATCAGCTTGGCGAGCGAGGCGCGTCGCTCAGCGTTGGTGAGCGACAGCTTCTGTCATTTGCCAGAGCCGTCGCTGCTGACGCGTCTCTACTGTTGTTGGACGAAGCGACCAGCGCAGTCGACAGCGAGATCGAGTCGGAGATTCAGCACGCGCTGTCGGTTCTGCTCGAAGGGCGGACGACCATTGCGGTAGCGCACCGGCTCAGTACCATCGTCGGGGCGGACGAGATACTCGTTTTGCACCACGGCGAGGTCGTTGAACGAGGGACGCACCGCGAGCTGCTTGGCAAGGGCGGCCTCTATGAACGTTTGTGGACACTTCAGAGTGGTGATCGCGCCGAAGCGCTGCCGCCATCCGCAATCGCGCTTGCCGCCCCTTTGAGCCATCCATAGTTTCAGTCAACCAACGTTCAGAAGAACAATTTTGAGCCTATACCGTTGCATCAACCCGCTCTGCGCGGGGAGCCCAGCCTAGTGCACCTTGCCGTCTCGGCGCGGACGGACACGGGACGAATGCGACGGGGCAACGAAGACGCCCTGTACGCCGACGCTAATGAGTTTCGCGGACTGTTCATCGTGGCGGACGGCATGGGCGGTCACGCCGCCGGCGAAGTCGCCAGCAGGATGGCGATCGAGCTCGTCGTTTCGGAGCTGGCCGACCTCAACGATCTAAGCACTCCGGAGGCGGCGCGACGGCTGTCGGAATCGCTGCAGCGTGCGAATCGCTCGGTGTTCCAGCGTACCATGCGCGAGGTCGAGAAGACGGGAATGGGAAGTACGGCATCGGCGCTTCTCATCTCCGATACCCGCTTCCTGATCGGGCACGTCGGCGACTCCAGGATCTACCTGGTTCGAGGCGGCAAGATGGAGCAGCTGACTCACGATCATTCCCTGGTGCAGGAACAGGTCGACGCAGGACTGATCACAGCCGAGCAGGCCAGGCATCATCCGCAAAGCAACGTGATCACCTGCTGCATCGGCATGAGCGGCGATATCGAGCCCGATATCATCTTCGGTGAAACGCAGGTCGGCGACGTTTTTCTGCTCGCGAGCGACGGCCTCACCGGAATGGTCGAAGACAGGCGTCTGCTTCAGCTTCTTCAGTCGCCGGCTTCACCCGAAAGAATCGTCAACGCGATGATCTCCGATGCCAACAACAACGGCGGCATCGACAACATCACCGCGATCGTGGTGAAGGTGATCACGGCCGACACCAGGTTCCGCACCGGAGACGTGACGCCCGTACCTCAGGGTCGGGCGGGTGGCTGAGAGAAGCTCCGACAGCGAAGAAACCGTCGCCGAGCTGGCACAGCTGTACCTCGGCAACATTCTCTATGCGATCGAGCTCGCGGCGCTGTCGCTGGACGAGCAGGGAAAGCCCGTCGACGCGGCGTTTTACCGGGGGATTGCCCGTAAACTGGCAGAAGCGCGCGGAAGGGAAGCCCAAGGGGCATAGGACTCGCAGTCTCTGTGCGCGTATTCTAATGTAGTGGTGATAACCGCTCGAGAGGTCCAGATGGCTACCGCAACGCTACCTACGTCTGACGCCGCTACGGACACCTTCCCGATCAACGGGACGGACTACTTAGAGTTCTGGGTCGGCAACGCCAAGCAGGCCAGTCACTTCTATCGAAGCGCCTTCGGATTTGAGCTGGTGGCTTATCGGGGCCCGGAAACCGGACATCGCGAGTCAGCCAGCTATCTGCTGCGACAGGACAAGGTCAGGCTGGTAGTGACGACTCCGGTCAAGGCAAAAGGCGAGATCGCGGCGCATGTCCACAAGCACGGCGATGGGGTGAAGGACATCGCGCTCTGGGTAGACGACGCGCGCACCGCGTTCTCACTTGCAGTCGATCGCGGCGCAAAGCCGGCGCGCGAGCCCGAAGTGCTGCGGGATGAAGACGGTGAAGTAGTGATCGCCGCGATTCGTACGTACGGCGACACCATTCATTCACTTGTCGAGCGCCGCAATTATCGCGGGCTATTCATGCCCGGATTCGTTGCTGCGGGCTCACCATTTACCCCCGCGCCCGTTGGACTCAAATACGTCGATCACTGCGTGGGAAACGTCGAGCTCGGAAAAATGAACGAGTGGGTGAAGTTCTACGAGCGCGTTCTGGGATTCACGAACATCCTCACATTCGACGACAAGACTATCTCGACCGAATACTCCGCGCTGATGTCGAAGGTGATGGCCAACGGAAATGGAAGGATCAAGTTTCCAATCAACGAGCCGGCGGAAGGCAAGAAAAAATCGCAGATAGACGAGTACCTCGAGTTCTATGACGGACCGGGAGTCCAGCACATCGCGATTGCGACAGATGACATCATCGACACTGTCACGCAGCTGCGTAACCGCGGAGTGGAGTTTCTGCGCGTGCCGGCAACGTATTACGAGACCGTCCCCGAGCGGGTCGGGCACATCGACGAGGACATCGCGCCGCTCAAAGAGCTCGGAATTCTGGTCGACCGCGACGACGAGGGTTATCTGCTGCAGATCTTCACCAAGCCCGTCGAGGATCGCCCGACGCTGTTTTACGAGATCATTCAGCGGAAGGGGGCGAAGAGCTTCGGCGCCGGAAACTTCAAGGCG
>DATBRZ010000089.1:0-3766 GCA_036560025.1 Gemmatimonadaceae bacterium | reverse complement strand
GGATGCGGCGACTGGCGATGTGATCGTTACTATGGATGCCGATCTTCAGCATTTCCCGGAAGAGTTGCCGGCATTTTTGGAGAAGATCGACCAAGGCTATGACGTCGTGTGCGGCTGGCGGCATCAGCGTCAGGAAGGATTGGTTCGCCGTTGGCCGTCGAGCGTGGCGAACTATCTCCTCCGACATGTCTCAGGTCTCTCGATTCACGACATCGGTACAACGTATCGTGCTTATCGGCGAGAGGTCATTGCCGATGTGAGCCTGCTGGGAGAGAGCCATCGATACGTGCCGGTATATGCCAAAGTCGTCGGAGCGACGATCGGTGAGATTCCCATCCGGAATATTCAGCGGCCGTTCGGTGCATCACATTACGGCCTGGCGCGAATCATCAACGTCTTGATTGACATCTTCTTCATCTTCTTCTATGTGCGATACCTCGATCGGCCGATCCGAATTTTCGGCAAGATTGCATTGGTGGCATTCAGCCTCGGATTAGGCATTGCCGCGATTCTGTTCGTGATATGGCTAAGGACCGGCATGCCCGTTGTCCGCGAGCACAGCGGCTGGTTTACGCTGTCGGTAACGTCATTGCTCGCGTCGCTGCAGTTTCTTCTCGCCGGGATCATCGGTGAGATGGTCGCACGAGTATATTTCTCGTCGAGTCGCACAACCACCTACAAGGTTCGAAAGATCTGGTCCAAAGATGCGCTCGAGTGAATCGGGAGATTGAACCAGTGTGCGGCATCTTCGGGCAGTTTTCGTACACAGGGTCGATCGCGGATTGTGACGCGCTCGTGAACGCCACCGATCTGCTGGCACATCGCGGACCGGACGACGGCACTTGGTGGATGGACGGGCCGTTCTTCCTGGGCCATCGGCGCCTTTCGATCATCGATCTAAAACTGGGCTCGCAGCCGATGAGCACTCCAGACGGACGGCACGTCGTCGTCTTCAATGGTGAGATCTACAACTACGTCGAGCTCCGTCAAGAACTGGTCCGTTATGGTGCGCACTTCACGACGCTCTCGGATACAGAAGTTCTCCTCCAGGGATATTGTTACTGGGGCACCGATTTGCCGAAGCATCTGCTTGGAATGTTTGCCTTTGCCATCGTAGACCGCGTCGAAAGGACTCTTTTCGTCGCCAGGGACCGCTTTGGCGAGAAACCCCTGTTCCTCGTTGAGGACGCCAACGGCGTGACGTTCGGGTCGGAACTAAAAGCGGTTGCGGCGAGTCCTGATTTCAAGAGAGAACTCGACGAGGCGTCGCTCGGACGATATCTATGTCTGAACTACGTCCCGGGCGACTACACGTTGCTCAAGGGAGTTCGGAGGCTGCCGCCTGGATCATGGCGTCGATACCGGCCCCAACGTGTGGAGGCCGGTGAGTACTGGCAGCCGTTCATCACTCCAAACCCCGACATTAACGCACAACCGCACGGTAAAGTGCTCGAAGACTTACAGGAAAGAATCGATCGGTCAGTAAGGATTGCTCTGCGCAGCGACGTCCCTGTGACGCTTTTCCTGTCTGGCGGCATCGATTCCTCAATCGTCGCCGAAAGTGCCGTAAGACAGGGCCATCTGAAGCACGCCTACTGCCTGGATTTTCCTGAAGAGAGCTTCAGTGAAGTGACGATCGCCGCAAAAGTCGCGCAAAAACTCGGTCTCGAGCTGCGACGCGTGATCTTAACGGCGAGTGTCCTCGCCGATTTTTTTGATGTCGTCGACCACGCCGATGATCCACTTGCGGACTCATCGGCGCTCGCGGTCTGGGCCCTCGCGAAGGCCGTTGCGAAGGACTACAAAGTGGCGGTCAGTGGTGATGGCGGCGATGAAGTGTTCGCAGGGTACCTCACCTACAAAGCGACAGCGCTGCATCAGCTTCTGGCGAGGTTTGCCGGCCCGGCACTACGCAGACATCTGGCGTCTCTGGCACAATTCATACCTGTCGGTGACCGGAAGGTTCCTATCAGCTATAAGCTGATGCGTTTCGTTCGTGCCGTCGGCCTGCCTTCAGCCGAGGCGCACTTCAGCTGGAACGGTGCCTGGCTGCCAGATGTCGCCGCTCGACTGATGACGCGTTACGACGACACCACAAACCCTGCACACGCGTTGCGTGCAGTAGCAACAGAGCACGACCTCGGTGCGAAACCGAGCCTTGCGGCTCTACAGCGCGCGGACGCGACCGACTATCTCCCAAACGACATCCTCGCTAAGTTGGACCGAATGACTATGGCTCATGGCCTGGAGGCGCGCGCGCCGTTCTTGATTCCGGAGGTTGCGGAATTTGGCCTGGCGTTGCCTGACAGGCTGAAGGTGACGACTTTCAGCCGAGGGAAGCGGATCCTGCGGCGGTTGGCGACGGATCTCTATGGTCGCGAGATCGGAACGGCGAGGAAACAGGGTTTCAGCATCCCCGTGCACCAGTGGATTCGCGGCCCGATGCGAGATGTTGCGGAGGATCTGTTGTCGCGGGCCTCATTGGAGCGTGTTGGAGTAATCGATGTAAATGAAGCGTTGAACGCAAAGGCTGCTCACATGGAGCGCAGGACGCAACTGGGTTTCGAGCTATGGGGACTGATGGTCCTCGTTGCGTGGCATCGAGCCCGGCTCGAGCGGCCTCAATCCGTGCGAGACCGCACGACGTCGATGAGACGGATCTTCCTGCCGTCGCCGAAAACGGCTCGACTTCAATCCTGATTTCAATCGCGCCAAATGAGAGGTCCGTCAGCCGCGCTTCGACAGGAGCAGCACTACGAACGCGTACACGACGACTACGAGCGGCACTACTACGACTCGTCTTCGATGGCGTTTCGCAATCAATTTGTCTACGACATCATGTTCGACGGCATCGATTTGAATGGCAAGGTCGTCGCAGATGTGGCATCTGGGAGCGGCCACAATTCTCTGGCCGTCCTGCAACGATTCCCGCGCGCGAAGATCATTGGCTTTGATATTTCGTCGAAGGCGTGCAAGGCATATGAGCGAATCACTGGTGCCAAGGCATATCAGATCGATCTCACGTCAGGAGCGGATTGCGGCGTCGTGGCAGACGTCGCGATGGTCATTGGCGGGATTCATCATTGCGCAACGAACTTGTCGCAGACATTCAAGACGATCTCCCACATCGTCCGTCCCGGCGGCTTGTTGTTGATGTGCGAGCCGAATCGGCAGTACATCCTCGAAGGCGCTCGTCGAGTGTGGTATCAGCTGGACAGATACTTTGATCAACAAACAGAGGCAGCTTTAGAGCACGAAGCCATCGCAAAGCTCGCTTCCGTCCACTTCTCGCCAGTCTCTTGCCGGTATATGGGTGGCCCCGCGTATCTCCTGATTTACAACAGCCTGTTATTTCGACTGCCTCGCCGCGTCAAAAGCACAATCGCCCCGCCGCTGATCGCCCTCGAGCGGTTCTATAACCTGCTGCCGGGTCGCTGGTGGTACCCGTATTTCATCGCTCGGTGGCAAAGGACGCATCGTTAAAGACCACGTGTCAGGCCGGACACCGAACGCCCTTCTGGCACGCGCACGTCGCGCGTCGCGCCGGTCGCCTCAGTACCTCATGAAGCGGGTCGGCGAAATGGCCGCTCGACGTTTGCACAGACCGTGGTCGAACGTGTACCCGCACCTTGTGACGCCGCGCTCGATCGCGCGGGCCGCCGGCGCGAAGTCGATCGACGCGTTGTGGGAGCGGCAGGAGCGGGCGCCGTTTTTCGTCGCGCCGTCCAAACGCGCCGAGTGGCCGCGCGCGTTTCGCGAACGCTAT
>DATBRZ010000088.1:0-6745 GCA_036560025.1 Gemmatimonadaceae bacterium | reverse complement strand
TAGAGCTGGTTCCGAGACCGTCGCCTTTCGAGACAATGTTTGCGGAGTAATGCAGTGCTCCGTTGCTGTCGAACCCTGTGTGGATTATCCAGTGCGATGATCCGGTAATCGATATCACATCGCCAGTGCACGGGTGAGTATCTGTGCTCGCCCACGGGACATCCCTCTCGTTCGTGTTGTAAACGATCGCTTCCGCACGGACCGTGAGTCCCGACGGGTCCAGCGTCTTGGTCGCTTCGGGAACTGCATCGCAAGCCGCCAAAAGCATTGCACCTGCGACAACATTTGCGACTATCTTGGGCTGCATAAGTCGTTGCCTCGTTTGTGTTTTTCGCGCACTGGTGATAGCCGAGAGCACGTCTCGGTCGAGCCTGGTAAACACTAGGTCAATACTATAAAGGGACAATAGGTCAAACATCCCACGACGCGGATACAAATGTTTCCACGTCAGTCTGGGCGAAGCCTCGGCCCCACCTGCGACCTCGTCCTCACCCCGAGCTTCTGGAAGATCTTCTCGGTGTGGTGTCTCGCCGTGTG
Organism: Gemmatimonadaceae bacterium; assembly: GCA_036560025.1. Classification (GTDB taxonomy): domain Bacteria; phylum Gemmatimonadota; class Gemmatimonadetes; order Gemmatimonadales; family Gemmatimonadaceae; genus UBA4720. The sequence continues at coordinate 6,208 of DATBRZ010000088.1, read as the reverse complement.
AAGGCTGATGCCGCAAGACTGCGCCAGCTCCTTTGTCGACTCTCCAAGTGCCAGTCGCCGCGCGATCTCCAGCTCGCGCAGTGTGAGGCCGAACCGCTCCTGGATCGCACAGTCGGAAAGGGTCGCCTGCGGTGCCAGCCGCTGAAGCGATATCACGATCCTCAGCTCGGCGCCGAGCAGATCCCGTCCGAGGAAGCTGCCCCGCACTTCGTAACCGGCGAATGGCCCATGGACGTCCTGTGTCAGCCGCTTGCCGGCGAGACCCGCTGAGAATTTCGGCGTTTCCTTCGCGAATCCGCTGAGTGACTGGACGATGTCGAACATCGCCCGCTTCAGCTTATCCCGAGCGCTATCGCCTGCGAGCATCGAGGTGAACGCGGGATTCTGGTGGACGATGCGGCCACTCAGGTCGAAGATAGCAATGGCTTCCGTCAGCGAGTCGAGGTGACTCGTGAGACTCTCACGCTGGCTTGAGTAGCGGACGAGGTCGCGAACGCCGGCCTTGAATGCCGGAAGCAGGAGATTGAGTAGCGCCACGCCGCGCTCGCCAAACTCTGGCGTGCCGGGCTTTTCCCGGTGGAAGAAAAGCGTCGCGGGAGTTGTAGCCCCGTTGACTGGAACAGTAAGCCCCATCGAATCGAAGATCCGGTTGGGCGCCAGAAAATCCTGGTGGATCTCGCTTTCCCAGAAGTGCCTGAGATTTTCTCCGTGCAGCCGCCATCGGTTCCACACCTCGAGTCCGAGTTGCTCGCGCCTGATGCGGCCGACGTCTACCGCGTGGTAGTGCTCGAGATACGAGTCGAGCGTTCGCTGGGGGTAGTCCTCGCTGTAGAGAACGGGGCTCCCGGGAGCTTCGAGCTGGAACGCTGCCCGATCGGCGCCGAGGAACTCAGCAAGACAGCGACTTACCTCGCCGCGCCAGGCCTCCGCGTCTACTGCGTCGAGCGGCGACAAAAGGACGGCAAACGCCGAGTGCAGCGCGGCCTGATCGCGGAGAGTGAGGGGGAAGTGGGGAACCTCTTCCTCTCGCTTTCGCGGCTTAGGCGTTGTGAAGCCCGTGACTCCGTGAGTCATCGGCTCCCGCCTTTCAGTGCAGGATCAGAATCACGCCGTAGAAGGACCAACCGGCTGTTGAACCTCTCCGCCGCTGCACGATTGCCAAATGCCGCGTAACTCTCGGCAACACGTTGTGTAGCCTTGCCCAGATACATCAGATCGTATCCGCCCGGATCGGGAAACGTGCTGTACCAACGCAGCGATTCTCCCGGTCGATGGAGCTCACGCAGCAGCTCGCCGCGGAGGAACCGGTCGTGTGCCAGTGGAAATGCAAACCCAGCAGGCGCTCGGCTTCCTTCAGGTTCCGGCTTGCCCAGAATCGTTAACGCCCGAGCAGGATTACCCGCGGATCTCGCGATCTCGGCGCTCAGCAATCGCGATACCCGCGCGACATCCGGAGACCCGTGCCCATTTCCGAGCTGTGCCGCCTCCCGCTTCGCAGCGGCGGTATCACCCAGCGAAATGTCGAGCAATCCAGCCACGTAGTACGACATGGTGCGAAGAGTCGAATCCCGTTGTCGCTCAGAGGGCGCGATCAGCTTGTCCCGCATCTCGAGCATTTCGTCTCTCGTGGCCGCGTTCGGATCGAGATACAGAATGACGCCCCGATAGAGTCTCCCGATCGAGCCATCATTACGCATTTCCGCCAGCGCTTCCCGTGTCTTTCCACGCGCCACCGAGACCGACGCCAGGAGCGCAGCATCATCGTTGGAGTCATCTCCGTTTCTCGACGTCAGGGGCAGGTATCGCGACGCAAGCGCTGACGCCGATTGCAGATCAGTCCACGATGTCAGAACGCTGAGCAGTATCGCGCGCCTCACTCTTGGCGTCGCCGTGGACAGATCACGTGCGACACTCGGCCTCGTAGCCGAATCCCCGAATACGAACGCCGAGAGGGCGTGTAGCTCGAGTGCGCGATCGGTCTCGGGCCCGAATCGGGACACCCGATCGGCAAGCCACCGGAACTCTTCGCGATTTCCATTCTGCGCCATTATCCGCGCGAGATGCACGAGTGCGATCGGATTGTACGGATCGAGATTGAGAACTCGCCGCCAATCGCGCCCCGATTCCGACGCCGCGTGACCGTATCTCGGTCCCCAGTAATACCGCAGGTAGGCGAGCTGCTGGAGTGCCTCGATGTCCGTTGTGTCCTGCCTTATCAGATCCTGATAGATCTGCGCCGCCTTTCTCGCCTCACCCTGAAGTGTGAGACGCCATGCCTCCGCGTGCTGCTTCTCGTATCTCCCGAGACCGCCTCCGTGCTCCAGCGCTTCGCCGGCAGCCCATTGAGCGAGCGGCGTCTCACCGTTGAGGTCCGCTGATTGACTGAGACGGAAGTAAGCGAGAGCGAATCCGGTATCTGCTTCGACGGCCGTCCTGAATCGCTGCTGCGCTGAGATGTAGCGGGCTTCGCGGAAATCACGCTCTCCGTCGAGATAGGCTTTGAGCGCGGGAATCGAGCTCGTTGTCAGGATCGCCGACCGATACAGCCTGGTTGATGGACCGCTGGTTCTGCTCGAGAGCAGCTTCGCGGTCAGCTCATCCACGATTGCAAACAGCCGCTGCGGATCACCTTCAGCGAATGCGCGTGCGCCGAGTGTGTCGCCTTTTGCGCGATCGTAGAGTGCAGCGGTGACACGCAGTCGATCGCCCGATTCGGTTACCGATCCGACCACGAACATGTCGGCGTGGAACCTCATTGCCGCTGCGGACGCGGACGCGAGTGTGAGTGATCCGCCGGCGGAGCGATTGATGAAGCTCTTCACCGATCGCCAGTCGACCGTGTGCATCCCTGATGCGTTCTCGATGTTCGCGTCGAGGAGATTGACGACCGCGTCGGCTGCATCTGCGTAATCGATGCTTCCGGTGTACGTGAATGGAAGGATCGCGATCGTTGGTTCGAACGGTGCTTCGGTTTTCGGTGCTAGCATCGCCCGGCTCGCGACCCACGCGACGAGAACGAGCAGCGGTACAGCGATGAGTGCCAGGAGGTGAGCTTTCCACCGTCGGCGTGGGGTTGCGACAACCGCTCTCGACTTCCAGTCGATTTCCGGTAGCGGTTCGGCTGTTGATGATGCTTGCTCCGCTCCATTGCGACCGGCGAGATCGATCGATGGAAGGGCCGGACGTGGATGAATCGGCGTGCTGCTTCCGCTTCGCGCGCGGATCTGTGCGATGAGCTCCTGAGTTTCAGGAGATGGATCAGCTTCGAGCTCCCGCGCGAGCTGGCGTGCGAATCGATCGTATTCGCGGATCGCTCCGGCGCGGTCGCCGAATCTGTCGCGCATCGAGATGAGCTGCCGCACTGCTGCTTCATCGTGCGACAGCTCCATGCTTCGCCTCGCCCATTCGATTGCTTCGTGCGCTCGGCCCGCTTCCGCTTCGCGATTGGCGAGAAGCAGTGCGGCACGGGCAGCTCGCTCGTGAAGTCGCGCTCGCTCGGTCTCGAGCCATCGCTCGAACTCCAACAGATCGAGATAGAATCCGCTCAGGAGCGGGCCATGATACAGCGCGAGCGCCTGCTCGAGATCGCCGCTGTCGATCAGCGATTCGAATTCGAGGACGTCGCAGTCGACGTGGTCTCGCGACAGGCCGATCTCGTCGGAGCGTACGAATATCGAGTCGGGTCCGAGCGCGGACCGCAGGTAATAGACGGACTGGTTGAGAGCACGTCGTGCGCGCTCTTCGGCGAGCTCCGGCCAGAAGAGGGCGAGCAGCGTTTCCCGGCGATGGCTGGTACGCGGGCGCGCGATCGCGAGGTACGCGAGCAGCGCCGTACGTTTCGACTGACCAAGCGAGACACGAAGGTCCCGGCCCTGGTCATCGGATATTGCAACTGCACCGAGGAGGCGGAGCTGGATCAAGATTCTATTCGCGTACAGGAGGGTGTACGTGGACAACTTTTGTCCGCTCCGTTTTGTGACGGACCGGGGCGGCTACGTTAGCAAACTGCACGGGGACTGCAATGGCCACAAATGTTTATCACCGCATTGTTTCGGCGTAAAGGGGGAGCAAAAATGCAAAGGGCCCCGGTGACCACCCCGAGACCCTCGCACCCTACACTCTGGTTCTCATTTTCTGCTCGATCACCTGCTACAACATCAACTGCTACTTGCTGTGGATGACGATGCTGCCGCCATTCACGAGAGTAGTCGGATCCCCAACAGTGTCCGACATTCCTATCTGGTTGTCGTGGAGGTAACGACCCGCGGTCGGATCGACGGATGGGAGTTTCATATATGGATGAACCGTTTCAGCCTGGGTGGTCTGCGTGAGCGCTCGAAAGCGTGTGTCTTGCCACCTGCAGACTGGAAAGCCGATAGCAGCCTCTCCAAAAACTCCGGAGAATCGCTACCGGCGGGCTTCAGCCGCAGGTGAACGCGGGCACTATAGCCAATCCGGTCACCCAGCTATCACCCGCGAGTCACAGCAAAAACAACTGTGATATGTGTGGATATTGTTACCGGTGCATCGATTTTTTTTGGCGCGATTCGGTTCTTTTGGACGCTAAATCAGTCGCATCTTACCGACCCGTTGCGCACCGAGAATTGCGCATTTCCGACGATCCGCAGCGCTGCATTCGACGCACTGTTGGCGGTAAAGTCGACATGCACCGCCAACGGTCTGATTCCAGTCACTTGCAATGACCCGCCGGCAAACGTCGCGACGAAATCGCTCGACCTCAACCCGATCGTCGCCGGAGCTCCGGGACGGACCGACCTCAATCCCCAACCCCCTCCCACGAACGCACCCTCGATCGGAACGGTCTGACCCGCACTCACCGGAACCGGCAACAGGACTCCGATATATCCGCCGTTCACATTGAACGCTGAAGCGGACCACATCACGGCAGTTCCGGGCGCTGCCTCACCAAGAATCAGCGCCGCCTTCACCCTGTCGTATTCGGCTGAGCCGAGGCTGGTTCGCGTGATCCGCTCGCTGAGCCGCGATGTCGTCGTATGACCCGACTGCTCGATCATGATCGGCCAGTCGAGCTCGACGAACTCGGCCTCACACTTCCCCGTGAGAACGCGGACGGTCGAGCACCCTCCGCTCATCAGTACGATCAGTGTTCCACTGATCAGAACCTTTGCTCTCATGCCTCCCCGGAGAGGGCAAGACTCGCGCTCGAATACCCGCCGTAGTTATCGGTTCCGCTGTGCGCCTCGAGCTCCCGGAGGCTCTGCCCCACCTGGTCTCTTCGGTGCGGGCAGACTCAGCAGGATCCCTGTCACCGTCAATACGATCCCCGCGAACATGAGCTCTTTCGTCGCCGATCGCCTGATCGCAATCGCTCCACCTTCGCCGCCGAGCGTGGGCGTCACTCTCTTCCAGTTCCACCATCCGAGCGACACCACGCACGCAACGAAGAACAGCTTCACGAGCAGAGCATACCCGTACGGCGTTGACCACAGCGACGACAGCGGATTGAGATGACGCCACGCCGTCAGAATACCTGTGACTCCGAGGAGGCCCGCAGCCGACAGCGCGAGCGGCGAAAAGCTGGATACGAGCTCGCTGACCAGTGCCTCCTGATCGGAGCCTGAAGGTATTCGCCGAATTGTCAGCACGATCCCCGCGACCATCACGATGAAGAGCGTGCCGATCCATAGCGATGCGGCCACCTCGTGCAGTGGATTCACCATCGAGAACCAACGTCCCGTCGTGCTGTTCCTGAGCGCAAGTGCAATAGCTGCGATTCCAGCGAGCACCCATCCCGCCCGTCTTCTTCGGATTGCCATCGCGAAGCCGACGATGAACACGATTCCGCAGATCTCCTGGAGCAGGAATCTTCCGCCGAGACTCGATGCTGCATCCATCAGAGGAAGGCTCTTGTCGTGAGCGCGCTCCATTGCACGCTCGATGAGAGTGATCCAGTAGAACAGAGTGCCGATCAGCGCTGCCCCCGCTGCTCGACTCTCGGCCGCGTTCAACACCGCCGAAGCTGATGGGGATTGTCCGGCATCAGTGCGGCGCGTCCCTCTCAGAACGACGAAGTAGAAGCCGAGCGCCGAAGATCGGGAAGTACGCAAGAAACTCGATGTAGCGGCTCAGCACCGCGCCAACCGTTATTCCATGCTCGGGCTCCTGCAGCAACATCAATGATGCGAGGACCATTCGCGGTTTCGGCTATGGACAAGAAAAAAGCGCC
>DATBRZ010000087.1:0-17367 GCA_036560025.1 Gemmatimonadaceae bacterium | reverse complement strand
CGCACTTCTCGGCGCAATCGAGTCGCTGCTCTCGGCCGTCGTCGCCGATGGCATGATCGGCGGACGCCACCGGTCCAACATGGAGCTGGTCGCGCAGGGCGTCGCAAACATGGCGGCCGCATCCTTCGGCGGAATTCCAGCGACCGGAGCAATCGCGCGAACCGCCACTAACGTGAAAAACGGCGGGCGCACACCGGTTGCGGGACTGGTGCACGCTGCAACGCTGCTGCTGATAACAATCCCGTTCGGGCGTCTCGCCGCACTCATCCCGATGGCTGCGCTGGCGTCGGTTCTTGTCGTCGTCGCGTATCACATGAGCGAATGGCGCGCGTTCCGGGCCGAACTGCATTCTCCGAAGAGTGACGTCGCCGTGTTGTTGACGACTTTCACGCTCACTGTTCTCGTCGACCTGACTGTCGCGATCGAAGTCGGAATGGTCCTCGCGGCCTTCCTGTTCATCCGGAGAATGGCTGAAGTGACGAACATCAGCGCCGTTACTCGCGAGCTCGACGATGTGCTTGAATCCGACGCCGCCGATCCCAACGCGGCGAGTCGGCGCACGATACCACGCGGGGTGGAGGTCTACGAGATCAACGGTTCATTTTTCTTCGGTGCGGCTGAGACGTTCAAGGACACGCTCGCCCGCGTAGCCGGCAAACCGAAGGTGCTGGTGATACGGATGCGTAATGTGCTCGCGCTCGACTCGACAGGGATGCATGCGCTGAAGGACGTCGTGCACCGGAGCCGGAAGGACGGAACCGTAGTTCTCCTTTCGGATGTGCACATGCAACCGCTCGTTGCGCTTACCGGATCGCCCGTGCTGGAAGAGATCGGTCAGGAGAATCTGTTCGGCAATCTCGACGACGCTCTCAATCGTGCCCGAGGTCTTGTCGGAGTCGCAACGGAGAAGCCACCGTCCGGTGCTACACCGACAGTTGAACGAGAGTGGTTGAAATAGTCATATGTCCGAACCAGCACCTCTCAGGCATCACGCTGCCGCCGAATCGTAGCAAAAGCGATCACGCCGCCGAGCGCGCAGAGCACTGCACAAATCCACATCGCGCGGCGATAACCGGCAGCGAAGGCCGGCCCGCTCGGGTGGGAAAGGCCCGCGACGCCTGCAACTAATGGAAGAACCGCAACGGCAAGCAAGCCTGCCAGCCTCGCGACGGCATTGTTGATCGCTGATGCAACGCCGGAGCGTCGCTCCGGAACCGCAGCGAGCACCGCCGCAGTCAGCGGAGCAACGACGATCGCCAGTCCAAGACCAAATACAACGAACGCGGGAAGCATGACCGTCGTGTACTCCGCACCCCGATTGATCCGCGCCAGAAGAATCATCCCGGCACCCGCGACAAACGCGCCGACAGTCATCGGAATCCGGGGTCCAATGCGAGTTGCCAGTCTTCCCGCGAGAGGCGAAAGCCCGAGCATGATGAAATTGACGGGAAGGATCGCTGCTCCTGCCGCAAGCGCGCTGTAGCCGACGTTGTTCTGGAGCTGAAGCATCAGAAAGAAAAAGAGTCCGTTGAGCGCCGCGTAAACGAACAGCGTCTCGAGATTCGCTCCGCTGAATTGCATCGAGCGAAACATTGAGAGCGGCAATAACGGATTCGATGCCCGCCTCTCGACGAACACAAACACAATGACCAGCAGCGTCCCGCCGATCGCAGCGGCAAGAATTTCCGGGTTCGATGCACCGAGGCGCGCCCCGGAGATCAAAGCGGTCATCAACCCTGCGAGAGCCAGAGTCACCACCGCCGCACCGAGGAAATCAATTCTTCCTTCAGGCTTTCGGTGCTCGGCCGGAACATGTTGCACCGCGATCACTGCTGCACCCACCGCGAATGGACTGATCGACACGAACACCCAACGCCAGGAGAGAACGTCGACGAGCCATCCGCCAACGAACGGTCCGAGCGCGGTGGATGCAGCGGACCAGCCGGCCCACTGCCCAATTGCCGCGCCGCGATCATCAGCGGCAAAGTCGGATTCGAGAATCGCGAGACTGTTCGGGACGAGAACCGCGCCCGCAGCGCCCTGAATTGCACGAGCTGCCACGAGTGTCACGAGGCTCGGGGCAATCGAGCAGAGCAACGACGCAACAGCGAATGCAATCAAACCGATAGCAAATACTTTGCGACGACCGTAGGAATCGCCAAGTGAGCCGCCGAGCAGCATCAGCGAGCTCAAGGTGAGCATGTAGCCGTTCAGCACCCACTGAACTCCATCGACGCCGAGCGAGAAATCTCGAGCGATTGCGGGAACCGCGACGCTGACCACGCTTCCCTCGAGGAAAACGGCACCGGAGCCGAGTACGCAGGCGGCAACGATCCATCTTCCTCGAGCGGTCCGCAGACGAATTGCGGATGAACCCCTGGCGTCGGCGCTCAGATGCGAGTGCTCGGTGAAATAATCCTCTTCCTCTGTTGACGGCCCGGTAAGAGTGTCTATCTTCCAGCCAACTAAGCGGGTCTGCTACCTCTCCCGGTCAGAACTTGTCGGGAGGTTGGGACCAGCCGCAAGCCGTTTCCGGTTCAATGCGTTACGCCGGAAATGACCGGGGCCGTGTGACTTCTCCTACGCCGCCCGCCTAGCGCTCTATCCACCACGCTAGGGGGAACCACCGTTGCTGATTTCGTCTCGCACGGAAGGTCCGGATTTATCCCGCCTCTGGCTTCATCGCTACGCCTACACTGGCCGCGCTACTGCGCGACCCCTGCAGGACGCCGAGACACGACATGCGGCGTCACTCATTTCCCTTGATGGGGGTTTCACAGGAGGAGGTATGGCAAGTCGCTTCGTAAGAACGGTTCTACCATTCTTCGCCGCACTCGTTGCGCTGATGCTGCTCGGCGTGCGTTCTGCGGCGGGACAGGACAACGGTGCAGTCACCGGCAGGGTCACGGACGCATCGTCAGGCGGTGCGATCGCGACTGCGCAGGTGCAGATCGTCGGCACCACTCGGGGCACCACCACCGCCGACGACGGTACGTTCCGAATCGCATCGCTTCGCCCAGGAACGTATCAGGTGCGTGTCGCGAGAATTGGTTATCAAGCTTCGACTCATTCGATTACCGTCGGATCCGGTGCGACCGCGAACTCGGATTTTACGCTTTCTCCGGTTGCAGTCAGCCTCGAAGCGGTCGTCACGACTGCGACTGGCGAAACAGAGCGCAGGCGTGAAACCGGATCGAACGTGTCGATCGTTCAGCCAAAGCAGGAGCAGATTGCGTCGGCACAGTCACCGAGCCAACTGCTCACTGGAAAAGTTCCTGGTCTCGACATTGCACAGTCGGGCGGGACGATCGGCTCCGGATCGCGCATAAGAATTCGCGGCGCGAACTCGCTGTCGCTCACGAATGAGCCGCTCGTCATCGTCGACGGCATTCGCTTCAACAACAACGTCGGGCAGAGCGGAACGACAGGTGCCACGACGATCGGTGTCGGTGGTCAGGTTCCCTCACGATTCAACGACCTCAATCCCGAGGACATCGACAGAATCGAAGTCATCAAGGGACCGGCAGCCGCGGCGCAGTATGGAACGGCGGCGGCGAACGGCGTCATTCAGGTCACTACCAAGCGCGGCCGCGCCGGGAAGCCGGTGTGGAATATCTTCACCGAAGGTGGACACATCCACGACGTCACGACGTATCCTGACAATTACGCTCAGGTCGGTCTGACGCCGTCGGGTGGGCGCACGACCGGGTGCACTCTCGACGCGCAGACGCGCAACGCGTGCACACCGAAGCCGGATTCACTCGTCCACTTCAATCCGCTGCTCGCGTCCGGTGTTATCGACAATGGATATCGAGGCGCGTTTGGTGCGAGCGTCAACGGCGGAACGGACGCGATCACCTACTATCTGGCCGGCAACTACGACAGACAGCAGGGCGTCGTGGAAGTAAGTCAGTCGATCAGAGCGGCAGGTCGCGCGAACCTGAACTTCCAACTACTGCCTAACTGGAATCTTCAGATCGGAACCAGCTATCTCACCGATCACTCACGCTTCCCGCAGAACGACAACAACACGCTCGGCATCGTGTCAGCGGCGCTGCTCGGCCGAGCGTTCGACGATGCCTCGCACGGGTATCTGAACAACCAGATCCCGCAGGATGTATTCGCGATCAACACCCGTCAGGACCTGCAGCGGTTCGAGAACACGATTAACACTTCCTACCAGCCATTGCAGTGGCTGACCGCAACAGGCGTGTTCGGGCTCGATTATCTCCAGCGCCACGACAACGAGGTGATTCCCCCGAACAAAGTGACGTTCGGCTCGCTGCCAGACGGCCAGAGAACATCGAATCCGTACTCGATCTTCAACTACACGGCTACAGGGACTCTTTCTGCGGCATGGTCCGCCTTCAGCTGGTTGAGATCCACGACGCGTGTGAGCGGTGCGTTCAACAAGGAGCTCATCCGCGGCACACAGGCATTTGGAGCAAAGCTCGTGTCGGGAACGTCGTCCCTGAGCGGCGCAACGGCGCGCTTCGCTGTCGCCGAGACCAATACAGACAACAAGACCGCGAGCGTTCTTGCGCGCGAGGACCTTTCGCTGCGCGATCGCCTCTACCTCAGCTTTGCTGTTCGAAACGACAAGAACAGCGCATTCGGCCAGAATTTCGGAAGCATCAACTATCCGTCGATCAGCGCGTCGTGGGTGATCGACGAAGAGCCGTTCTTCCCGAAAATTCCCGGGCTGAACTCGCTCCGGCTTCGCGTTGCCAGCGGGCGGTCCGGACAAAAGCCGACATTCCGTGATGCGATCACCTTCTTCAACTCGCAGACGGTTACTCAGGCGGGAACCGACGTCGCAGGCATCGTTGTCGGCGGCACCGGCAATCCGGATCTCAAGCCGGAAAGGTCGCAGGAGACTGAGCTCGGCTTCGACATCGGGTTGCTTCGAGAGCGGCTCGGGCTCGAAGTAACTCACTACAGCAAGCGAACCGAAGATCTGCTGATTGCGGTTCCGCTTCCTCCCTCGCTTGGCCTCACGACGACTCAGTTCAAGAATCTGGGCACCGTCACCAACAAGGGCTGGGAGGTGTCGATGAACGCAAGAGTGTTCGACATCGACGCGGTCGGGTTCGATTTCGGTCTCATCGAATCGACGAACCAGAATCGTCTCATCTCTCTGGGACTGCTTCCGACTGGAGCTCATATACCACCGATCGTGGTAAACACGCAGCAGCAGCACCGTGAGGGCTTGCCCCTAGGCTCGTACTTCCAGCGGGCGATTACCTACTCGGACGCGAACAGCGACGGAATACTTGCCCGCTCGGAGGTGAAGCTCACCGACACCGCCGTGTATCTTGGCAACCCATTGCCGCGGCGGATCTACACGTTCACGCCGACATTGCGCCTGATGAGCTGGATCCATCTCACTGCGCTGATAGATCACAAGGACGGCTACAAGCTGTTCAACAACACTCGGCGCTTCCGCTGCAGCTTTAACAACTGCCGCGAGGCGTACGACAAAACCGCTCCGCTCGCTGACCAGGCTGCGAACATAGCGATCGCGCTCGGATCAGACGCGGGATTTATCGAGGACGCACACTTCACGAAGCTGCGTGAGCTCGCGCTGACGTTGAGTGCTCCCAATCGATTTGCGCGCTCGCTCCGCGCGCGATCACTCGGTTTGACGCTCGCCGGAAGAAACCTGAAGACGTGGACGGACTACACGGGCTTCGATCCGGAGATCAACTCATCGCCGGGCACGAACTTCACGACGCAGGAATTCCTGACTTTGCCGCCCACGCGTACGTGGACGCTCAGACTCAATGTCGGCTTCTAGCCACCTACCTCAACGCGAGAGACGTACATGACGAACTCATTCCTCGCTTGCGGCCGGCTCGGCAAGACTGCCCGCATAGCGATTCCATTTCTGATGGCAGGACTCACCGCCTGTGATTCTGACAAGCTGCTTCGCGTTACCGATCCTGATGTTGCAAGGCCGGAGGCTCTGTCTGGCGTGTCGGCGATACCCACGCTACGTGCCGGCGCGCTCGGCGACTTCGGCGTCTCCTACAACGGCGTAGCATCCGACGTCGAGCAGATACACCTGTCGGCACTGTTGTCCGACGAATTCATCAACACAGAGACGTTCCCGACGCGCATCGAGATAGATCAGCGCGCCATGAGTCTCACGAACACGAGCCTCAACGGGACGTTCTATGACATCAATCGCGCGCGAGCATCAGCCGAGCGTGCGATCAAGGCATACAGGGCGTTCGCGAAAACGGCGACTGACAGTGCTGGAATGCCGGAGATACTCGCCCTGAACGGGCTGGCTTACGTGTTCTTCGCCGAGAATTACTGCGGCGCAGTGCCGACAAGCACACTGGCTGACGACGGATCATTCGAGTACGGCCCGCCACTGAGCACGACGCAGATGCTCGACAGCGCCATATCGAAGTTCAATCAGGCGCTCCAGATCACCGGCACTCCATTGACGACAGCGTCCAAATCTCTTGCGCAGGTCGGGAAGGGAAGGGCGCTGCTCGACAAGGGAGACTACGCTGCTGCTGCCGCGGCTGTCGCGGGAGTGTCGACGACGTTCCAGTACAACTACACTCACTCGGAGACGAGCGGACGTCAGAACAACGGCACCTGGGCGTTGACTGTGAGCGTGGCGAGATTCGGCGTCGCAAACTCCGAAGCGGGAGTAGGTCTTCCGTATCAGTCGGAGGGAAACATCAAACAGGCAGGTGGTGCGTTTGATCCGCGTGTTGCTGATAGCGTGCGAGGAGGCAACGGCCGCGGATTCGACGGAACCACCACGCAGTGGATTCAGGCGAAGTATCCGCTTCGCGCCTCGGTTGTAACCGTTGCTGACGGTGTGGAGGCGCGGCTGATCGAGGCCGAAGCCGCTCTTGCAGCCGGCAACGCGCAGGGTGCGCTCGATATTCTGAACACACTGCGAAGCACTGCGGCACTGCTGTCGTTGCGCGGGTATGCAGCCGGATCGCTTCCCCCGTTGGCGCTGCAGGCCACGAAGGACGCCCAGGTGAATCAGCTGTTCAAGGAACGAGCGTACTGGTTGTTCCTCACCTCACACCGGCTTGGCGATCTGCGGCGACTGGTGAGGCAGTATGGGCGCACCGTGAACAGCGTGTTCCCGAACGGCACGTACTTCAAGGGAGGAGTTTACGGGACTGACGTGGCTCTTCCGGTGCCGCAATCGGAGCAGAACAATCCGAACTACACTCCGGGTTCGTGTAAGCAGGACGTAGCGTAGGCAGAAAAAAAGCGTGCGACGGGCTGATGGCCTGCAGCTCGCAGCCATTGGCCCGTCGCTCGTTTTTTCTAGCCTCGCGGTAAAGAGGCTTCTCTAGTGTGGATGTAAATGACGCCCGCGGAAGCGTTGGTTCCCTGATTCGCAGTGCCCGCAATTCCATTCATGAGCTCGACACTGTCGATAGCGTCGGTGCTCAGGTCACGGAGGGCGCTGACATCAGTCACTCGCGCGCCGTCGATTATTACCAGCGGTGAGTCGCTATCCTTGATCGACAGCGACGTGCGTCCGCGTCGCGTCCTGATCGCCCTCGGCCGGCCATATCGATCCTCGGAAAAATCGTAGCCGACGGCGCGGTTGCGGAGCAGGTCCCAGACGTTGTTCAGGCCGGATTTGGAAATCTCATCAGCGGTGATGATCTGCTTTCCGGGCGCTTGCGGAGCGCTGTTGGTTCGAGATGCGGACGCGCAAGCGCAGAGAGAGAATGCGGCCAGACAGATAGTTATCCGACTCGTGATATGCTTCATGTGCCACCGTTCAAGCGGGGCGATGCTTCTCGTCAACGATACCAGCATCTACCAGACCGTGCTAGCTCGATCTCGCCAGCGAGCTGTAGGATGAGCGAGCGCGCTCGATGCGTTCGAGAACGTCGTCAACAGTGATCATGGGCATGCGCTCCCACCGCGCTTCCGCGAGCGACGCGTCCGGCTGCTCGCCCGGGTTTGTGTAGCGATCGATCCACAAATCCTCGAATGCGCGGTACGGCCCCACACGCCACGGATTCGTATGACCGTATAGACCCACAACCGGTACTTCAAATGCTCGCGCGATGTGTACGGGACCGGTGTCGGGAGCTATGAGAAGGTTCGCACGCGATACGATTCCCGCGACTCGTCTCACACCGTCTCCCATCGCCCATACAATTGGCGCCGTCGACCGCTTTTCGATGTCCCTTGCAATTTGAGTCTCTCTCTCGCCGGGACCGCCCGCGAGCACAACGTGGTATCCGAAGTCGGCGTAGAGCGCGTCGGCAACTGCGGCCCACCGCTCGGTGATCCAATCCTTTTTATAGCTGCCGGAAGCGGGAACGATTACCGCGACTGGACGATCCATAAACGGCTCGAGGAAATCCGATTGAGCTCGCTGTTCCTCTTCGGTGAACGTGATTCGCCATTCAATCGGATCCGGCCGCGCGACGCCGAGAGAATCGAGAAACTCGAGAAACATGTCCTGTGTGTGCCGGCGGGGGCCGGGTACAAGATGGTGGTTCGACGCGAGCCAGACTCCTTCGTGGGTGCGCCTTCGATCGAAGCCAAGACGATTTGGTGCACCCGAGAGCAGAACAGGCCACACGCTCTTGGTGTAGACGTTGAGATTCAGCGTCAGGTCGAAACGGCGGTTGCGCAGCTGATTTCGTAAATCGCCGATTCCCGCCAAGCCGCGCCGCCGCTCGAACAGGACGACATCGTCAACGGCTGGATGATTCTCGAGGATTCGACTCGGCATCGGCTCGACCACCCACGTTATCCGCCGGTCGGCTGAATCGCGCTTGAGAGCGTTTACTATCGGCAGGCCGTGCACAACGTCACCCAGGCCTGAAAGCAGCACGAAGCAGATGCGCTCTGACGGAAGTGAGAGGTCGCGAGGCATGAAGCAGCAAAAGTAGCACGCCGTTTGGAGCACCGGCTTATTTTCTCGCGTGCCGCGACCTGGACAAAACACGCGCTGGTGGATCGCACCCGCGATCGCAACAGCAATAGTTGGTGTTTCGTCAATCTTCGGACAGCCCGCTGTTCGCGATGCTCTGAATGGAAGACCGGTTACCGGGGTCCACCTCGTACTTCCGCCGGGCTATGTCGTGTTGTCGCCGCTCAACCGGATCTTCGACCTGATCTGTCTGCTGTCGGTCCCACAGCACGTTGCGCTTCTGATCTCGGTAGTCCTTTTGTTTGCGCTTTGGCGCGCGCTCAGAAGATCTCCTCTGCTGCAATCGCTGCGTAATGAGGCGCTCGCTGGCTCGGCATTGGTCGTCATCATTGTTGTGATCTACGGCTTTGCCATCGCCGGTCCGCGCCCGATGGCAGCAATTAGAGTCGACGACGGAGACATTGTTCGCGTTGATTTTCACAGTCATACGAATGTGTCCGGCGATGCGCGGCGAACGTTCAGCCCGACGCGGAACCGCGAATGGCACCGCGCGGCCGGCTACGACGTCTCGTACGTAACGGATCATCGCCGCTTTCGCGGCGCTCGCGCGGCAGTCGCGGCGAATCCTGCCCACGCGGGGGATGGATTCATCGCGTTAATGGGCTTCGAAGGTCGCATCCGCGGCGTCGATGTCGTAGTGCCCGGAATGACAGCAGCCGACAGCTCGATGATCGGAATCAAACAGCGTTTGCATCTCGACACTCTTACGTCGGGCCGCGAGCCGGTAGTGATCGCGGCTATCCCGGTGAGAAACATCGAGCGCATCGATACGATCGCGGGCATCGACAGCGCCTATGTGCGCGCAGTCGAGATCGTCGACGGTGCACCACGCGGCCTGCTTCAGGAACAGCGAGAAGGAGCGCGCATCCGCGAGATCGCCAGGCAGCATCGGCTGCTTCTCGTTGCGGGATCGAACAGCCACGGATGGGGACGCACCGCCGTTGCGTGGAATCTTGTTCGTGTCCCTGGTTGGCGACTGCTTTCGGCGGATTCTCTGGGTGCGGTTCTGGAAGATGCTCTGAGAGCGCGGGATTCAGCGCGGATTCAAGTCATCGAGCGGCTTCGACCATTTGCCGAAACCAATCCGACGCTGCTTCTGGGCACTCTTCCGGTTGGACTCTGGCAGATGCTGACGACCCTGACGCCTACCGAACGGATCGCGTGGATTGCATGGGCGTGGGTCCTCGTCCTCGCAAAGCGATCGCGCCGTTATCTCGTCATTTCGTCCCGCATTTCACAGTGACGCGTGAACTGTCCGCCGGCATATAGATCGCCAGCGCAGTCGCCTGACTCGTCGCGGACTTCGCCCCGATGGCCTCGCCGATCACCTTCACCGTCGAGGTTGACTGCTGGACCGGATTTGCGATGACGGCGTTCGCGCCGACCTCTGCTGCGCGCTTGCGAATCACGTTCAGAAGCTGGCCATCAGTCGTGTAAAGAGAGTTTCCCTTCGCCGTGACGAACGCGAGCTCGTAGTAGTCGTAGGGAACCTCGGATCGCGTCTTGTAGACCTCTATCGCTTCGTCGCACGTCGGCGACCGTGTCACGCTCCGATTGATGTCAGTCGTGACCGATCGCACGCCACAGCCGGCTGATGCAAGCGACAGTGCCGCGACAAGCGCGCCTGTTAACCGGTTCATTTGACTGCCTCCTCGCTTCCAGTGGTGGATGGCAACTCATGTTGCAAGGCAAGGGCCCAGCCAGTTCATTGCCGGCACGGGGCAACCGGATTCGGCCTTGGCTTGTCCACGCCTGGACGCCGGTCCCGGTTGCCGAGTGCAGTCGCGACATCGCGAACGAACTCCGCCACGTGCGCCAATCCTTCGTAATCGATGTACTGCGCCTCATCCGTGACGAGGTGATAATCGATGTGATAGCCGCGCGAGAAGTATGTGATAGGAATGCCGTAGCGTGCGTACATCTGATGGTCGCTGCGGCAGTACCTGTTCTGCGGATGCCGGGGGGCGTCGAACGAATAATCGATCGAGTAATGAAACGCTCGCGCCGCATTCACGGAGTCGATCAAATCACCGAGCTCCGTCGATAGCCTTCGAGAGCCGATGAGCTGAATGCTGCGCGGGCCACCGCCGGGCCGATCCACTGCGCGCCCGCGTCCGACCATATCCATGTTGAGCTGTGCGACGATCGAATCGCGAGGCACAGTGGGATTGTCGGTGAACCACCACGAGCCGAGCAGTCCCGCTTCTTCGGCAGTGTGCCACACGAACAGGATCGATCGCCTGGGCGGCTTTCCGGCCGCGAGCGCTTCAGCGATCTCGAGCTCGGCGACGGAGCCCGAGCCGTCATCATCGGCGCCGTTATAGATCGAATCTCGTCGCGGCGGACGAATTTTGCGGAGGCTATCGAGTGTCGCTCGTGCCGTTGCTAACTCCGCTGGTGTACCTGCACGCGTGCGTGACTGAGCGCCTTCTGGGCGAAGCACCGCGTTGTACGCGCGGAGCGAATCATGGTCCACACCCTCTGCTGCCGTCCCGAGGTGGTCGCTGTGAGCGCCGATGGCTATGTATTCGCGACGCAGTGTGGGGTCGGACCCGCGCAGGATGGCGACGACGTTCCGCGCCAGCGCTTCGGGAGGTGAGTCGACGAACCGAATCATCGCCGTTGCGGATCTGCCGCGCACCCCCGGTCGCAGCATATCGAGCTTCGCTCCCATCAAGGTTTCCGCTGCTCGAGTCGAGAGCAGG
Organism: Gemmatimonadaceae bacterium; assembly: GCA_036560025.1. Classification (GTDB taxonomy): domain Bacteria; phylum Gemmatimonadota; class Gemmatimonadetes; order Gemmatimonadales; family Gemmatimonadaceae; genus UBA4720. The sequence continues at coordinate 5,718 of DATBRZ010000087.1, read as the reverse complement.
AGCGCGAACGGCGCGATATCACTCGGCCGAAGGAGTCCGGAGCTCGCAGACTTCAGTCCTGACAATGAAGCCGGTGATAAGAAATCGAGTGAGGCAACGGCGATCGCAGCAGCGCGAGGATGTCGCGCGATCTCGGTGCCCATGGCTGTACTGTAAACCGCACTCGGCCGGCCGTCAGAACCGACGGGCGGACTGAAGACGACTATACTTCCGTCGCTTTGCGCGGATGTGATTGCCTGCACTGAGTCTCCGGCACGTCCGCCGAACACAACCGGAGCGTCAGTTGCATCCAGCCTGGTTGCTGAGCGTACGGTCGAAGTGGGTCGGATTGGCGCGAAGTCAACGAATAGCCGCAGCGCTGTTGCTCCCGCAGACAATGTGGATGTTGAATCCGTTCTGCGCCGAACCAGAGGAATTGTCTGGAAGAAGGTGCCCGAATCACCGGCTGGCTCGAGGCCGAGCCGTACTAATTCGCGTTCGAGATACGCCGTCATCTTATAGTTGCCGACGTAACCCGCTTGTCGCCCAGCCATTGAGTCGTCGGCCACAATGAAGATTCTCTGCCGTACGTCCGCTGGAGTGATATCAGTTGAAGTCCGAGCAGGAGAGGGTACGAGCGCGCGCGTGCATGCGAGGGCTGCGCAGCCAAGCAACGCGAATCGTCTCATGCGTCACGGCGATTGCAATCGTCAAGCCGTTTTCACATGAGCTGCTCCGCTTGACCCGTCGGTCGGGCGCCTTTAACGTGGCGCGATGCAAGAACCGGCATCTCGCAGCGTGGTATTCGAGGACCTCGAGATCGAACCGGCCGGTCATTGGCGCCAGCGAGTCGGCTTCATCCTCGCGCCGCTGGCGTTCGTCGCACTGATTCTTCTCCCCCTCGATGCGCTCAAGCCTGAAGCGCATCGACTGGCTGCGATCATGGCGGCCGTCGTGATCCTCTGGGTGACTGAAGCGTTCCCGATGCCGGTCACAGCGATGATCGGCGCCGCACTTTGCGTTCTGCTCAAAGTCGCACCTGCGCGCGATGTGTTCGCTCCATTCGCGGATCCGCTGATGTTCCTGTTCATCGGATCGTTCATTCTCGCGCGAGCGATTACAATCCACGGCCTCGACCGCCGTCTGGCATTTGCCGCACTTTCGCTCCGTTGGGTCGGCGGCAGTCCCTCGCGCGTTTTGTTCGCATTCGGCGCCGTTACAGCATTCATATCGGCATGGATCTCGAACACTGCGACAACGGCGATGATGTTCGCGATCGGGCTCGCGATTCTCTCATACATGGCCGAGAGCGAGCGCGCTCAGGGCCGGCGTCTCGATCCGCGATACGCAACGGTGATGATGCTGATGACGTCGTTCGCGGCGTCGATTGGTGGCCTCGCAACGCCGGTGGGCACCCCGCCCAATCTGATCGGCCTCGGATTCGTGCGCCGGCTTCTCGGAATCGAATTTCCATTCTTTAAGTGGATGATGATCGGTGTTCCGGTTGTCATCGTATTGTACCTGTTCCTGTTCTCGTATCTCTCGCGCGCAAAGGGCGCGACACCTGTCGAGTCGCCTGGAAGTGCAGCTATGCTTGAACGAGAGAACGCGCAGGAATCCGAATGGACATCCGGCGAACGGTCGACGTTGACCGCTTTCGGATTGACGGTTGCCCTCTGGATAATTCCTGGAATCGTTGCTCTCGCAACGGGTGAGAACAGTGCGGCTTACAAGGCGCTCAGTGCGCGCCTGCCCGAAGGTGTAGCTGCATTGATCGGCGCGTCACTTCTGTTCCTGCTTCCGGGAAACCGCGGCGGCAGAGCGATCGATTGGAGCGAAGCGGTGAAGATCGATTGGGGCATCGTACTCCTCTACGGCGGAGGCTTCGCGCTCGGCGTCCTCTCGTTTCAGACCGGCCTCGCCGAAGCCATGGGACGCGGCATACTGAGCTTCCTTCCCGGTGCCAGCGGGACTGAATTGCTCATCGCGTCAACGATCATGGCAACGCTCGTTTCGGAAGTGACTTCGAACACTGCGTCCGCGAATATGGTCGTTCCGGTAGTGATCTCTCTGGCGAGCGCGGCGGGCGCTGATCCGCTCGCTCCTGCGCTCGGCGCGACCATGGGAGCGAGCCTCGGGTTCATGCTTCCGGTTTCGACGCCGTGCAACGCAATCGTATACGGATCGGGATACATCCCCCTGACGAAGATGATTCGTTACGGCGTTCTGCTCGATGTAGTCGGCGTAGTTGTGATCGTTACAGCCGTCACGTTCCTGGTCCCGCTACTCCGCTGACGCGGCGACTGATGAGCACTGGAGTGGTGCCGGGTTCGAGAATGAATCTGTGGAAGAGCCTTCGCGGACTGCCGCGCGACCTCTGGCTGTTATCCGTTGCGACTCTGATGAATCGCCTCGGGATGATGGCTCTTCCTTTCCTGATTCTCTATCTCACCAGAGAGCTGCATTTCACTCCGGCCCGTGCAGGCCTTGTGTTCGGATTGTACGGCGTCGGGGCCATCGTCGCGGCTCCGATTTCGGGATGGCTATGCGATCGCATCGGCGGTCTGCCGATCATTCAGGCGTCGCTGATCGGATCCGGCCTTGCGTTACTCCTCTTTCCATTTGCAAACGATCACACGGCGGTAGTGCTGCTGACGGTAGTCTGGGCCCTGATTAACGAGGCGGGACGGCCTGCGGTATTGACACTGATTACTGACCTGGTTCCACCGGAACAGAGAAAGCCAGCGTTCGCCGTGCAGCGTCTCGCGATCAATCTCGGGATGAGCGTCGGGCCGGCGGCAGGCGGCTTCATTGCGACGCATTCCTTTCGATCGATTTTCATCGTCAATGCAGCGAGCTCCCTCGCGGCAGCGGCGTTTCTCTTCCTCGTTCCGATGAGCGTCGCGGCTCACAAGCACGCGCCACACTCAAACGTGAAGCTCAGCATCAGGGCGTCGAAACGACCGGCCATTCTGGAGGACCGTAGGCTGTTTGTTTTCCTGATCGGAGTTTTTCTTGTCGCAGCGGTCTTCTTCCAGCATGAGGGCGCGCTGCCTCTCTTCCTCGTGCAGGACCTGTCACTGTCGATGGCCTTCTATGGAATGCTGTTCACGATCAACACGCTCATGATCGTGTTCCTGGAAGTCCCGCTGAACGCAGCAACCGCACATTGGCCGCATCGGCGCGGCCTTGGCCTCGGCGCAGCGCTGTTTGCTGTGGGTTCCGGGATGTTCGGCCTCGCGGCGGGCCCGGCGATGATCGTCGCGGGCATCGTGGTGTGGACGTTCGGCGAAATGATGCTGTTTCCGCAGGCGTCCGCGTATGTGGCCGATATTGCTCCGGCTACGAGACGAGGTGAATACATGGGCGCGTACTCGATGGCCTTCAGCAGTGCGTTTGCAGCGGCTCCGGGCGCGGGCGCCTGGCTCTTCCAGCAATACGGTGGTCCTATGGTCTGGGGAATTGTATTCGTCGTCGGCCTGATTGCCGCAGCAACCATGTCGCTCGTATCGAGCGAGGAGCCAACACCCGCGCCGGCTGCGGCATAACGCCCGCCCGGCGCTCGCACGCTTATCTTTTTCTCGTGCTATTCCGCAACCGAAACACCCTGACGTTCGCGATCATCGGCGCGTGCGTGGTGATCGGTTCAGCATGCGCTCGCGAGCCAACTGATCCCTCGCGCTCCGATCTTTCCGGTATCTGGCAGTCGTACGACGTCGATCTGTACATCAGCAGCATTCGGATGGACCTCGTGCAGCCGTCGCCGGGCATCGTCGTGGGCAAGTGGTTCGCTCTCGGTCGAACGGACAACGCGTGCACTCCGGGCGTGTTCTGCGCTGATTCGAGTCTCGTCACAGGAAGGAACGAGGTCGCACAGGTCGTTCTCGATCTGCTCGGTGCAGGCACGTTCGTCGGTGTGCTTGCCAGCAGGGACAGTCTCGACGGGATAATTCGTTCCGCCGGTAAGAATTTTCACGTTGCATTCAAGCGCTATAGAGCGCCCTGACAATGGCTTCGCGCCGTATTAAAGCGCTCGCCGTCGCGGCGATTTTTTTCCTCGCCCTGATGATCTTCCCAGCGGTCGTCGGCCTTGCGACCGACTGGATGTGGTTCGGTGAAGTCGGTTACCGTCGCGTATTCGTCACGAGACTGCTCGTGCGATCGATCCTGTTTCTCGCCAGCGGTGCTCTTGCGTATCTCTGGATAACAGGTAATGCGCGGATCGCCCGACGCGGCAAATCACAGTCTCCGATTCTCTGGAGGATGGGTCCCGATCTGCCACCGGTAGATATCGCAGACTCGCTGGGACGGCTCATCCGACCGGCGGCCGTTTTCCTTGCCCTGCTGTTCGCGATCGGCGGTTCCGCAGGGTGGATGAACGTGTTGCGCTTTCTCAACGCAACGCCATTTGGTGTAACCGATCCCGTGTTCGGGCGTGATTTGTCGGCGTACGTCTTTACGCTTCCATTGATAGGAGGCCTGCTGGGCGTCCTCCGCACGCTCGTCACGATCTCGCTCATAATAGTTCTCGCGATTTATCTGCTCCGCGGAAAGCTTTCACTGCCGCCGCAGCGCGTGTCGCTCATGCCGCCCGCAGACCGGCATGTTGCGATTCTGCTCGTGCTGTTCCTCGTGCTCACTGCTCTGCAAGTCTGGCTCGTGCGACTGCCCGGTCTCCTGTTCTCGACAACGGGCCCGCTTGTCGGCGCGAGCTACACGGATCTGCACGCGAGATATCCGGCCCTTCACATCATCGCGATCACCGCGATAGTAGGCGCACTCGCCGTTATCTATGGTATGCTGCGACGGCGAATCGCGTGGTTCACTGCGCTTGCAGCAGCGGCATACATCGCTGTATCGATCGTCGTCGGCGGGATTTACCCGTGGGTCGTCCAGCGTTTCTTCGTCGCGCCCACCGAGCTGACCAGGGAGAGCCCTCAGCTCCGCAGTCACATCACCGCGACACGCCGTGCGTGGGGACTCGACCGCGTCGAAGTGAGAGACCTGAGTGGCAATGCCAACCTCACTCTCGCCGACGTGCGCGCCAACGCGTCCACGATTCAGAACGTGCGACTCTGGGAGCGTGATCCGCTGTTACAGACATTCGGCCAGCTTCAGGAGATCCGCACTTACTACGACTTTGTGTCGGTTGATGACGATCGATACATAATCGATGGACGCTACCGACAAGTAATGCTGTCACCGCGCGAATTGAACTCGAGACTGCTGCCTACCCGAACGTTCATCAATCAGCATCTTACGTTCACGCACGGAATGGGTCTCACGGTCGGGCCGGTGAACGAAGTGACAACCGAGGGATTACCGGTTCTGTTCGTGAAGGACTTGCCGCCGGCGTCGACCGGGTCGCTGCGAGTCACTCGGCCACAGATCTATTTCGGCGAGCTGACGAATGACCACGTTTTCGTTGGCACGCGGCAGCCAGAGTTCGATTATCCATCGGGATCGGGCGATGTGACAACGAGATACTCCGGCTCTGGGGGAGTCAGGGTAGGCTCTGTATTCAAGCGCGCAATGTTCGCGATGAGATTCGGTGCGTTGAACATCCTGCTCTCGACGGACATTCGTCCGGAGAGCCGAGTGCTCTTCAATCGCGAGGTTGCGCGGCGTGCAGAGCTCGCGTTCCCGTACGTAGAGTTCGACGGAGACCCGTACATGGTGATACGGGACAATGGCGAGCTGGTCTGGATACTCGATGCGTACACGTCAACGGATCGATAT
>DATBRZ010000086.1:0-18077 GCA_036560025.1 Gemmatimonadaceae bacterium | reverse complement strand
TGCACTGAGGTGAAATGACAGCTACCGCGGTCGACGGAAAAATTGTCTCGCTCGACGACATCCGCGCCGCAGCCAAGGTTCTCGAGAATATTGCGGTAAGAACACCGCTGCTCGCCGACGACGTGCTCAGTCAGCGACTCGGTGCTCCGATCATCTACAAGGCAGAAGTCCTTCAGCGAAGCGGCACGTTCAAATTCCGCGGCGCGTACAATTTCCTGAGCAGCCTGCCGTCCGCCGTACGCGCACGGGGAGTCGTGGCGCCGTCGTCCGGAAATCACGGACAGGGCGTCGCGATGGCGGCCAGGATTTTCGGAGTGCCCGCCATCGTTGTGATGCCGACAAATGCAACGCCAGCGAAGCGTGCGGGAGCGGAGCGGCTTGGCGCGAAGATCGTCCTGGCCGGCACGACAACTCCCGAGCGCGCAGCGAAAGCAATTGAGATCTGCAAAGACGACGCGATGACACTGGTTCATCCCTACGATGATCCGACAGTCATCGCGGGGCAGGGAACGATTGGTCTGGAGATACTCGCCGACATGCGGGACGTGTCGACGGTTCTGGTTCCTGTTGGAGGCGGTGGGTTGAGCGCAGGAATCGCGACTGCGATCAAGCTGCTTTCGCCGTCGACGAAAGTCATTGGGGTCGAGCCCGCCAGCGCGCCCAAGCTATATCGGGCTCGGGAGGCGGGAGCTCCGGTGAGACTCAGCTCAACCGGCGGCCTCGCGGACGGACTTCAGGCGAGTGAAGTCGGAGCGCTTCCGTTCCAGCACCACCAGCGGTTCCTCGATGATGTTGTTCTCGTCGGCGATGAACCGCTGCCGGCCGCGATGCGTCATCTGCTCGACAGAATGAAGCTCGTCGTCGAGCCAAGCGGCGCTATCGGGGTGGCCGCGCTGATGACGGGAATGATCAGGCCGCAGGGAAAAACCGTCGTCGTTCTGAGCGGCGGCAATATCGAATGGACGGGACTTCTCGAGATCCTCGGGAAAGTGACTCAGGGGTTGAGCGCCGCGAGCTGACTGGTGCAGTGCGGGCAGCGAGTCGCGCCTGCGTCGATCGACATTCTACAGAACGGACAGGCCTTCACAGAGTCATCGGGCTTCGGGGGCGCGGGACGAATGAAGACCTTGCTAATTTGCCACACGACGAACGCGACGATCAGAAAGTTCACGGCGGCGCTTGCGAAATCGCCGATTCCGAATTTCACAGGCCCGGCGTTGAGCGTCACCTTTTGCCAATCGCCCCCCGGTGAGACCGCACCGACTATCGGCATGATGAGGTCATCGACGATTGCAGTTACGACCTTTCCTGCGGCGGCGCCGATGACGACGCCGATCGCTAGAGCGAGCGCGTTCTGCGTGAGCAGGAATGCCTTGAAATCACCCCACAAGGTGCGCCTCCATTTGATTGAAGTGTCGAATCAGCCGAGTTCGCTTGCAGCGAATCGTGACTGAAAGGGAGCGGTTGTTGGGGGAAGTCGCAACCATTAAAATCCGGCAGGCACGCGAGCGGTACACGCTTGGTTTTTTCGGCGCGGAACGCGGGCCGGATCTGCGCGCACCCGTCCAACCCGCTCTACCCGTCTAATGCGTCTTCCCAGGTCACATCGTGTCCGTTCAGGCGCACGATCAATCTCGTTATTCAGGACTGCTGCCGCACTCCTGTGCATCGCTGTGGCCTGTGGAGAGCCGACCGGTCCGCCGGTTCCTGTCGCCAGCGTCATTCTTTCTCCGGCTCCAACCGTGGAGCTCGTTCCCGGCGGTTCTGAAACCATTCACGCAACCCCAAAGGACTCACTGGGGAACTCGCTCAACAACAGGCAGACAACCTGGGCCACATCGGATCCGACGATAGTTACGGTTGCTGCCGGTGTTGCAACTGGAGTTGCGCTGGGCACCGCGACGATCACCGCAACCATCGAAGGTCATAGTGCTTCAGTTGAAGTGCACGTTGTCGATGGCGGTGTCGTCGGGTCGACCGGCGCCTCCTTCACGGTCCTTGGCGGAATTGTTGCCCTGACCGTTCCCGCCGGAGCGGTGACCGCAACACGCAATGTCACCGTGAAGCCGGCGGTTGGCGCGCCCGCGAATCCACGAGTCGTTGTCGGCACCGCATTCGATTTCGGTCCGGCGTCTCTCACATTTGCGCAAGCAGCGACGCTTACGCTCAAGTACGACCCCAACAAGGTCGACTCGGACAGTCCCGAGAGCGGACTCCGGCTATATGAATCGGCCGGTACGAGATGGCGGTTGATCGACGGCAGCACCGTGAACGTGACAGACAAGACTGTCTCGGGCCATGTGTCGCACCTTGGGACGTACGCCGTGCTGATGCAGCCGCGCGTCGAAACCGTCGAGATCAATCGCAACAACGATTCGCTGCGCGTCGCGCGGACACTTCAATACTCGGCAATTCTCAAGGACAACGAAGGTCTCGTTCTCAATCGGGCGATTCTGTGGTCGACCTCCAATGCGTCGATCGTGGCGATAGATGCGGGGACCGGGGCTGCTACCGGAGTCTATCCGGGCGAGGCAACCATCACTGCGACGTCCGAGGGCAAGAGCGCGTCGAGTCGAATCACGATTGTCTCCGGTCCTGCGGCGTCGATCGTGCCGCAGTCGGGCGATGGACAGATTGCCCCACTCAGCGAGCCGGTGCCCACGCCGCCGTCGATAAAGGTCCTCGACAATGAGAATGTCCCGGTCAAAGGAGTAACCGTCACATTCGCCGTCACGAGTGGCGGAGGAACCGTAACGGGTGCGGAAGCCGTTACGAATATCGACGGAATTGCAGCTCCGGCTTCCTGGACTCTTGGACCGCTGCCCGGAGCGAACACTCTCTCTGCGACATCGGGGGTGCTCACCGGCAGTCCGGTGACGTTCACTGCGAATGGCGTCCCAGCGCCCTCGGCAATGACGATCGAGGCGGGCAACGGACAGTCAGTGTTTGCCGCGACGGCTGTGCCTGTACCGCCCAGCGTAAAGATTCTCGATTCGAAAGGGAGAACCGTCCCCGGTGTAACTGTCACATTCACAGTTCAGTCCGGCGGCGGATCGATCACCGGCGGCTCTCAAGTAACGAACGCGCAGGGCATCGCGACGGTTGGCAGCTGGGTTTTGGGGCTCGGCTCGAACACGCTCGTCGCTACTGCACCGGTGGTTGCGCCGGTCACGTTCACTGCAACCGGTACAGTAAGAGTGCAGGTCGTAACGTTCGGCGATTCAAACACCGACGCGGGCTACGCCGGCACTGACCCCGTTGCAAAGGTCGGTTCGTACGTATCGAGCGGAGTCTCGATCCGCGTTCCTGCAGGAACTCCAAATAGTTCGCTCCAGCTGGCGGGGAAAATCGAAGCTCAGTGGCGTGCGAGGCGACCCCAGACCATTCGCGTTGTAAACCACGGAATCTCCGGAACTTCCACGGGAACCGGTCGCACGGGTCCCGGCGCTCCAAACGCGCGGACGGAAGTGAACGGAGTAACGCGCTTTGCTGGCGAAGTTCTCGGTCTCGCTTATCCATGGAGCGGTGGAGAGCCGACCGGACTCTCGTATCCGAACGGACCGATCCTTCGCGTTCAGGCATTTCGTCCGCGACCGGATGATTTCGTCTACATCTCGATGGGAACCAACGACCTTACGGAAGGCGTGGCGCCCGCAACGGTCGCGTCCAACCTGGAGTGGATGATCGATCAGTGGATCGCGGCCGGACTTCCGGCGGATCACATCCTGATGACGACACTTCCGCCGCGCAGTCCATCGAACCCCGCGATTCCAACGCTCAACAACCTGATTCGAGGATTGGGGGCGAAGGGCATCCACATTGTCGAGCTGACGACAATCGTGTCCGACGACAACGGATTGAACTGGAAATCAACCGGGCCGCAGCCGTACGTGAGCGAAGCGCCGCCTGTTCTTCATTACGCTGAATGGGTGCGCGACGCGCTAGCCGATCTCGTGGTCACTTACATCAGCAGCAAGACTCCCTGATCACGCATCACGGATAAAGCTGATTGATTGCCCCGGTTCCTTCTGGGCAATGATCGGGAGATCAGCCGCACAAACAACGCCGACGATTGGATAGCCGCCGATGGTCGGGGCGTCGGCCATGAGAAGGATTGGACTTCCTCCCGGCGGAAGCTGAATGGTGCCCGGACACACTGCGGCCGACAGCGTAGCGCGCGACTGAACAGGAATAGGCGCACAATCGAGACGATACCCGCTGCGGTCTGACTGCGGGGACACCTTGTATTCGCCGGCGAAAAAGCGATCTCGCGCCGATGCGCCGACTCCGTCAGCGAACGGGATCACGCGGATGCGGTCGTCTTCGTAATTGGGGGCGTCGTGCGTATCGCTCTCAGTCGCATCGACAGCACTCCGACCGCTGTTACCGATTGGAAGCGCATCGCCACCCTGAAGAAGTCGTCCGTCCAAACCGCCGATGCGCGCGGGAAGGTAAGTACTGCGGCTTCCGAGGGCTCGCGGCAGGTCGATCCCGCCGCTGACCGAGAGATATGCGAAGCGCCCGCGCACTACTCTCGTGATTTCCAGTCGCTGCCGCTTTTCCAGCTCGAAAGTGGAACCTGCCGCCCCGCCTGCGGATTTGCCGTTGATCTCGACAGTCGCACCCGCGAGTGCGATCACGCAGTCCGTGTCGCAAGCGATTGCTCCTCCTCCGAGCGCCCACTCGAAGGCGGCAGCATCCTCGGGGTTTCCGACCAGGGCATTCGCTCTTGTAATCGCCCAACGGTCCATCGCGCCGGAGAGCGGAACGCCGATCTTTCTGAAGCCGCGCCTTCCGAGATCCTGAATGGTCAGGAAGGGAGGTGCCTTCAAAATTCGAATCACTCGTCGACGCGCTCGAAGCGGACTCGATCTCCCGGCGCAAGCAATGACGGCGGCTCGCGCGCAATGTCGAACATCGTGGCGCCAGTCCTGCCGATGAGGTGCCAACCGCCTGCGGTCGATGATGGGTAGACTGCGGTTTGATTCTCCGCGATCGCCACGGAGCCCGCCGGAACGCGCTTTCGCGGGGAATCGCGCCGAGGGAGTGCGAGTCGTTCATCGAGATCGCCGAGATATGCGAAACCGGGCGCGAAGCCGAGCATGTAAACGCGGTACTCGCGTGACGAGTGCAGGTCGATCACCGATTCCCGTGTCATGTTGGCTCGCCCTGCCACGTCATCGAGATCTTCGCCGTCGTACCTGACAGGAATGCGAACGAGTTTGCTTGCCGAAGTCGGCGACTCAGCGCCGACTGCCGCACTACCAGCCACCAGCTTTTCAAGCTGTGTCACGATTTCCGCGTATTTCGAGGAAGGGTGATCAAAGAAAACCGTTACCGCCGCGTATGACGGCACGACCTCGACGCGATTCATTCTGCTTTCGATGGCATGAGCGACGGCCATCACATTGTCGCTCATCATCTGCGACATCTCGTCGCCCAGTGTGATCGTCACGGCGCCATCTCCGAGAGGAGAGAAGCGCGGCTCAGGGAAAATCACACGGCGAAAGGTGCGATGCGGATTCCGTTAGCCTCTAACCGCTTGCGCACTGCGCGAGCTAGTGCGACTGCCCGATCCGAGTCACCGTGGACGCAGATCGTGTCGGCATCGACGCGAACGGTGGCTCCGCCCATCGATGTCACCGCGGCCTCGAGCACCATTCTGAGAGCTCGGTCCGCGACTTTTTCCGGATCGTCGAGAACGGCGCCCTTGATGTCACGCGGCGCCAGCGTTCCTTCGGCTAGATATGCGCGATCGGCGAATGCTTCACCGGCTACTGTGAGCGACGCGTTGCGTCCCGCGCGCAGAAGCTCGCTTCCCGCCAGTCCCACGAGGATCAGTCCCGGATCGACCGAATGCACTGCTTCGGCGATAGCGTTCGCCGCTTCCGCGTCCACTGAAGCGCGATTGTACAGCGCACCATGCGGCTTCACATGCCGGAGCCTCGTACCTTCCGCTGCGCAGACCTCGAGCATTTCCCGGATCTGCAATGCTACCTCGTCGCGGATTCGTTTCGCCGGTATGCCGAGCTCGCGCCGCCCGAATCCATTTGGATCGCCGTAACCGGGGTGCGCTCCGACGGTCACACCGTTTGCAGCGGCCATCGCGATGACTTCACGCATGACGGCTTCGTTCCCCGCGTGTGCGCCGCACGCGATGTTGGCAGAGGTGACGATCGATAGAAGCTCGCGGTCGGAGGATCCCTCGCCCGGAGTCGAGTATTCCCCGAGATCGGCGTTTAGATCGATCGATCGTGGGATCGGAGACAATGACGCTGCCATGCCGAGACGAAACTAGTGTAGTCCGCCGAAACAGGCGACGGTCAACATCTCACGTCGGCACCCCGGCCGAGCCATTTTCACCCGCCGTGAGCGAAATCCAGGGCCTCGCGGCGCCGCGCGACATCTGGCGCGTCATCGCCGCTTCGACCGCCGGCACGATGATCGAGTGGTACGACTTCTTCATTTTCGGAAGTCTCGCCCCGATCATTGCCACCCAGTTCTATCCTGCAGGGAACCCAACCGCGGGCTTCCTCAAGACGCTCGCAACGTTCGCCGTTGGATTCGCCGTTCGCCCGCTTGGCGCGCTTGTGTTCGGGCGCATCGGTGATCTTCTCGGGCGGAAGATCGCTTTTCTCGCGACGCTTCTGATCATGGGCGGTTCGACCGCCGCGATCGGGTTCCTTCCCGGGTATGCGAAGATCGGTATCGTCGCTCCCATCGTCCTCGTGATTCTTCGATTGCTGCAGGGGCTGGCGCTGGGTGGCGAGTATGGCGGCGCCGCCGTGTACGTCGCCGAGCATGTCCCGGACAAGCGTCGCGGCTTTTACACGAGCTTCATTCAGACAACCGCAACGATCGGGCTTCTGGTTTCATTGATCGTGATTCTCATCACGCGCCGGGTGGTGGGTGAAGCAGCGTTTGCCGACTGGGGATGGAGGATTCCGTTTTTCCTGTCGATCCTGCTTGTCGTGATCTCCTTCTATATAAGAATGCAGCTCGGCGAATCGCCGCTGTACGCCCGGCTCAAGTCTCAGGGCGGCGCCTCGACAGCTCCCGTGCGCGAGAGCTTCAACACGTGGCCGAAATGGAAGGTCGTGCTTCGCATTTTATTTGGCGTGACCGCCGGCCAAGCGGTGGTGTGGTACACCGGTCAGTTCTACGCTCTGTTCTTTCTTCAAACGGTGCTCAAGCTGCCGCTTGCGACGGCGTACGGGATCGTCGCCGTGTCACTCGTGCTCGGCGCACCGTCGTTCGTGTTTTTTGGAACGGTTTCGGACCGCGTCGGCCGCAAGCGACTCATGATGCTGGGGAATCTCTTCGCGGCGCTCACGTACTTCGGCTTGTACCGGCTAATGGAGCACTTCAGCCACCCGCTCGTACCAGCCGTCATTGTTGCCGTTATCGTCGTCCAGATCATTTACGCCGCGATGATCACGGGACCGGTTGCCGCATTTCTCGTCGAGTCATTCCCCGCTCGCGTTCGCTACACGTCGATGTCGCTGCCCTATCATTTCGGGAATGGCTGGTTTGGCGGATTTCTGCCGTTGATCTCGACGGCGCTCGTAACGCGCACGGGTAACATCTACGCCGGTCTGATTTACCCGACGGTCATTGCCCTCATGACTTTCGTTGTAGGATCACTGACACTCGAAGAGACCCAGCAGAGAAGGATCTGGGATGAAGTTTAGAACAACGAAGTTGATTTTTTTTTGACCCGTAACCGCACTCCACTATGCGCATTGCTCTTTGTCTGATCGCGTTCGTCTCGCTCGCCAGCCAAGCCCCGTGTCAGCTCTCTTCGCCTCTCGATTCCGCGACGCTGAACGAATTCCGCTGGCGATCGATCGGCCCCGCAATAATGGGCGGGCGAGTCACCGACATCGAGGTCGATCCGAGAAACGCGAAGATCTACTACGTCGCAATGGCATCGGGCGGAATCTGGAAGACGATCAACAACGGCACGCTGTTCTTCCCGATCTTCGACCACGAGCGAGTGATTTCGATGGGCGACATCGCACTCTCTCCGTCGAACCCCGACATCCTGTACGCGGGCACCGGGGAGGAAGACTCGCGCAATTCAATTTCTCCCGGCGGAGGCGTCTACAAATCCACCGACGCGGGTCGCACGTGGAAGCTCGTCGGTCTGACCGGAACGCAGCATATCGGAAGGATCATCGTAGATCCGCAGGACGCGAATGTCGTGTATGTCGCGGCGCTCGGTCATGCGTGGGGACCGAACGCCGAGCGCGGTCTCTACAAAACGACCGACGGCGGCGACACGTGGAAGCTCGTGAAATTCGTCAGCGAGAAGGCGGGGTTCGTCGACATCGCCATGGATCCCAATGACCACAACACACTGTTCGCGTCGAGCTGGGAGCGAGCTCGCGGTCCGTATTTCCTCACGAGCGGCGGCCCCGGAAGCGCTCTGTGGAAGACAACCGATGGCGGCGCGACCTGGACAGAAGTGCAGGGAGGCGGTTTCCCGACGACGACCAAAGGAAGAATCGGACTCGCGATCGCGCCCTCGAACTCGAAGATCGTTTACGCTCTCGTCGAGGCGGACACGATGAAGAAGCCTCGCCCGAAGGGAGCACTGCCGGACACGTCGAAGGCACAACGCCGCAACAGCGGACTCTACAAGTCCACCGACGGCGGCGCGACGTGGGCGTTGATGAGACGGAACGAGCAGGACGCCCGACCGTTCTACTACTCGCAGGTTCGCGTCGATCCGAAGAACCCGGATCGCGTCTACTGGATGTCGTCGGTATTCCGCTTTTCCGATGACGGCGGGAAGACAGAGCGACGCGGGGCGCTGTCGATTCACACCGACTGGCATGCGATGTGGATCGACCCGCGCGATCCCGAGCACTACATCATCGGCGACGACGGCGGCATTGCGGTTACCTACGACCGCGGCGGCACCTACGACTTCATCAACACAATGCCACTCGGCCAGTTCTACGGCGTGAGCTTCGACATGCGGAAGCCGTACGGAGTCTGTGGCGGACTGCAGGACAACGGCTCGTGGTGCGGGCCGAGCAGGACGCGTGGGCGATTCGGTCCGCAGAACTCGGACTGGATCAATGTCGGCGGTGGCGACGGGTTCTATACGGCAGTCGATCCGGACAATCCGAACATCATCTACAGCGAGTCACAGGGAGGAAATGCGTCGAGACTGGATCTTGTAGCCGGCTCGCGAACTCCAATCATGCGTGGCGCAGGCGGTCAGGGCGTGCAGATAAACTTCGAGGATTCGCTCGTCGTTGCGCGTGGCGACACGACGCAACCCGAGACACCGACAATCTCCACGTCGTTGCGCGCGTTGCGCGCTCGAGCTGCCTCGGACTCCGCGAAGCGTTACCGCTTCAACTGGCAGACTCCGTTCTTTCTGTCGCCTCACTCGTCGACAACGGTCTATATGGGCGGAAACCTGCTCTTCAGGTCGACGGATCGTGGAGATCATTTCTATCCGATCTCGCCCGATCTTTCGACCCGTGATTCGGTGCGGATCAGAACGAGCACAAAAACCACCGGCGGCGTGACACGAGATCCGACCGGCGCTGAAACGCACGGGACGATTACAACCGTTGCTGAATCTCCGATACGGCCCGGAATCCTCTGGGTGGGCACCGATGACGGCAATGTGTGGTTGTCGAAGAATGACGGCGGAACATGGACAGATATCACGACCCACTTTCCCGGCCTCCCTCGGAAAACGTGGGTAAACCGCGTCGAGCCGTCTCATTTCGATACTGCGACAGTGTATGTCGCGTTCGATCGACACCGAGACGACGATATGCGCCCGTATTTGTATGTGTCAACGGATTTCGGACGCACATTCACGTCCATCGCGAACAATCTGCCGACGGGCGGACCTGACTTCGTGCATGTGATTCGCGAGGATCCGCACAATCGGAACCTGCTGTTCGTCGGCACCGACGTCGGAGCGTACGTCTCCGTCAATCGCGGAGCTTCGTGGCAGAAGTTCATGACGGGATTGCCGACAGTTCCAGTACACGATCTCAAGATTCATCCGCGCGATCGCGAGCTGATTGCAGCCACCCACGGCCGATCGATCTACATCGCGGATATCGCGCCGCTCGAGCAGCTGACCGACAGCGTGATGCGACAGGGGTCGTATTTTTTCCAGCCGTCGACCGCGTACCAGTACGCGCAGCAATTCACGCAGGCGTGGAACGGCAACAAGATCTTCATCGCAGACAATCCGCCCTACGGTGCTTCATTCGCCTACAGACTGACTGGTGGAGATGCGAAGCGCGACACTGCCCGCATCGTGATCACCGATGTCAAAGGCGACGTGGTGCGTCGACTGACCGGCCCTGCGGGTCCCGGCGTGCACCGAGCGTACTGGGACTTGCGTGGCCCAACTCGCCCGCTCGGACCGGCGGGCATCCGCGACAGCATTGCAGCGGCGAGACTCCGGCAAGCTCGTGAGGATTCGCTTGGTGCCACAGGGGCTGACACAACTGCGGGCGCCCGAAACTTCCCTCCGGGAACCGACACCACCGCGCGCCGCGGCCGACGCGGCGGAGGCCCGGGCGGATTTGCCAGACAGGCGCCCGGGGAGATCAACCTGCGACCAGCAGAGGCGGCTCCCGGTCAGACTCAATTCGGAGGAGGAGGCGGCGGAGGAGGAGGCGGATTCGGCGGCGGCCGTAACGGGCCGGCGCTACCACCGGGGGATTATCTCGTAACGATCACTGCGAGCGGGCAGACGCTGAAGCGCGTGGTTCACATCGAGAGAGTCGGCGAAATACCGGAGGAAACACCACCACCCGAAGAAGACGACGATCCTTAAGAGGACTGCGGCCCCAGGACTAACGGCCATCGATGCTGTTGGTCCTCGGTCCTGGATCCGCAGCATTTTGTCGACTTAACCCTTACACCTTTCTTACTCCCCATCGTCCCAAGGCAAGCAGCCTGCAACCATATATTCTTCACGGTCTCGGGCGGCGAAGCCGCCCACATCTGCCTCTCAAAAACTGGAACATCATGTCTCCCCTCCGATTCCTCCGGTCGAAGCGGGCTGCGCGAGATTTATTTCGGCCGACCGCCCTCGCGTGCGTCGTCATCGCCTCCATTGCTCCAGCCGCAAAAGCGCAGAGTACTCCACAGCTCAAGATCGCCTACACTCTCGATTCTCTGCCTAACGGGCTCCACGTCATCTACCACGTCGACCGATCAACTCCGGTTGCCGCGGTGGAGGTGATGTACAATGTCGGGTCCAAGAGCGAGCAGCCGGGCAAGACCGGATTCGCTCACCTCTTCGAGCACGTCATGTTCAAGGGCTCGAAGAATGTCGCTGACGGGCAGCACTGGGCCCTCCTCGAGAAAGCCGGCGGACGCGCGGGAGCGGACATCAACGGCACAACCGCGTGGGATCGAACGAATTACTTCGAGCAGGTTCCGTCGAATCAGCTCGAGCTGGCGCTGTGGCTCGAGTCCGATCGAATGGGAACTCTGCTCGAGACGTTGACTCAGGCGAAGCTCGACAATCAGCGAGAAGTAGTGAAGAACGAGCGCCGTCAGAGCTACGACAATCAGCCGTACGGCAGCTGGCTCGAGAAGATGCTCACCTACGTCTACCCGGAGTCGCATCCGTATCATCACGACGTGATCGGGTCGATGACCGATCTGACCAATGCGTCGATCGATGACGTGAAGAACTTCTTCAATACGTACTACGCTCCGAACAACGCCGTTCTCGTAATCGCGGGCGACATCGACATCAACGAAGCGAAGCAGCTCGTTCGAAAACACTTCGGCGACATTCCGCGCGGTCCGGCCGTTCCTCCTCAGCGGTCGATGGCTGTCGGCGCAGTGATCGGAAAGGAGTCACGCGAGGTGGTGCGAGACCAGAATGCAGCCGCGCCCGCCGTGTACATCGGTTACCGCGTTCCGTCGGCCCGTGACAAGCGGGGCTCTGTCGTCGATCTCCTCGCCAGCGTTCTCGCCTCGGGCAGAGCGAGTCCTCTCTACAAGTCGCTCGTTCGCGAGAAGCAGATCGCTGTTGGCGTGAGCGGATTCAATTTCAGCTTGATCGACGGGGCCGACGTTCTCGTCTTCACCGCCACTGGAAAGGCCAACACCAATCCCGATTCGCTCGAAGCGGCGCTCGTTGCAGAGCTGGACAACGCCGCGTCGAAGATCAATCAGGCGCTGCTGGATCGCGCGCGTACAAGCGCACGCTTCCAGCTCGTCAACTCGCTACAGACGACGGGCGGATTCGGGGGCCGTGCCGACGCGCTTGCGGAAGGCTACACGTACTACCGCGACGCCAATCACGTGAACACCATCCTCTCCGAATACGACAAGGTGACTGTCCAGCAGCTCAAGGATCTTGTCGCCGAGAGAATCATCCCAACGAATCGGGTCCGGCTCGTTTATGTGCCGGTTCCGAAAGCCGCAAATCCGGGGACCAACTGATGCGCAGTGCTCTGATATTCTCAACTCTCGCCGCGTCGGTTGCGCTCAGCAGTGCGCGCGCTCAGACACCGACCGAGAAGCCGCCCGCGCCTGGGCCGCTCAGACCGTACTCGGTCCCTGCCGTGCAAACGTTCACGCTCGCCAACGGCGTGCGCGTCGCCCTGATCGAGAAGCACACGCTCCCGATCGTTACTGCACGGATCCGTCTCGATGCCGGGGCAGTTCGCGAGCCGAGCGACAAGTCCGGCGTCGCCGTGCTCACCGCGAATCTTCTGTCGGAAGGCGCTGCCGGCATGACCGGAGCGCAAATCGCCGACACCATGGCATCGCTCGGTGCCCAATTCGGCACGAGCGGATCTTACGGCTCCGCCTTCGCCAACGTGACGTCGCTGCCGACGGTATTCAGCGACGCACTTTCAGTCGCTGCGAAATCGGTAACGACTCCCACGTTTACCGAGTCGGACTTCAATCGACTGCGCGCGACTGCAATCGCCGCATATGAGCGGAACCAGTCGACCGCGGAGGGAGTGGCAGCAAAAATCTTCAACTGGGCTCTGTTCGAGCCAACGACTCCCTACTCGAGACTGTCGGGTGGCAACAAGGCATCGCTGTCGGCCCTTACTCGCGAGGACGTCTTGAAGTGGCACTCGACGATGTATTCACCGAAGAACACCACTGTAATGATCGTAGGAGACATTACACCACGTCAGGCGCGAACAATTGTCGAGCGCGCGCTCGGATCGTGGAACGTTCCGGGATCGACGCCGGCCCCACTCGCCAATCGCGCGAAACAGGTATCGGCGAACAGAATCATTCTGGTCGACAGACCCGGCTCGGTTCAGTCCGGCGTAGTAATCGGTCAAGCCGCAGATGGATGGGAGAGCTCGGACGTGATTGCACTCCAGGCGGCCGCGCAGGTCCTCGGTGGCGGGTTCGGGTCTCGCATGAACATGAACCTTCGCGAAAAGCACGGATGGACGTACGGCGCATTCGCGGCATTCGGTCCATTGCAACAAACCGGAACTTTTTCGTTCAATTCTGCCATCCGCACGAACGCGACAGATTCTGCGATCGCTGAAGCGGTTCGAGAGTTTCGACGGCTGGCTTCAGAGCCTGTAACGAGCGAAGAGCTCAGCGATCAGCTGGCGAATGTTATCGCCAGCTTCCCGAACTCGGTGCAGACAGTGCAGGGGCTGCTGAACAATCTTGCAACGATCGTCACCTACGGTCTCCCGCTCGACTACTATTCGACGTATCGGGAGCGACTGGCTGCGGTGACACCGGCAGACATCACGCGCCTCGGAAAGACGAAGCTCGCGCCGAACGCACTGACGATCGTTGCAGTTGGTGACCTCAAGACCATCGAGGCGCCCATCCGAGCGCTGAACCTTGGTACAGTGGAAGTGTGGGACAGCGAAGGAAACAAAGTCAGGTAGCGCAATTGATTAACGCCGGACTACTCGAGGAGCGCGCGAGCGGATGAAGAGCGGATCTGGCTTGAACCGTCCGAGCTCGAGAATACTCGTTGCGCTGCTCGCGTGCGGCCTTATTCTCACCGGCTTCCTCACCTATCAGGCCGCGAACGCAGAGCGCTCGCACAGAAAGGCCGCCGAGCGTGCACTGCACGATTACGCATCATTTGCGCTCTGGCAGTTGAACCAGCAATCGGCTCAGGAGCTTTTGAGCTCCATGATTGCGACGTTCATCGTTCCCGTCACTCGAGTCGACCCATTCAATCGGCCCGGCTGGCCGACGGCTGCGGATTTCATGGCGGCGGCCGAGAAGCCGCAGATCCCGGTGAAATACCTGGATGCTGTCCGCTTCTTTTTCCGGTTCGACTGGAGTGACAGTACGATTACCGTTGCCGGGAAGACTCCATCGCCGCGCGTACTCGAGTGGATACGCGACACCGTTGCGAGCTACCCCAAGCGGTTCGAAACTCCGGAAGTTCACACACAGGCGTTCGGCTCAGCGGACCGCGCTCCCGCGAGACGACTGGGCGTTGTGATCACCAACGACTCATGGGTCGCAACTGTCGACAGTATCGATGGCCGGCTTCGCGTCGTGTGCTATGTGGTGTCGCGTGACTACGACGGCAAGCCGCTCGTGACATACGGTTTCGAGGGCGATGCTCGACCGTTCATTGGGCCGATTATCGAGCAGGTGTTGGAAAGAACGCCCCTCCTGCCTCCGTCGCTGATTCGAACGATTCCCCGCGACTCCATTCTCGGCGTGACCGTATCGGCCGCGAACGGTGCCCCACTTTTTCACTCGATGGCCAGCCGCTTTCCCGCACAGCTCACCGCGAGGGATTCGCTCGACGAGCGATTCGGGAAGCTCCAGCTTGCCGTTGCACTCCGCTCCGACATTGCGCCGCGATTGGTTGTCGGTGGTCTGCCGCGATCGAGGCTGCCCATGCTCGCGGGATTATTCCTGCTCGCCGTGGGACTCACAGTTGGCGCACTGATCCAGCTCCGCCGTCAGCAACAGCTCGCACAACTCAGAGTCGACTTCGTTTCCGGCGTGTCGCACGAGCTGCGGACGCCGCTCACCCAGATTCGATTGTTCGCGGAACTGCTCCGGAATGGCCAGCTGCGGTCGGAGCACGAGCGTGAGCGATCGATCGGCATCATCGACGAGGAAGCGCAACGGCTCACGTATCTGGTCGAGAACGTGCTGGCGTTTTCCCGCTCCGAGCATGGCCGTGGTGCCGTAGTCGCGGAGCCCGTTGCAATGGATCGAGAGATCGAAGCGGCAGTCGATGCGTTCGTCCCGCTCGCTCGCGTGCGGCGGGCGAAGATCAACGCTTCAATCGAGCGGGGACTGGTTGCGCGCGTTGATCCACGTGCGTTGAGACAGATCGTCCTCAACCTCCTCGACAACGCGGTGAAGTATGGCCCGCTCGGCCAGACGGTGACGATCTCGTTGAGCGCGCGCGACTCTGCAGTGCGAATCTGCGTCGACGATCGCGGACCCGGAGTGCCTCGCAACGAGCGTGAGAAAATCTGGGAGCCGTACTACCGGCTGCCTCGGGAGAGTCAATCCGCGGCTGGCGGCAGCGGCATCGGCCTGTCGATAGTGCGGGAGCTCGTGCATCTCCATGGAGGACGGGCGTGGGTTGATGATGCTCCGGACGGTGGAGCGAGATTCGTCGTGGAGTTCCCGCGGGATCGGACTCCGACTCGCGCATCGGCAGATGTCGAACAACAGCGCGCCGTGGCCTCCGGCTGATGAGTAAGATTCTCGTTATCGAAGACAACGCCAATCTCGCGTTCGGCCTGACGAGAAGCCTGGAGGCCGAAGGCTACGAGGTTGAAGGTGCCGAGGACGGAACGAGAGGGCTCGAGCTTGCCCGGTCCAGCGGCGCGGATCTGATCGTGCTCGATCTGATGCTTCCGGGGATTGACGGGTACACGCTACTGAAGAAGCTGCGGGACGGCGGCATCGACGTTCCGGTGCTCATCCTGACTGCGCGCGGTGAAGAAGCAGACAAGGTGTTCGGGTTCCGGCTTGGCGCCGACGACTATGTCACCAAGCCGTTCAGTCTGTCCGAGCTGCTCGCGCGCGTGCAGGCGATACTGCGGCGCGCAAAGGGCGGCGATAAGCGTGACAGCGAGCCGACGATCGAGGGATTCGGCGAGGTCGAGCTTAACACGGCGGCACGGACGGTGACCAAGGGCGGAGCTGCAGTCGCTCTTACACCGAAGGAGTTCGATCTCCTGCTTGCGCTACTGCGGCGGCGCGGCGCTGTCGCGTCGCGTCTCGAGCTGCTCAAGGATGTATGGGGTCATCAGGCGGAAGTGATGACACGCACCGTCGATATCCATGTCGCCGAGCTGAGGCGGAAGCTCGAGGATGATCCTTCGACTCCCCGGCACATTCTGACCGTTTGGAAAGCAGGATATCGCCTTCAGATCTGACGTCTACCGCTTCCTCAATCCCTCGGATTTCACTATCAGACGCTGACCGATCTTCACCCGGTCGCTCGGGAGGTTGTTCCAGGCGCGGATCTCGTCTTGTGTCGCGCCGAAGCGAGTAGCGATTGACGAAATAGCGTCACCGCGTCGAACGACGTAGTAGATCGGCTGGCGCAGCATCGCGGCTACGTTGGCCCGGATACGACGCTCCCGCGCAGCCGCGCGCTTTACACCTGCGATGCGACGATTCACGGCGGCAATCAGCGAGTCGAACGCCGCGCCTTCACCCGGCGCCGCCGCAATCGCAATCGGCTCTCGGCCAGCGTGAGAGATTCGGACTCCGTGTGCGGTCAGAAAATACAGGCGCGCCGGATCGATCTTGAGAAGGGTGTCGTTGGGAAACTCGTACTGAAGAATGGTCGCAGGGGCGTCGGTGTTGTCGAGCTTGTCGCTGGGAGCGAGGCCGATGAAGATCAGACGCTCGTTGGTGGCGACGAGCAGACCGTTCGAGGCGCGGTAGTAATCCGCTGGCCGCCGCTGGAAGGCCTTCGCGAATCGCTCAACTCGCTCGCCGTAATGCAGCGTGCCGCCACGAACCTCGCGCGCTGCCGTCGCCCATGCGGCTCGCGCGTCGACGTGCCGCATGAAGAACAGGTACCCGAAAACAGACAGAGTGACGATGCTGATCAGGAGTCCGATCAGTGCTCTTTTGACGAACCGGATTGCGCGGTAAAGTCCTTCCGATTCCCTCATGAATTCGGCAGGCCCGCGCGGTGAAGTGGTATCACAGAAGTGCTGTTTTGGCCAACCGGCTGGCACCAAAAAGGTGAGCCAGTCGTAGGCTCACCAGGGTAGACAGAAGGATACCGCCGGTCGCAATCTCCATACCTTAGTATGGCATATGTGGTGCAGGTACTGGGGCGATGCCTACGCCTGCCAGCCTTGCGAGCAACGCAATCGCCTCAGAGCTGGAGCTGCCTGTGGAACGAAGACATTCCGCTGGAAACGTTTATACGAACGTCCGCCGCCGCTCCGTGGAAAAACCACCACGCCGGTGGCGCACCATTCTCCTTGCCGTTGGCCATGGCCTCGCGGCCAGCGTGCTGCTCGCGGCGGGTACGCTGTTCACGCTCCATCAACAGCACCCCACGTATGTAAAGCCGCTGGAGGTGCTGCAGCTGCCGGCAGCCGTCGTCGAAGCGACTTCCGCGACCGAGCAGACCTTTCGAGTCAGCCAGGTCCTCCGGAAGTACACGAAGGACTCGACTCGCGCCAACCGCATCGCGACTGCAATTGTGAGCGAAGGGCAGAAGAAGAATCTCGACCCTGCGCTGCTGATCGGCATTCTACTAACCGAGAATGCGAAGCTGGACCCTCTGGCGAGGAGTAACGTGTCGGCGCGCGGATTGATGCAGGTGATGCCGTTCCACGCGGGGAAATGGAAGGAGTGTCCGTCACGGGATCTCGCCGACGTGGAATCGAACATCTGCTACGGCACCAGCATCCTGGCGCAGTACATCAAAAAGTCTCCATCCCTCGAGCGTGCGCTTCTGAGGTACAACGGGTGCGTTCGCGGCACGAACACGCCGCGCTGCCACACGTACTCCGGCAAGGTGCTGAAGTATGCCGACCAGGCTGCTTCAGCGATGCTCAAGGTTCCTTTTATTGATTCTGAATAGGGGGACGCACCGGACGCACGTTCAACAAAAA
>DATBRZ010000085.1:0-3320 GCA_036560025.1 Gemmatimonadaceae bacterium | reverse complement strand
TCGGCCATCATCCGCGTTCGAGCCCAATCGCTCGGATGGAACAAAGGCGTCGACCTGCGTGTGCGAATCGAGGGAGAGGATTTGAGAATGGCGCTCGATGCCGGGCTGCCGGATCGGCGTGGCATCAAGAGATCGAAGCGCCCGGCTTAGGAAACGCTACGATCTCATCTGCACCGCGATACGGGCGCGTTTGCAGTCGGCGGCACGCCAGCGAGATAGAGCGATCGAACAGTCGGAATCGGAACCGGACCGTAGAGCAGAACGCGGTCGTGATAACGGCAGAGGTTGAACGCTGATCCTTCCTTGCGCTCGACTTCGCGGCGCAAGTTCGTCCATTCCTGAACGCCCGCCATGTACGTCATCAGCTGCACGTAATCGAGCTGCGCTCGCTGCAGCTTGCCTTCCGCTTCCGGTCTCTCCTGAAACGCGTCGCCCATCATCCTCGCGACGGCGTCTTCGCCCTTCATATCCATCGCGTGTAGTCGCACATCGATGATCGTATTCATGTAGATGCGGAGCATTCCCTTGAGCGCGTTGAGATGCATCTTCACCGGGTCGCCCGCGTTCACGCCTTGCTCCTCCATCATGTGCTCGGTGTAAACCGCCCAGCCTTCGATGTACGGGCCGTTTCCGTACACAGCGCGCAGCAATCGGCGCCATCCGGGAACGATGCGGTTCGCGTAAGCACCCTGAACGAGATGTCCGGGCACCGCTTCGTGAATCGAGATCTGAAGGAACTTGTAGTTGTTGTACTCACGCATCTTCGACTCGGCCCGCTCTTGAGGCCAGTCGCGTGAGATCGGAGTGACCCAGTAGAAGGTCGACAGGTTAGGCTGCAACGCGGGAGCGAACACAGCGCCCGCGACACCGTAGATCCCGCGCATGAAGAGCGGCGTCGGGATTACGCGAATGTTCGAGAAATCCGTGAGCGAAATAATCCGATGCTCGCGGACAAATCGCTCCAGCATCTCGACATCCTTCATCCCCTGCTCGACGAGCGAATCGCGACTGGCGTGCTCGGATCCTATTCGCGCCAGGACTTCGCCAACTATTGAATTCGTGTAAGCGTCTCTGTCATCGGCGGCGTGGCGATGGCCGGGAAACCATTGCTCGTGCAGGGGCTCAGCAAGTCGCAGCATCTCCGCGCGAGTTGTGCGCATGGAGTCCTCCGCATTGCGGAGAAGCTCTTCCGGCGTTCCGCTGACCTGCAGGTAATAGCGGAACTTCTGGGCGAATCGCTCTTTGCCCATCCGCCAGTCGCGCTTTTCTTTTTTCGGCAGGTCGTCGCGGACAAACGCAGTCAATCGATCCAATGCGGCGAGAGCGGGTCCCTGCGCGCGAGCGTATCGAGCCTGCGACGAAGTTCCTTTGACAAAGTCGGCGCCCATTCCCTTGATAAGATCCTTGACTCCATCAATCGATTCGAGCGCTACGCGATTGAAGATGTCATTGGATGCGATGAGGTTCGCTAGCGCGACGTCGACGAACGCGGGGACTTTCTCGAGTCGTGCCGTGAGATCGCGGGCGCGTTGAGCCTTAGGCGCATACTCCAGAGAGATATTGCTGAAGAGAGCGTTACCGAGGTTCTCCGAATATGACTGCGGCTTCCATTCGTAGAATCTTTCCTGATAGAGGCTGAAGAGCGCGAACGCGACGAGGTTCTGCAGAAGCTCGTAGTCGGCGCGCGTCTGCGCATCGAGCCGCGCCGGCTGAATGCGATTGAGTCGATCCTTGAATCCATTGTAGTATGTCTTCTGGCGAGCGATGGAGACCGGCGAGAAGTCGTCGAGCAGCTGGTCGAGGTTGAGCGTTCGTCCAGTCCGACGATCTCTGTACGTGTGGAGTCCGGTCTGCGTCGCGTTCGCGGGAGAGAAGCTCAGCGACGTGTACACGAAGTCGTTGGCGAGAGTTGCGAAGCTCGCTTGCCCGGAGCTTTGGGCAATTGCTTGCGCTGAAAGCACCGCGATCAGTGTGGTCGTGATCGGTGCCAACCGAGATAGTCGCTTCATAGAGATAAAGTGAAGAGAGTTGGAGTCCCTGTGGACTCCAACCATGAGTGCGTATCGACGCTCAGGGCGCCGACGGTGATCGCATGTCCGAAACATCGGCATCAATGTGCAGCCTCACTCCGTTCCATGTTTCATCTGTGTCGAATCCCTGATAGACGGTCATCGATTGATCAGGTGGCGCATTGATGTTCTCCGAGGAGCAGCCGACCGCCGCGACTACCAATAATGTCCAGGATGCTGCGATCCTCTGTGCCCTCGATCTTCCTTGTTTTCCTCTGTGCTTGCACCATTCTTGCTTTCGGTATTTCTTCGGGATAATTTGGGAGCCCTTTCCCATGACCTTCATCTGCCTCTGGAGCCCGAGCTGGAGCGAAAGCTCCATTAACCGCTTTGCCGCGAGCGCACTCAAAATCGCTCCGAGGATCTCTGCGGACCTGGGAAAGGGCCTCATCTGGGCAGATGGCAGAAGTCTCGATTCACGCGCGATTTGTCGAGATTTGATGACAGCAACAGAACAGTATCAACTCACTAAAGCGCAAGTAGCCATCTCTCGCATACCCATCGTAGCGGAACTCGCAGCACGAGTTGCGGGACCGGACTCCGAATCCACTCCGGCTACAACCATTGTGCCGCTTGGGGCCGAGCGCGACTTCATCGCCCAGTTCGCGATCTCGGTGCTCGCTCCATCCAAGCCGCTCGAATCCATGTTCGAAGCCACCGGAATCGAAAAGTGTGGCGACCTCGCCCGCCTCGACCAGGAGGCGGTCGAGGTGAGATTCGGGGCCGAAGGCGTGGAGCTCTGGCGGCTCGCGCGAGCGGATGATCGCCGTCCGATTTTCGGATCGTCGCCGAGGACGCTGCCGGAATCGTCGATGGATTGGGTGGACTACACGTTGAGGGATACGCAGCGACTCGTATTCGTCATCAATGCTCTTGTCGACAACGTGTGCGGCGCGCTTGCGAGTCAGGGACAGTGCGCGCGTGAGATGACGCTTTCATTCTCGCTCGCTAATCGGACGACATACGATCATCTCGTGCGTCCGGCGAGATCGACTGCAAGTCGACGGGCGTGGATGCGTCTGATCAGAACGCATCTCGACACGATCGAGCTGCCGGATGCAGTGACTGGTCTCGCGCTTCGTGTGGAGTCGGTGACCGGTGAGGTGGAGCGGCAGGGTGACATCTTCGATCGCGGTTTCGCCAGCGCGCGCGCGACAGAGGAGGCGGGTGCGCAGCTGCTCGACGATCAGGGAGCGGTGATCGTGGTTCCCGAGAACACGAAGCATCCGCTTCTCGATCGTCGAACCGAAT
>DATBRZ010000084.1:0-36268 GCA_036560025.1 Gemmatimonadaceae bacterium | reverse complement strand
GGAACAATCACTCGAATCCATAGTTGGAATAGAGATGGAGCTTTCACTTACACCATTGTATGAAGGCGAGACTCTGCTTCCGGAGATGATTCAGAAACTCGACGAACGTGGATTCGTCCTGATGTCTCTCGACCCTGCGTTTTCTGATCCGGCGACCGGCCGGCTTCTGCAGGTCGACGCGACATTCTTTCGCAACGATGGGGCAAACCGTGATTGAGGGCGGATCCGCCAAGCCATTCGTCTCGGTAATTATTCCCACATTTAACCGGGCACGATCTGTCGTCGAGACCGTTAAGAGCTTTCGCGCGCAGACTTATCCCGGCGACCGATTTGAAATCCTCGTCGTCGATAATGGCTCATCGGATGAAACTCCCATGGCTATTCCGGAGATGGCATACCGGTCGCCAAGAGTCAGGTTTCTAACCGAGCCGCGGCGCGGCGCACACTTCGCGCGCAATTCCGGAGCAAAGGCGGCTCGCGGCGAGATACTGTACTTCACCGACGACGACATGATTGCCGACCCGAATATGTTGGAGGCAATCGTGCCGGCATTCGAGACGGGAGCGAATGTCGCGTCGGCAACCGGGAAAGTTGTGCCGCTGTGGGAGACGGAGCCGCCAGCATGGGTTCTCGCTCATTGCAAGAACGAGATCCTGAGTCTGAACGATCGTGGCGAGGGGTTAATGATCTCCGATCGGGATCCCGGTGTGTTCAGCTGTCATCAGGCCGTAGTGAGACACGCTTTCTTTGCCGCAGGCGGCTTCAATCCCGACACGAATGCCGATCGCTTCGTCGGCGACAACGAAACCGGGCTCAACATCAAGATCGCAAAGCTGGGCTATCGCTTCGCTTATGTAGGGAAATCCATTACGCGCCATCGCATACCCGGCTCCCGGATGAGCCAGCGATACCTCAATCAGCGATTCGCTGATCAGGGCTACTGCGACAGTTACACGACTTTCCGTGAGCGAGGCCCCGGCACGGTACGCCTTATCGGCGACGCGGCGTCGCAGATATCTCGCGCGATTCCGTCCTCCGTGCTCGCGCTGGGCAGGTCGATTCGCGGGGACTCACGATGGCGACTCAATGTCGCGCGGCTCTTCTACATCAGGAATCGCGTCGTTTATGACATGAGACTTCTGGCGTCGCCGAAATGGCGGCGGTTCGCTATGCGTAGCGACTGGATCACGGAAGCAATCGAGGCCGAGTGAAGCACGGAGATCCAGCAAAACCGCTTGTCTCGATCATTACTGTTGTCAAAAACGGCGCCGACACCATCGAAGAGACCATTCGCGCCGTAGTCGGCCAGACTTACCCGCAGATCGAGTACATAGTTGTCGACGGCGCATCGACTGATGGAACCGTCGACATTCTTCGCCGCTACGACGACAAGATCGACCACTGGATAAGCGAGCCTGACGAAGGCCTCTATCACGCAATGAACAAGGCGGTGTCGTTCGTCACTGATCCCGACGCATACGTCGTTTTCGCGAACTCGGATGACCGTCTTGCAGCGCCAACGACGATCGAGGCGATGGTTGAAGCCGGAGGCGGGGCGGATCTCATT
The DNA here is from genome assembly GCA_036560025.1 of Gemmatimonadaceae bacterium. Lineage (GTDB taxonomy): Bacteria > Gemmatimonadota > Gemmatimonadetes > Gemmatimonadales > Gemmatimonadaceae > UBA4720. The sequence continues at coordinate 34,701 of DATBRZ010000084.1, read as the reverse complement.
CACGGACGGGAGCGCCTCGGAGACGGTGAGGTCGTCTCGATTGCCGGCGGTGACGTGACCGTGAGCGATCTCGCGCACCAGAACTTCTGCCATCCAGCAACGCTCACCCGGCGACGGCTCTTCGACACCGTCGGCCTGTTCGATACGCGGTACGAAGTGGTTGCCGATTACGATTTCATCGTCCGCTGTTTCCAGAAGCCGGTGAGCGTCCGCTTCGTGGATGAGATTGTCGCCGATGTCAGGATGTTCGGCATGAGCGAAACGAGATTCATGAAATCGTGCACGGAGCGCGCGGATGTTGTGCGGCGACACTTCAGCGGCTTCGCTCGTTTGACGGGTATGGGCCAGATATATTTGTACGACATTCCGCGGAATCTCGTTCGCCACCTGCTTCGCCGAACGCGTCTCCTCCGGCACTGGCGATCGCTCAGGGGTTAGCAGTAGGCTCAATGCACATCCAACTATCCGTCGTCGTACCGTCATTCAGACGCGGCGAAGAGCTCGAGCGCTGTCTTGATGATCTGGCGGCGCAGGCCGAGCCGCCGTCTCTCGAAGTCATCGTCATCCTCCAGGCCTATCCTGTCGGAGCAGCAGATGCGATCCGCCGTCGTTTCGCTGATCGGCTGGACATGCAAGTCGCCGAATTCAGCGAAGGCCTCGGTACCGCCGGCGCTCGAAATAAAGGACTAAGCCTCGCGCGCGGCGACATCGTAGCGTTTCTGGATGATGATGTGCGCCTTCCACGCGACTGGTCGGCGGCACTCGTTGCCGCATACGCGGATGAGTCGGTTGGTGGTGTTGGCGGTTTCGTGGATCATCCCGGTCATTATGGTCCGTTGCGAAATGCGGCTTATCGGATGCTTGGTTTGACGTCAAACAGATTTCGAATCGACTGGGGCGGATTCAATGTGGGCCCGGCGCACAACCCTCCGGGGGAGCACGCGGCTGCATGGCTTGGTGGCGGCAACATGTCGTTCCGGCGGTCGGCGATTCTCGCCATCGGCGGCTTCGATGAAGCGCTGGGTTCTTTCTGGCACGAGGATGTCGATGTAACTCACCGCGTAGCAAAGGCTGGGTGGCGCGTCCTCTGTTCCGATCGCGTCACTGTCGATCATTACCCGAGCGCCATCAACCGGCCGCCGCTGCACGCGCAAACGCGGGAGCGCGAGCGTTCACGCGTGTTGTTTGTCTGGAAGGCCATCGGCGACAAGCCGCTCTGGAAACTGAGATACGGCCTTCGACTTCTGCTTCACGCCGCCGCGATGTCAGTCGTCGGAATGGCCAAGCGTGACTTGCGGATTCCACTCAACGTCATTCGCGGAGGGTGGGAAGGGTACCGCGAGCTTCCTGCAGCGCGCGCGGCCAGCGGCCCCAAGGCAAGCAGAGTCTCGTGACGGCGCCGATTACGATTCTGATTCCGACATTCAATAGACGGCGCGCCCTGTCGACTGTGCTGCCGTCGTACCTGTCTCAGTCAGGTGTTGCGCGCGTGATCGTAGTAGACGATGGAAGCACGGACGGCACTGAGCAGATGGTCGAGGAAATAGCCCGTCGTTCCGCGATTCCCCTGACTGTGATTCGTCATGCAACTCGTCGAGGACAGCCGGCCGCCCGGCTCACCGCAATCGCTGCCTCGGACACGGAGTGGGTGCTCTTTGGTGAGGACGACGTGTGGCTGGATAATGATTACTGCGGCGTTCTCCTGCGCGACGCGCAGGCGCTGGATGCGTCGATCATCGGCGGAAGATCAGTCACAGGATTTGTTCCTGCGGAGTTCTCGGAAGAGCTGCTCGTTGATCCGCCCTCACCGGAAGTTCATCCGGACAGGGTTTTCGATCTTACATCGATGGAAGCGGATTTCGCTGCTCGCGTCCGGGAGCCGGTTCGTGCTCCCTTCCTGCACACCTGGGCGCTCATCAATCGGCGTGTGTTCGAAAAAGTCTCGTTCGACACATGGTATACCGGAAATTCCTGGCGCGAGGAGACTGACTTTTATCTTGCCGCGAATGCAGCGGGAGAAAAGGTCTACTTTACGCCTAATACGGTCAGCTTTCACCTGCGTGGGCCGATCTGCGCAACAGGCGGTCAGCGAATCAACCGCGTTCGTTTCGAGTACCTTGCATGGCGGAATACCCGTTATCTCGTCTCAAAGCATTGGAGCTATCTAAAGCGAGCACACGGAATGCGTGGGTCGGCGCTCAGATGGATGCTTCGCTACTACTTGAATCGTGAGCTCGGGTTGCTCCGTCGTGCAGCTCGCAGCGGACTGAGCTCATCATTTCGTGGGCGTCCACAGCCAAGTGGCATCTAGCGCCTCGGTAATCGACAACGTTTACGACGGGGAGGCGCCGCAGGCGCTGCCCTTTCCAACAAGCGTTGGGGTCCTCATGGGGATCTCGCTCTGCGCTCATCTCGCCGCCGTTGTTGAAGCCTTTAGCGGAGCTATGCTCGCCGGGGCAGTGCTCTTTCTCATCGGACAGTTTGCGTTCTCGCTCGGCCTCATCCGTCTGATCGACGGGGACTGGGTGTTTCAGGACATTCGGCTCGTTTTCGTCCTCTTCTACTTCCTATATGGATGCACCTATCCGCTGGTGTCTCTTCTATTGAAGACGTCTCCATCGGGGATAACGGAAGCCGCTTTTCTGTACGGCACGGCATTACTCGGGTTCAATCTCGTGCAGTGGTGGCACAAGCAGCCGTGGCGCGACGTATCGAAGAAGTCACTGTCGCGGATTCGGCCGACCTTCGTGTGTGCTTTGCTGATGTTCGCGTCATTCGCGGCGGTTATCGCCAACGCCTATCTGTCGGGGAGTTTGACGTTCGTCGCGTTCGACAGGAGTCAGCTGCTTGGACTCTACTCGCAGAGCTGGGTCGTGTCGATGATGGTCGTGAACGGCTTCATGATGTTCATCTTTGCGGGCTGGCCGAATCTGAGCTGGAACGCAAAGTGGATCGTCGGCGTGTCGGTCGCCGCATTCGTGATGTTCCATCTGCTGCTCGGGAATCGACGCGATTTTCTTCCGATGTTCATGTTCCTCGCGGGCATTGCATCTACTCGCGCCCGCGCGCGGATTCGACTCAAAGCGCTCGTGATCGGATCTTCGATCTTTGTTCTGTTCCTGTTCATGGGAGTAATTCGATTATTTCGCGAAGACCCAACCAGAATTCTGCGAAATCCTGTCCAGCTGTTCGCGACGCAGAACGAATTCGTGATGCCGATCCAGACTCTCATGTATTACGTGAAGGCCGACAAGCCGCTCCACTATGGTTGGACCTACATATCCGCACCCGGATTGTTTCTGCCCAGAGCTATCTGGCCGGAGAAGCCGAGAAGCTTGTCACTGCAGTTCAATAACGACGCGTTCGGGAATGCACTGGTGCCCGGGTACGGCTACACTCCTCTCACCGAGGCGTTCATCAATTTCAGCTGGGTAGGTCCGTTCATCGTGCTATGTCTCATATCGCTCGCGTTAGTGAAACTGGTTAAGAACGCGGATGTACGGCCGGGCCTCTACTTCATCTGCTTTTCGATGGCGGTGGATTTCCACCGTGGTGATTTCTCCGGAACGCTCTACGTGCTCGTGGTCATTCCGTTCGCCTACTGGGTTATGAGTGTCGTGTCCCGGATCACTTGGGCGCCGAAGGTAGTGCGGGGTACGTGGCCTGCTCCCCCGACCGCACCGGTCGTTTCAGCGCCGGTACGAACCTGAGGAATGCGTATCGCGCTCAATCTCCTGTACCTGATCCCGGGAGTCGTCGGAGGCACGGAGACTTATGCAAAAGCTCTGATACGTACACTTGCCGCCCTCGATGGGGACAACGAATACATCGTGTTCGTCAACAGGCTTGGTGCGGAGATGGATATCACGCCGGCGTCGAACTTTCGACGCGTTGTCTGCGGCTTCAATCCGATTCGCCGGGCTGTTCGTTATCTGTGGGAGCAGTCAGTACTGCCTGTTCAGCTCCGGCGCGAACGACCTGACCTTGTCCATTCGTTGGGCTACGTTGTTCCGCTTGCCGCGAGCGCTCCGCAGGTGGTGTCAGTTCCTGACCTCAACTTTCTGGGTCATCAAGGGTGGGGAACTCCGCTTGGCCGTCGACTCCATGGATTCTTCGTGCAGCGCAGCGTCAACAAAGCCGATCACGTGATTACGATATCGGACTTTTCGCGCGGGGAAATAGTCAGGCGGCTCGGCGTTCCTGAAGAGAAGGTGACCGTTGTAAGTCTCGCGGCGGGAGGGAGGACTGACGCAAGGGCCGTCCGTCAATCACAAGTCGGAACGGTCGACATCGATACACCCTACATACTTGCGTTCAGTGCACTCACCGGCCACAAAAACATCGCGCGTCTTGTCTCGGCATTCAAAAAAATCTCGACGGAGGTCCCGCATTCTTTGTTACTCGTCGGTCACCTTCCCGACAATCCGGCATTCCGCGAGGAGATCGAGCAGACGGCAGGGGATCGTGTGCATTTCACCGGCTACCTTTCGGACGAGGAAGTCGGATCGCTGATGCAACGAGCCTCGCTGTTTGCATTTCCTTCACTATATGAGGGATTCGGGCTCCCTGTCCTCGATGCGCAGCAGGCTGGTGTTCCGGTTGCGTGTTCCTCGGCGGCGGCACTCCCCGAAACAGCGGGGAAGGGCGCGTGTCTTTTCGATCCGCTTTCAGTCGAAGACATCGCCCGCGCGCTCAAGCGATGTCTTCTCGATGCCGATTTGAGAGCGAGACTGATTCGAGATGGATACGAGAACGTACGCCGATTCTCATGGGACAAGACCGCGCGGGAAACTCTGCGGATCTATTCGATGGTAGCAGCGTGACCACGACGATGCCGCGCGAAGAAACCTCGCTCCTGGGGTTCATCAACACGCTCCTCAAGTATCGAAGGATGCTTGCAGTCACTGCCCTCGTTGGCGGAGTGGTGGGCGTCGCTGCGTTCATTTCAGACCGTCAGACTTACACGACGCGCGCCGCATTCACTGTCGGCCGGACGCGCACGCCTGTACAGCTCGTGAATCCGTGGGCCCGCCGTACCGAGGCGCTGGACATCGCTGGAGACGCGCGTCAGTCGGCCAGCTATTACGTAGAGCTCCTCGTTTCACGTCCTGTATTGCGCGCCGCAGCGAGCGGCACCTTTACGGTCCTTACCGCGAAAGGTCGAGAAACCGCGCCACTAGCTTATTTCTACGGCATCAAGGGCAGACCTGCCGTGGCACTCGAGGGTACGGTCGAGGAAGTTCGAAATCACATCAGGATCTCTGCGTCCCAGCAGACAGGCACTGTCTGGTTCTTCATCGATTCGCCTTATCCGGAGATCTCAGCGCAGCTGGCCAATTCCCTGATGCAGCAGCTGGAACAGTACAACCTCGAGCATCGGCAAACGCAGGCCACCGCGGAGCGCGCGTTCATCGAGAAAAGGCTCGACGAGGCCGCGGTCGATCTGCACACGGCAGAGAATCAGCTCGCTGCATTTCGCGAGCGAAACCGGAACTACGGGGCTTCACCGCAACTGGTGATGGTGAGCAGCCGCCTTAACCGCGAAGTGATGATGCGGCAGCAGCTCTACGATGCTCTGATGCGATCCTACGAGCAGGCGCGCCTCGAAGAAGTCCGTGATCTGCCGACGATCACGATTCTCGAGCCTGCCGTTGTCCCTACGTCGCCGATAAAAGGATCATCAGGGCGCAAACCATTTCTCGGAGCAATCACCGGTCTCCTGATTGGAATTATTGTGGCATTCATGCGCGAGAGAGTCGACGAGACGCGGACCGCTCAGACACCTGCCTTCATGAGATACTCGGCGCTCAAGCGTCAGACGCTCCGCGATCTTGCGCAGCCGTGGGAGCCGATCGGCCGGCTCTTCAGAGCGCGAAGCGACGGATAGCGTGCGGCGTGATGGTGTGAAAACCTTCGTCTTCATCACGCAGGTCTACCCTCCGGACCCGGCTGCACTTGGCCAGCATCTCGCAGACGTCGCGAACGAGCTGGCGCGCCGCGGACATCGTGTGCACGTCTTCGCCGCCGCTCGTGGATACGATGATCCCGGGGTTGCCTATAAATCCAGGGAAATAGCAAATGGGGTCGAGGTGCGGCGCCTTCCTCTTGGTTCGTTCGGCAAGACCTCGATTCCTCTTCGCGTTTTCGCCGGAGCGTTGCTGCTCGTCCAGGCAACGTTCCGAGCTCTGTTTGTTCGCGGTGTCGACGCCGTTGTCGTCAGTACTTCTCCGCCGATCGCGCCGCTGGCAGGCGTCGTTCTGGCGAAGCTGAAAGGGGCGCGCCTCAAGTATTGGGTGATGGATGTAAACCCGGACCAGATGATAGCGCTCGGAAAGCTTCAGGAGTCATCACCATTGGCGCGCATGTTCGATCGAATGAACCGGCTCGTGCTTAAGCGCGCCGACGATGTCATCGTCCTCGACGAGCTGATGGCCGAACTGGTTATCGGCAAGCGCGACGTCGCGTCGAAGCTGACAGTTGCGGGTCCGTGGGCTGCAGAGGAGCCGGAGGAGTTGATCCCGCACTCGGAGAATACCTTCCGAAGCACTCACCAGCTCGATGGAAAAGTGGTCGTCATGTACAGCGGCAATTTCGGCTTGTCTCATCCAATGACGACTATCCTCGACGCGGCTCGACGACTCGGGCCGGAGTCGCCGTTGCTTCTTGTACTCGTCGGCGGGGGCGCGGGCAAACGCACTATCGATCCGGCGGCGCACATCCTTTCACTTCCGTACCAGAGCCGCGAGATGCTCGCACAGTCGCTATCGGCCGCGGACGTTCACCTCGTGACCCTCGGTGATCGCATGGCCGGTATTGTTCACCCGAGCAAAGTTTACGGTGCAATGGCCGTCGGCAGACCGATCCTGTTGCTCGGTCCCTCTGATAACCCGATCGCTGAGCTCGTGACAGAACATCAGATCGGCTGGCGGGTGTCGCACGGCGACGTGGATGAGGCCGAGCGCGTGCTTCGGGAGATTGTGGCGACACCCTCGACAGCACTCTTGAAAATGGGCAAGCGCGCCCGGCAGCTCATGGATCAGCGAGGCGGACGGGAGGCTTCGCTTGCGAGGGTGTGCGACATTCTCGAGCGCGGGGTGTACTCAGGTTCAGCGAGAACGGAAGAGCCGGAAACCACCCCCGGCCTCGCCTGAAAGAAAAGCCTTGCTCTCCGGATTCCACGAACCTCATCTTATCGGGCTGATGACGGTCCAGATCGTTTTCATTGTTGCTGCCGCCATTTTAAGCTGGCTTCTCGCCAGCCGCGTCCGGCTGTACGCGCTCGACAAGCTCCTCGACATCCCGAACGAGAGAAGCTCCCACTCGAGGCCGACTCCGCGCGGAGGTGGTCTCGCCATCGCAGTGACCGTGCTCGGCGGAATCGTGTTGGCGGCGATGTGGAAATGGATCGATTGGAATTTGGCCGCTGCGCTCCTTGGCGGAGGAGCGCTGATTGCCACGGTCGGATGGATCGACGATCACCGCGATCTGCCGGCTCTGATGCGCTTCGCGGTGCAGTTCTTCGCGGCGGGTTGGGCCATGTTCTGGCTGGGCGGACTTAATTCTCTGAGCCTCGGCTCCGCCGTCATCCCGCTTGGTGTCTTCGGAACGATTCTCGGCACGGTCGGGATAGTCTGGGCGATCAACCTCTACAATTTCGTCGATGGCATCGACGGGCTCGCGGCTGGTGAGGCCGTCAGCACGGGCGTCGTCGGCGGGCTGCTGCTGATCGGGACTGGTCATACTGGTCTGGCGATGATCTCTCTGTTGATCGCTGCGGCAAATCTCGGATTCCTCCCGCTCAACTGGGCGCCGGCAAAGCTGTTCATGGGTGACGTTGGAAGCGGAATGCTCGGTTACTTGTTCGCCGTCATAGCGGTAGCCTCGGAAAACGCCGGATCAGTTCCGATTCTTTTGTGGATGCTGCTGCTCGGCGCGTTCGTGTTCGACGCCACTGTGACTTTGTTCCGGCGTATTGCACATGGCGAGCGGTGGTATCACGCGCATCACAGCCACGCATATCAGCGAATGGTTCAGGCCGGACGAAGCCACGCCCAGGTGAGCTCGACCATTCTTGGCATCAATCTCGTCCTTGCTGGTTTCGCGATCGTCGCGTGGCTCAAGCCGACGCTGTTCCTCGTTGCCGTCGGCGCGGGAACGATTTTGCTGAGCGTGATCTACATCTCGGTCGAGCGAATAAGACCGATGCAGGCGCCGTCACGGGGCTGAATCGACGCCGCGCCTGAGAGGCGTCCCAATCGCCTCTACAGGTTCTGCCTTACGGATAGAACGAAATTCCCGTTGGTGCGATCGCCGCGCAGATTGCGGTTGATCTCTCCGGTGATAGTCGCGCGGGCTGTCACGTCCACTGGACCGATGAATCGAGTCATTTCCGCGCCGATCGAGTTCATCACGTCGACGGCGTTCTCCGTCGGCCGCCCGGACCGATACAGGGTCCGCGCTTCGTGTGCGACATTCCGAACGAAGAACGCAGTGAGCTTCCCGCTCCTGGTGAACCGATCGAAGGCAATTAATTGCGCGCTTCCACTTCCTACTCCGACGTTCGCTCCGAGAAGCTGACCTCGATTGGTATGTCCCTGCCTGAGAATCCCGTGGAGATAGACCTGCCCCTCGCCGCGATTGCGACTACCTGCCGGTGACTCGAAGTTGAATACTTCGGCGCGCACAGCCGTTATCCGCGACGGAGAAAACCAGGCTTTGCGGATTCCGAAGTTCTGTGTGGCGGAGTGTTCGACCTCCATGTACAAGTCGCGTTTGTCAGCGGCGTGATCCTCTCTGCCGTATTCGCCATAGACATCGAGTCCGCTTCCCGGCGGCGCCCATCGGATAAACAACGACGCAAGCTGATTCTCCTTGAGCGCTCGATCATCTCCGAGGACCGGAGCTTCGACTTCCTTCTTGAGGCTGAGCTTGAAGATGTTCTGGAAGGGAAGACCCAGGTTATGCCCCGAGATTCCGCTCGAGTCGAGCGCTGCGTGGAAGAATCTTGCGCCGCCGATCTCGAGCCCCGGTGCTCCGCGGGGCTGAATAAGTCCTACGAGCCCGGCCATGAATCGACGCCGGCCGGTGAGTCCGAAATTCTCGAAATACTTGGGACCTACTACGGGCGAGTACTGAGACTGGTCGAGCTCCCCGTACACGACGCGCGCATGAACGCGAGCGATCCAGAGATTTGCAGGCTTTGACGTTCCGAAGAAGACGTGAGGGAAGCCGCCGGCATTGTTGCCAAGAACGTAGGGAAAATTGTCAGTCGGCCCCCACCATTGGCTGGCTGTCGAAACGCCTGCGGCTATGCCGTAGAGATCCACTCGTACAGTGCTTTCGCCGAGATCGATCCGGCTGTAGGGAGCGGTGCCGAAGCGTTGAGGTCGATCGATCGCCAACGGGAACTGTCCGTCGGCAAATCTGAGACGAGTCGTCTCGCCATTCGGCATCATCGGAAACGACTGGTTTTCCGCGCGAAACGCAACGGGTGCCAGCGTTGCCGACAGCGGCCCCCATTGCGCGGAAACGCCGGTTTGAAATGCGGTCGTAAGCCCTTTTCCCTGCCAGACTATTCCGTCGTTGCCGCCGTATGGAAATGCGCTGTTCAGGTAAAACGTCAGACGCGGCCGAACGTAGTCCCAGCTGAATCCCTTTCTCGTTTGCTTGCCGAACGCGAATCGCGATGCCCAGGGATGCGCGCTGTCCGGTACCGTGATCACATCGATTTCCGCGGGAGAAAAAGCGCGAATACTCCACGGATACGCCGTTGCGCTGTCGCTGGTCTGGAGGTATCGCAGATAACTCTCCAGATCACTTCCGGCGAAAACCTCGTTTCGGCCGTTGGTTTGAACCTGCGCGGAAAGCGACATGACCGGCACAGCGACCACGAACATCAACTGGAAGAATCGAGCGCCGAGCAACACGCGGAAACGCGATTTGCGGGATACGACGCGCTCGACGCTGACGGTTGGCATCACTGTTATCATCAGCGATTGCGGAGAGTTGGAATTGCAGGGGTACCACGCCAACGCTAGCTTACCGCGTTCGTGTTGAGCGTTGGCGGCGCCTATAGTTATCGTCGCGCCATGCATCGGGCAAGCGGCATCCGTCTCGTGCGACAACGACCCCAAGCCCGTCGAATCTACCATTCAGCTTCCTGATGCGTTCATCATCGCGTAGAGCGCTGATCGTGACCGGTGTACTCGCAGCAGCGTTCTCGCGCGCCGGTGCGCAGAACGCTGGACAGCCTGAGCGCATACCTCAATCTCCGACTCAGGGAGTGATCACCGTGAGCGGCGATTCCGTTGAAATGCTGCGCATCGCCAGCCTTGAGGGACGCGCCACGACTGAAGGAATGATGCTTCGATCGCCCTCCTCGCTCATGGATCCACAGCGATGGAGCGGCACCCGACGGCCATTCACGATCGTCTTTCCGCAGATCACGTTCGCTACGAATACGACGCTTCCATTCGGCCAGAACGACGGCGCGATGTGGCAAGGGAAGGGCGCGAACGTTCGTGGTCTTGCGGGATTCACTGCGTCCTACGGTCCGGTTCGCCTGGTGGTAATCCCCGAGCTCGCATATTCGGCGAACAACCGGCTCAACATCGATCCAACGGATACGCGTTTCTGGCGCGCAGTACCGGCGAATCGAAGTCGATTCTCGTCTCCCGCAAATGTCTTCCCATACTCGATCGATCTGCCGTGGCGCTTCGGCGACGCCTCGTTCACGAAGATCTATCCCGGCCAATCTTCGATTGCTGTCACTCTGGGTCCGATCGAGATCGGCGCCGCATCCGAGAACGAGTGGTGGGGACCGGCCGTGCGGAACGCGCTGGTGATGAGCGACAACGCGCCGGGATTTCCGCATGGATTTCTGCGCGCTGCCCGACCGCTCAACACGATCGTTGGCAGGCTCGATTTCCGATGGCTCGTCGGGGGTCTGCACGAGTCCGACTGGTTCGACAACGATTTCACGAACGATGTTCGGTCGCTCAGCGCATTTGCTTTTGCCTGGTCGCCGAGTATTCGGTCCGGCCTCACGCTCGGCTTCACCCGGTCAGTATTCCGCGCTGTCGACGGTTACAGCGGAGTCGCGAGCCGCGCATTCGACTTTCTGACGAACGTTGGACATCCGAATGCGCGCTCACTCTCGGATTCAACCATGATCCCCGGGGACGATCAGCTGTTGTCGTTCTTTGCGCGATGGGCTGTGCCGCGCTACGGGCTCGAAGCGTTCGTGGAATGGGGTCGTGCCGACATGCCGACGTCGCTGCGCGATCTGTTCGAGCAGCCTGACCATTCGCGAGGCTACACGAGCGGCATTCAATGGGCGCGTCCCGTTGGTGTTGACGGGCATGTGAGAGTGCAAGGCGAGATCACGAACGTCGAGCAGAGCGCGACGTACCGCTTCCGCCCGCTCGGATCCTGGTACACGAGCCGAGCTGTCATTCAGGGTTACACTAATGAGGGTCAGGTCATCGGCGCCGGTATCGGTCCAGGATCTTCGTCACAATGGGCAGCTTTCGATTTCTACAAGGGACCGTGGCAGGCGGGACTAAGCATCGCTCGTCAGCGATTCAACAACGACGCGTTCTTCCTCCTCCCGTACGCCACCCGCTGCGGCCATGACGTGACGGTCTATCCTGGACTTCGCGGCGCATATGCCAACCGCTATGTCCGTCTGCGCGCGGATTTTTCTGCCGCGTCGCGGTACAATACTTTCTTTCAGAACAAATCGGACTGCGAGGGCGGTGCCGGCAGCGACAGGTCCAACAAAAACCTCGTTGTTACGCTCAGCACCTTCGGTTGGTGACTGAGGTTTACAAGGAATACTACGAAAAGCACGGACGCGACCGGAACGACTTCCTTCGTAATCCGGAAGTAACCTTTCAGATATTCGCGATCGATCGCGCGAACATCCGCGCTTTGCGTCGACTCGATCTGAATCCCGCAACCGCAAAAGTGCTCGATGTCGGATGCGGAAACGGTACCAGCCTGTTTCAGTTCCTTAGACTCGGGTTTCGCCCTGAGAACATGTCGGGCGTGGATACGAGTGAAGAGCGCATCGCTGCCGCAAAGATCGAGCTTCCCTCTGCCGATTTCCGTTGTGAGAGTGCGGAGGCAATGTCATATGAAAGCGGAATTTTCGATCTCGTCTTCGAGTCGACGCTCTTCATGATGCTCACCTCGGACGGTGTCGCTTCACGAGTCGCCAAGGAAATGATTCGAGTGACACGGCCCGGCGGATATGTCATGCTGGCCGATTGGCGCTATGCGGAGCCGCGCAGCAAGACACACAAGGCGGTGTCGCCTAAACGGATCCGTGCACTTTTTGATGTTGGTAGTGCCACCAACGTCGTCGCGCGGGAGAGAGGGGCACTCATTCCGCCCCTGGGAAGATTCCTGTCGCACAGGGCGCCGGCGTTGTACTTCGTCATGCAAACCGTTTTTCCGCCCGCTGTCGGTCAGGTCACGACAGTCCTCAGAAAGGCCAACGCGTAGCGGTTATCCCGCCGCCGATCCACCTCTAGTTATGCTGAGGCGCGGCCGGCGCGTTTTCTCCGGCCCGGCAGACACGAGCTCCGCGACGGCCTTCGCAATTGTTCCCGGATCCATCCCGTATTCTCGGCGGAGGTAATCCTGGCCGCCGACTACCGAGGAAAAGCCCGCTCTCAATCCGATGCGTCGGAAGACTGCAGGCTGTACGCCCGCGTCGAGACAAGTCTCGGCGACTACGCTGCCAAGACCTCCATCGATCGTATGCTCTTCCACAGTTACAATGCCGCCGGTTTCCTTGCACGCCTTCAGTATCGCCTCCGAATCGAACGGCTTGATGGTGTGCATGCTGAGCACGCGGCACGCGACGCCCTGCTCGACGAGACTGTCGGCGGCTTCGAGTGTTGCCCCGAGTATTCCGCCCGTAGCTACGAGCGTGATGTCGGAACCCTCACGCACGGTCCGCGCTTTTCCGAGAGTAAACACATCTCCCGACCGAACAGTCGCAGGTGCTGACGACTTGTCGAGACGCAGATAACACGTGCCCGGAGTAGCAACGAGCGCTTTGGTTGCCTCCCGTGTCTCCCATTGGTCGCCCGGGGCAACGACCGTCATGTGCGGGAGAGCGCGCATCACAGCGAGATCCTCGGTGGCATGGTGCGAAAATCCGAGCGGACCATAGCTGAACCCACCGCCGACCGCGACGACCTTCACGTTCGCATCGTGATAGCATGCGTCGTTTCTGATCTGCTCCAGGCACCGCAGGGTGGAAAAGTTTCCGATCGAATACGTGAAAACGATCCTGCCGTGGAGAGCAAGCCCTGTTGCGAGACCGATCATGTTCTGTTCCGCGATCCCGACGTTCAGGTACCGGCGAGGAAACTCAGTCTCGAATTTGTCGAGCACCCTAAAGCCAAGGTCTGCGGTCATGAGAAAAATGCGCGAGTCGCTTCGCGCAATCTCGGACAGCTGTCTTACGAAGTTGTCCCTCACTCGTCGCCGAGCTCGCTCAGGGCATCGTCGTACTCGTTTCCGCGCGGTGTGCGGTAATGCCAGAGTACACTTCGCTCCATGAATGAAACTCCCTTGCCCTTGATCGTATGGGCAAGGAGACACGTCGGCTTGCCTGTCGTCTTGGGAATCCCGCTCAAATGAGTGAAAAGGGATGCGTGGTCATGGCCGTCCACCTCGATGCAGCTCCAGCCGAAAGACCGCCACTTGTCGGCGAACGGCTCGAGCCCAAGAGTCTCTTCGACGCTCGCCAGGCTCTGAATCTTGTTGTAGTCGACAATTGCAACGAGGTTGTCGAGCCTGTGGTGTGACGAGAACATGGCTGCTTCCCAGGTAGAGCCTTCGTCGCATTCGCCGTCGCTCAGGAGAACGAACACCCGGTTTGTCAGCATGTCGAGCTTTGCTCCGAACGCCATGCCCGCTCCGACCGACAAGCCATGGCCGAGCGATCCCGTGGAGATCTCGACACCTGGCACGCCGCGATGCGAAACGTGACCGCTCAGCACCGAGCCGTCTGCGCAATGCTTGTCCAGCCATTCCAGCGGGAAGAATCCGGCCTCAGCCAGCGCTGCGTAGATGCCCGCGCCCGCATGTCCCTTGCTGAGGATGAATCGATCCCGATCGGCGCGATTCGGGCTCGATGGATCGATTCGCATGATCGATGCATAGAGCACGGCGACGATGTCGGCCATCGAGAGGACCGAACCGACATGAGAGCTTCCGCCCAGATTCGTCATGCGCACTGCATGCCGACGAATTCGGGTAGCGAGCTCGACAGCCTCCTGAACTTCAGGCTGACGCGCAACAAGTGCCGCAGCTCTTGGTTCCGTCACGAGTCGCTCGCGTAGAAGTCCTTGATTGCCCGCGCTATGTAACGAACCTCTTCGTCGGTGACCGTCATGTTCAGCGGCAGCATGAGGCAACGCTCGAAGAGGCGTTCCGTCGCGGGAAGGGCAACATTCAAGCCAAGCGCCTGGAACTGATGCACGGCCTTGCCGCCCCACTGAATGATAGTGCCAATGCCGTTCTTCGAAAGGTGCGCGCGAAGTTCGTCACGACGCTCCGCCTCGATTTCGTAATTCTGGAATACATCGAAGTGATCCGGATCGGCGCCAGGTGCAGGCGGAAGAACAAGCTCGGCCTGATCGCGAAGAAGCTCGTCATACAGCGCAGCGATAGCGCGGCGCCGTGATACGATGGTCTCGTAATCCGTGAACTGCGCGTGGAGAATGGCGGCCTGCATGTTGTCCAGCCGCGAGTTGAACCCCCAAAGCTCGACTTCGCCCGACTCATTCCTGCCGTGGTCGCGAAGAAGGAGCGCTCGTTTCGCAACTTCGGGATCGCTCGTAACTATGGCTCCGCCATCTCCGAAGCATCCGAGGATCTTTGCCGGATAGAAACTGAACGCTGCCGCGACACCAAACGTGCCCGCAAAGCGGCCGGCAAACTGGGAACCCAGCGCCTGAGCGGCGTCCTCGACGATCAGGAGATCGTTCTTCCGAGCGATTTCCTCGATGCGGTCCATGCTACATGTTCGACCGTTGAGGTGCACAGGCATGATCGCGCGCGTCCGCGGCGTAACCGCCTTCGTGATCGATTCCGCATCGATGAGGTGATCCCGCCCGCAATCAACCGGTACCGGTTTTGCCCCTACGTGCACGATTGCAGCGGCAGTCGCCACCATCGTATGCGACGGAAAGATCACCTCGTCGCCGCTGCCGATTCCGGCGGCCTTGAGCGCTATGACAAGCCCGTCGGTCGCGTTGCCGACGCCGATCGCATACGGAACGCCGAGATAACGCGCGAGAGCGTCCTCGAAATCGGCGAGGTCGCGCTGCTGAATGAACGCTCCTCTCCTGATGATGTCTCGGATGATCTCGAGGAACTCGTCTTCGCGGGCCGCAAACGCCTGCCGGTAATTGAAGAACGGAATTGTCCGCTGCTCGGTTGCGTGCGTCACTCGCTGCCCCTCTCGCTTTCGGCTACTCGACGACCGCATAGGCGATGTACGGGTCCCATTCGAATCGCTTGAGCTTCATGTTCCGTACGACGCCCGCATCGACTGCAGCCAGAGTTTCCCCGGGCCAGATCGGATTGTCCAGCTCGTCAAATGCAACGACCGCGCCCTTCGGCATCCGAGGCAGGAATGCCTTGAGCGCGGACTGCGTGGGATCGTAAAGATCGCAGTCGATGAAGAGCAGGCTGACCACCAGGTGCGGATGTGATTCGATGAATGCGGGCGCTGACGTGGCTATGTCGCCGCGAACGAGCTCCACCTTGCTGATGTGGCCAAGGAAACGGTCGCGGTCGTACTCCACGATGAGCTGATTGAGCTCGTCGTAAGAGGATGATGCCAGCTCTCCAACCGCTGGATTGGCGAATTTGCTTCGGTCCTGCGCACCGATGGTGGGAAATCCATCGAACGTGTCGAACCCGTAAATCCGGCGCGTAAGGTTTTCAGGTTCGAGCATCGCGCTCAGCTTTGCCCACGTCATTACTCCAAAGCCGCGAAACACCCCGCACTCGATGATCGATCCTTTCACAGGCATCGCCAGCTTGAACAGCTCGTACATTGCGAGGAAACGCTTCAGGTGCTGCCGACGGACGTACTTGGGGAAGTTCTGCAGCTTGACTTCGATGGAGTCCGCGCATTCCGAAAAGATTCGCGCGACGTTCGGTCCGACCTCGCGCTCAGTGTCGGTCTTGAAGTCTTTCAACCTTTGCTACCTGCGATGATTCTACCCATCGTCCGCGCGATGATCGCAGCATCTCCCGCCAGGGAACGATTCGCGACGTAATCGAGGCTCAGTCGCATCTTTTCCGGGTGAATCTTTTCCATGTAGTCTTTGTCGGGATCAAGGCTTCCGCGTAGAATCTCAGCTTCGTTTGTAAAGCGTAGCGAAGCCGGGTCTGTGATTCCCGGGCGGACGGACAGAACCTGCCGCTCCTCCGTTGTGTACCGGTCAACCGCCCACTGCACCTGGGGTCGA
The DNA here is from genome assembly GCA_036560025.1 of Gemmatimonadaceae bacterium. Taxonomy (GTDB): domain Bacteria; phylum Gemmatimonadota; class Gemmatimonadetes; order Gemmatimonadales; family Gemmatimonadaceae; genus UBA4720. Next base: position 18,199 of record DATBRZ010000084.1, on the reverse strand, counting down.
GGGCCTACGAGGCTCATATCGCCCTTGACCACGTTGAACAGCTGAGGCAGCTCGTCGAGCTTCAGCCGGCGGAGCATCCGGCCGGCGCGGGTAATTCGCGGGTCGTCCTCGGGGGTCGACGATCCGCCGAGTTTCTCCGCATCAGTCACCATCGTGCGGAACTTCAGCATTCGAAAAGGTTGGCCGTCTCGGCCGACTCGGACAGCTCGATACAGTACCGGACCCTTCGAATCGCTCCTGATCGCCAGTGCGATAAGGGCGAGAAGGGGAGAGAGAACGGCTATGCCCGCCGCCGCTATAACGAGGTCGAGGCTTCGTTTGGCCACGTCGTAGCCTGGTCTGCGGTCAGTAATCAATCCGCTCGTTCCGAACGTCGTGCGAGCGGATTCGGCAGAAGTCATCAGGATCGGCCTCGGTCGATTACCCGCAGACGAGCGGGGAATGATATCGGAATGGTAGCCAACTGATTGTCAGAAAGAAATTTACGTTCCGTTGGCCGCCAACAGCCAGACGATTCGGCTCGTTCTCACGCGGCAACGCCGGTTGAGCGGAGCGGTTCTGGAGGCGGCCAGGCGCGAAAGCGCTGAGCCCCAGGCCACGGCTCCCGCACTCGCTGGACGGGAGACCTTCGTAAAGCAATAGACGCGAGACCGTACAACACCCCGGCACCGTGAAGAAAATGATACAGGAAGAAGGCGAATGGCGCGGCCAGGACGTGCAGCGGACGCCGATATCGATAAGCCTGTTGGGTCGCAGCGAAAACAGCAAGAACGCCATAGACGGCCATCGACACCAGGAACACTGATCCGAGCGAAGGGGCGAGCCATAGCGCCACAAGGCCGAGTAGCACGCCAAGCGAAAAGACGGCAGTCACAGCGTGACGAAGTGCGAAGGAATACGGTGCCAGGTACCACATGTAAGCGTTGTACGGAGCCTCAGATAGCGCTTGTTTGCGGAGAAACGACTTGAGGTCCGGTTGGTTGAAGTAGCTCACGCGCATTGCTGGATTGAGCCACACCATGCCGCCGGCCGCAGCGATGCGCCGGTTCATCTCGTAATCCTGAGCGCGAACGAGCCGTTCGTCGAACAGTCCGACGCGATCGAAAAGGTCACGGCGAAAGCACCCGTAAGGAACCGTGTCTGTTTGACCTTCCCTAGCGCCGGTTCGAAAACCGGAGTTTCCGACCCCGAACGCATGTGTGGTAAGCGCCTGTACTAGCGCCGCGGGGTATCCCTCGTCGCGGGGGATGGCCACGACAACACCGCCAACGTTGTCGGCGTTTGTACGCAGCGACGTCTCGAGAGCGACTCGCAGATAGTTGGACGGATACTGTGAGTGGCCGTCGAGACGCAGGATCAGGTCGCCCGAAGCTCTGCGAATTCCCGCATTCAGACCGGTCGACTGAATTCGGCGCGGATTGTCGATAAGGTCGATTCTGGAGTCCATACCGATGAATTCCTTAACGATGTCTCGCGTGCCATCCGTCGACATTCCATCGAGGACCAGCACCTCGATGAGCGATCCGCCTGGGTCCTCGAACGACCTCACTGATTCGAGACAGGCTCGAATGAATTTCTCTTCCTGAAAGGTCGGAATGAGGATTGTTACCGTGGCCACTCTGGAAAACTCTACGCGCGGAGATTCATCGGACGCAATGGGCTCGCGCTTGTGCGCATTAGTGAGCACGCGGAAATTCCGGCGATGGACATCGCGCGAGGCCCCGACATCGAGTTCTCTGTTGTCAGCGGATCGAAAGAAGAGCTGCTGACCGGGTGCATCCAGTCCGTGATCGACTCGATGGACCATTCGCCATACTCGTGGCTTCTGACGGTAACCTGCAATCAGCCGGACACCGAGTTGGGATCCCGGTTGAAGGACCGCTTTCCGAGCATCCGAATCATCGAGAACGTCGCTCCAAAGGGCTTTGCCGCGAACCACAACGTAATCCTTCAGAGCTCGAAGGCGCGCTACGTGTGGATCCTCAATGACGACCTGGTCCTGCTGCCAGAAGCGGTCGATCGTACCACCCGATTTCTCGATGATCCTGCGAACGCGCGAGTCGCGGTCGCCAGTCCGCGGCTCCTGAACCCCGATGGGTCGCTTCAGCCGTCGACCTACAGCTTCCCCTCGATGCCCCAGATTCTGCTCGCTCATTCGGGGTTGAGGGAAAAGCGGTTTATGGAACGAGTCGTGAAGCGCGCCGCGCCACTACTCAGAAAGCGTCCAGGTTCTTCGCGCTACTGGGACCACGACCGGACGCTTGCCGTAGAGACTCTCCGAGGAGCGTGTTCTGCGGTTCGGATGGAGGCAGTCCGCGACGTCGGCCCAATGGTCGAGATCGCACTAGTCGGAGCAGAAGAAACGGAATGGCATCGACGCCTCGCGCGACGCGGATGGAAGGTCGTCTTCTTTCACGAGGCGAGCGTCATCCACTACGGAAGTCAGACTGTCGGCGAAGGAGCATCCGCCCATCTCCCGGAGTATCTGAAGGGAGCATTGTACTATTTTCGCGCCGACCGCCCGCGCGTTCTGTATTCGCTTTTCTGCGTCGGATTGCTCTGTGTTTTTGGGGTTCGCGCGGGCCTGGCGTGGGCTCAGCGCGATCGCTCGGCGGTGAGCGCAGCGAGACGCTATCTCGACGTTACGCTGAATGGTCTCCGGGGCGCAGCTCCCGGGTAACGCGGCAACAGTAGCTCCTAACGACTCTAGCTGGCCGGTTTCGCACGCACTAGCGGCAGACTCTCGAGCGCGCGACGGAATCGCTCGCTCTCAGGATCACGTCTCGCCAGCCGCCGGCGTGTTATCTCCGCAATCAGAGCCCATGCGCATAGCAGAACAAAGCTGACAAAGCCGGCGATTACGGTTTTCATGATGATCCGCTTCCGGACTTTCGGCAGCACTGAGGGCAGGGGGTCCTGAACGACGACTGTCGGCGTTGCCTCGAGCTCTCGCGCAAAGGCAGCCTCGCGATCAGTTGCTGCTTGCGTGTAAACCTGATCAGCGAATTGAATCTCACGATTCAATCGATCGCGCTCCAACCCTGCCATGGAGAATGCGGGAGTCGCGCGATTGGCGAAGTTGAATTGGCGGAGCCTCTCTTCAGCTCTCGCGAGTTGAGCCGCTGCGTTTTCAACCCTTGCTTCCTGAGCGATTCTCAACTGCTGTGCCTGAGCTTTCGACGTTCGGACGAAGATCTGGCTTGCGCTGTCGACGATCCGCGAGGCGACGATTCGCGCGAGAGCGCTGTCCTTGTGAAAGACGGACACCGTAATCGTTCCGGTTTCCTTGTTCGTAGCGCTGTTGACTAGGAGTGACACACGCTTCGCGACTTCCTCCGGATCGTTTCGCGCGTAGCGCTCTCCAATGATCCGGTCGATGACCCGGTCGTTTCTACCGGTCAGCGCAGAAAAGCCGACGCCCGCGAGCACAGTTCTCGACCGTATCAGCTCTACCATCCGGGAGGGTGTGAGCTGATAGCCCGATTGGAGCGTTGCTCCGGCGAGCGCCGCGATCCCGCCGAGAGCTGTCGCCGATCTGCTGTTCACGACTGGAGTCAGTGAGAGCTCTGCCTTGTACTTGCGTGGGCTGGCAAGCGCGATAAGGCCGACAACGAGCGAGATGATGATGACACCCGCAATGATCTGGCGACGCCGCTCGACCAACGGCGTGAGAAGGGTGAGGGCGTCCACGCCCTCCTCGACATATGTCTCTCTAAGCTGTGCCGACAACCTGCTCCTTTACTCGTGCTCTGGCGGCGCCACGCCAAAGCCTGATGAACCAGATGAGAATCCCAAGCGCCACAACGCTAGCAGTCAGGCTGTTGTATATCCAGAACCACGTTACCGGCGTCCAGAAGATCGTCACGTAAGCGACGATCAGAAGAAGAACACCGCTCCAGCTCCCTGCAGCAACCAAGCGGAATCCAACGCCGCCAACCAACCCGAGCAGGAAAAGAATTACCAGTGCACCTGGGATTGTGAAATCGGAGATCAACGGACGAAATGCGGTGTAGACGTTGCTCGTATCACCTGCGACAAGATCTACCAGAGACTCGAACAGCCCGGGAATTCGCTGGCCGAACCCGAGCATTTCGAGCGGGCCCGAAAAGGTGATCTTCCCGAGTGAAGGCGCGAAGGGCGACGAAGTGTAATCGGCAAGCCACTGCGAGAAAGCCGTCATGTGTCCGAACGCTGCCGAGAAGAGCTTGATGAAAACGACGTTGGCGAGCGACACGTCCGTGCTCCTGAGGCGGGCCAGACTTACTACGAAAAAGACGGCAAACATCGAAACGACGCCAAGAAGTGCTGTGACGACATGCGCACGAGTGAAGACGGCGAGCTTGCCGAAGCGCAGCCGCGTGGCGAAATAGCCTGCGAGCCACAGCGACAGGCTGAACAGCATCGCGGCCTTTGTTGTCTGCAGCACCGTGACGGCAACAGCCGGTAAAAACGAACAGAGCGCGAGGAACTTCCACTTTTTCTCTCGTCTCAGTACGAACAGTACGCCGCCAATCGCCGGTGCGAGGTAAACGAAGGGAAGCATTGCCTGACTGATGGCAGGCGGACGTGCCGCGGCCGTGTCGCCATACCTCGCGAAGTACATCTGGTTGGCGATGACGACGAGGCGCTCGAAACTCAGGACATCCCGAAGCGAAACTCCCACTGTGAGCGCAAACATGACGTTCGACAGGAGGCCGAGCGCGATTGCAGCCAGGAGCACCCATCCAAACAACTTGAGCTCGCGATCCGTCGGTGCCGGCAGCTTATCGATCAGGCGGGTTCGAAGTCCGATGTTGCCGACGACTGCACCAGCGCTCGTCGCAATGCTCGCCGCAATAAGCCAGACCATCGCGTTCGCTCCAACAGGCTCGTTCGGCGCGAGGATCAACGGGATGATTCCCGCGAAGCACCACCACAGCGTGAAAAACGCGCCGGGTTGAAGCCAGGTTCCTGTCACCGAGCGCATCGCAGCGGCCCAACCAATCAGGCCCGCGGAGACAAGGAGAGGAGCGAGTGTCGCCATTCCTGTTAATGCCGCTCCAGGTGCGCGGGATTCTCGAGATACCATGTTACCGTGCGCCGTATTCCTGAATCGAACGTCTCCTTTGCTCGCCAGCCGAGCTCTTCTTCGATGAGACGGCAGTCGATCGCGTATCGATGATCGTGACCAAGTCGATCGGTGACGGAGCTCAACAGCTCTTCATATTTGCCTTCTGCTCTCGGTTTGAGCTCGTCGAGTATCCCGCATATCTGGCGCGCTACGTCGATGTTCCTGCGCTCGCTGCGGCCGCCGATGAGATATGTCTCTCCATTGCGTCCCCGATGAACGACCTGATGAATCGCGGCGCAGTGATCGCCGACGTAGAGCCAGTCGCGGACGTTCTGACCTGCACCGTAAATCGGAATCGGTTTTTCCGTGATCGCTGAGCGGATCACGGTCGGTATGAACTTCTCGGCGTGCTGGTAGGGGCCGTAGTTATTTGAGCAGTTGGTGATTGTTACCGGCAGTCCGTACGTGTGATGATATGCGCGCACGAGATGATCGGAACCGGCTTTGCTCGCCGAATAAGGAGAGCTTGGAAGGTACGGAGTGCTCTCATTGAACGGAGGATCATCGTCGGAAAGGCTGCCGAATACTTCGTCAGTCGAAACGTGGTGAAATCGAACGTTCGCGCGCCGCCGATCTCCAAGCCAATACGTGCGTGCCGCCTCGAGCAGCGTGAATGTCCCGACAAGATTGGTCTGAATGAATGCGGCAGGACCGGTGATCGATCGATCCACGTGCGATTCGGCGGCGAAATGAACGATGGTGTCGATCTCCCTCTCCTGCATGAGACGATTCACCAACGCCGCATCAGCGATGTCTCCGCGCACGAAGTCATGACGCGGATCGCCGGTGATTCCCGCGAGATTGTCGAGGGATCCCGCGTAAGTGAGAGCATCGAGAGTGGTGATCTCGACTATCTCGTCGGTGCCAAGCACATGCTCGAGGTAATTCGCACCGATGAATCCCGCGCCGCCGGTGACGAGGATCGAGCTCGGTGTGTGTACGTTCGTCGGCATCAGACTACGGGGAGCATCTCTCGAAGCGGCTCCCGCCAGGGTCTCGGAATAACGCCGAATCGCTCCGTGAACGAGGTGGTGTCGAGCACGGAATACCGTGGCCGGCGGGCAGGCGTTGGGTAGTCTGCGGTGCTGATCGCGACAACATTGAGCCCGGCCTTCGGTCGAAGGTCGAAGATTGCTCGCGCGAAATCGAACCACGTTGTCTCGCCGGAGTTGGCGAAGTGATAGGTCCCGCGTGCCTTGCGCGAAAATCGCACTTGTTCGGCTGCGGTGAGCAGTGCATCTGCAAGATCGCCGGCGTAAGTCGGCCGCCCCTGCTGGTCCGCGACGACCCGAATCTCGTTTCGCTCCGCAGCGAGACGCAGCATCGTGAGAACGAAGTTCGTTCCGGTTATACCAAAAACCCATGAAGTGCGCACGATGCAATGATTCTCGTTCCCCTCGCGCACGGCGACCTCGCCCGCGAGCTTCGTGCGACCGTAGACCGATCTCGGTCCAACGAAATCATCGGGCTTATACGGCTCGTGCGCATCGCCGGAGAACACATAGTCGGTGGAGAGATGGATGACTCCGGCTGACGCGGCGCGTGCCGCCCGTGCGACATTGCCCGCCCCAAAGGCATTGATGTGTGCAGCTTGTTCCGGCTCGCTCTCTGCACGATCCACCGCCGTGTATGCCGCGGCGTTGATGACGATCTCAGGCTCGAAATCACGCACCCTGGCATCGACCGCATCCGCATCCGCGATGTCCAACTCGGAATGAGATAGAGCAAGCACGTCCCAACCACGTCCGGGGGCGCGCGACACAATCTCGGACCCCGTCATCCCCGAGGCGCCGGTCACGAGCAGACGCCGCATTCAGATAGAAGGAAGGGAACCGCCTGCATCGGAAAGTCGAGGGTGAGCCGAATCCTTTTCCGATACGATTGGAGAATCAATCGGCCACGCGATGCCGATCTCCGGGTCGTTCCACACAATTCCGCGATCGTCCGCCCCGTCGTACAGCGCTGTGCACTTGTAAATGACATCGGCCACGTCGGAAAGAACGCAAAACCCATGGGCGAATCCCGGCGGGATCCACAGCGAATGCAGATTCTCGTCAGATAGCTCCATTCCCGTCCACCGCGCAAAGGACGGTGAGCCGCGGCGAATGTCCACGGCCACATCGAATATGCGGCCTCGCGCGACGTGAACGAGCTTCCCCTGCGGTCGCTTGAGCTGGTAATGCAATCCACGCAGAACCCCGCGCGTCGAGCGGCTGTGATTGTCCTGCGCGAACAGCTCAGGAATTCCGCTGCTTTTAAGAGCAGCCGTCGAAAACGTCTCGACAAAGAACCCTCTCCCATCATGGAAAACGCGCGACTCGAGGAGAAGAACTCCAGGCAGGTCAGTCTCGGAAACCTTCATCAGCTTTGCGAATCGCTGTCGATGAGACTCAGTAGATATTGACCGTACTCGCTGCGGCCGACACCCGCTGCCGCGACGCGCAATCCGGCTGCATCGATGAATCCCATTCGGTAGGCCGCCTCTTCAGGAGAGCCGATCCGCAGTCCCTGTCTCTCCTCTACGACCGCAACAAAGTTCGACGCGGCAAGAAGAGCCTCATGAGTTCCGGTATCCAGCCAGGCGACTCCGCGGCCGAGGATTTCTACCGACAGCGACTGGTGCTTCAGGTAGTCGCGGTTCAAGTCCGTAATCTCGAGCTCGCCTCGAGGCGACGGCTTGAGTGCTCGCGCCCGATCGACAACCGATGAGTCGTAGAAGTACAGGCCGACAACCGCATAGGAAGAACGCGGCTCATCCGGTTTCTCTTCGATGCTCACGGCGCGACCATTCGAATCGAATTCCACTACGCCGTAGCGTTCGGGATCCTTCACGTGATAGGCGAAGATTGTCGCGCCCGTTGTTCTCGCTGAAGCCCGTTGCAGCTGCTCGGGCATTCCCTGTCCGAAGAAAACGTTGTCACCCAGCACGAGCGCTGCCGGACTCCCTGCGAGAAAGGCCGCCCCGATTAGGAATGCCTGTGCCAGTCCTTCCGGCTGGGGCTGTTCTGCATAGGAAAGCCGAATCCCGAGTGACGATCCATCACCTAACAAATCGCGAAACCTCGGCAGATCTGCCGGCGTGCTGATCACGAGGATCTCGCGAATTCCTGCAAGCATCAGCGTCGTCAGCGGATAGTAGATCATCGGCTTGTCGAAGACAGGCAACAGCTGCTTCGACGTTACCCGAGTCGATGGCCACAACCTGCTTCCGGATCCACCGGCGAGGATGATTCCCTTTCGGGGGTGAGGCGTGTCGGTCATGCGGGGAGCGGCGCGGGAGTCGGCGTCGGTGCGCGCGTCAGTCGAATGCGTGTGGCCCGAACTGACAGCACACTGAGGAGCGTCAACGCCGCGACGAGACTGGCCGCCATCCACTCGATCCTCGGCCGAATGAGGCACAGCGAAACGAGCACCACGAGGCTGATTGCGAGATTTCGACTGTTCACGGCTTTCACGTCGAGAGCATCGAGAAAATTCCGAAGCAGAACATACAGCGAATATGGAACGGCTCCGAGCAGGCAAATACGAATGACTGGAATCGCCGGTTCGAACGCTGCGCCGAAATACCAGCGAACGAAGTGGGGCACGAGCAGCTCGCCCATTACAACTGCAATTGCGGCCATGGCGACTCCGCCTCCCGCGAGCTTGAGGACGAGCTGACGCATGCCGGCGAGATTTCCCGTGGCCACTTGTGCGCTCGCCCGCGGAAGAACCACTAGCCCGATTGGCGCAAACCCGCTGGCGATTGTCGTAAGAATCGACATTCCGGCAGAGAAATGACCGGCTTGCACAATGCCTTGTTCGCGGAGGGCGATCAGAGACGGAATTGCAAACAACCCTATGAGCGCGAACTCACCCGGCACTCGGGGAAGGCCAAAACGCAGCAGCGTTCGCAGGTGACTCCTTACCGAAGACGTCCCACTCTCTTGTGCTGGATTGCTCACAATGACTGCTATCAGCGCGACGGTGCTGATAACAATCCACGTCGATCCAGTGGCAGCGAGCAACGCCGCCGCTGAATGCGATGTGACAAGGAAGACACTGACAGGAACGAATCCGTTGTTGATCAGCTGCAGAATGTTCGCGACCATCATTTGCCCGCGACCGCGAAGCACAGAGTAAACGAGCGCGTGCAGCGAGATGCCCGCCAGCGCGAGCGTGGCGGGCATCACCAGGTGCTTCATGGCAATGGTACCGAAGAGCAGTTTCGACGCAGCACCGGGTACGGCATTCAACAGAAAGACGGCAACGAGGGCAGGCGCGAGCCCTGCTGTCAGTGTCGCAAACGCAAAGGACCGCGCGCTGTAACCGGGCATTGCGCCGGCAAGAGCGATCGATATGTATCGCGGCGCGGCAATGCCTAGACCCATCACGAGCGGAAGGTAAAGCAGATTCACCGCGCGCCGGCTCACGGTGTATTCTCCGAACCCTACCGGCCCCAGGAATTGCGCCGCGAGCTTCAGAATCAGAATGCCTGAGGCCATGACGACGAGCTCGGTCAACGTCGTCCAGGTCAGCTGCGATCGCATCAGCGCAGCTTGTAGCTCACCGACAGCGTGGCGTTCAGGTTGTTGACGTCTCGTGTGAAGTTGCGATTGAAATCCCGCACGAATGTAAGGCCGCCGGTCACATCGAACGCCTCGAGGAAACGCGTCATCTCGAATCCGAGTGCGTGATTGACATCCATGGATCTGGGATTTCGGACGCCCAGCAGCAGGTAACTCCCATTTTCCCGATTGACGTCGCGAACCCAGCTGGCCGTCCAGCTTCCATTTCTCGAGTAATGATCGACGGCGACGGTTGATCCGGCAGCTGATCCGACTCCGACGTTCGCGCCCAGCAGCTGTCCACGATTCGTGTGTCCCTGACGCAGCAAACCGTGAAAGTAGATCTCTCCTTCGCCTCTGTACCTGCTGAGCTGCGGAAGCTGAAAGTTGATTATCTCAACGCGCCCCGCGGTGAGCGCTGCAGGCGAATGGCGAAACACCTTCCGCATCCCGAACGTGTAGAAGCGAGAGTGATCCGGTTCCTGAAGGAGATCTCGCAAATCGTAGGCGTGGTCCTCGCGGGCATACTCACCAGAAACCTCGAATCCACTGTGCGGCAGCACCCAACGCAAGAACGCTGATATCAGTTGATTATCGGAGATCCCCTGAGTTTCCAAGCCGGGTGGAAATCGAGGATCGTCGGGAACATCGAGTGGCAGATCCTTCTTGAGAATTCCTTGAAAAACCTTCGTCAGATAACTTCGCGGAATTCCCGAGACCGGCCAGATCGAGTGAAAGAAGCGACTCGCGCCAATCTCCAGCCCGGTGACTCCGCGGGGCTGAAAGGTGGCTACAATGCCCGTTGTGAACCGAGTTGTCCCCGGCTCCGCGCGACTGATATAACGCGTCGGACCTTGTACCAGAGAAAACCTGGATTGAAAGAGCTCACCCCACATCACCTTCGCATGCACGTTGCCGATGAAAATGTTGAGTGGCTCACTCGTGCCGACGAACGCGTGCGGAAACCCGGCGGCATTGTTGCCAAGTATCAACGGATACTCGGAACCCGGGCCCCATCCCATGTTCGCTGTTGATACTCCGCCTGAAACGAACGGAAGATCGACGCGAAGTGTGCTCTGGCCAGGGTCGATCTGCGAGTATGCAGACGCGCCAAAGCGTTGAGGGCGATCGACACCTCCGTACAGGGGGTCGGCGAACGCAGCCAATCCAGTATTCGGCGTGGGAAGCATGTCGAACGACGAGTTCTCCGCGCGGAATGCCATCGGCGCAATCGTCAGTGAGACGGGCTTCCACCTTAGCGCAACGCCTGCCACGATCGATGAAGTGAGCCCGCGCCCCGCCCATACAGGACCATCGTTCGATCCATACGGAAATGCCGTGTTGAACCGAACTCCCGAAGTCGGTCGAATGAAATCGTACTCGACGGGTCCGAGCCGATCACTCGAGCGGCGAAATCTCGCAGCCCACGGATGTGCGGAGTCTTTTGGAATCAGCCGGTCCAGCTCGCGAGGAGAAAACGCACGCGACGACCACGGATACAACGGAACGAGACCAATGCTTTGCAGATAACGCAGATAATTCTCGGCGGGACTGCCGACGAATATCTCGGAGCGAACGCGCGAAGCAGAATTGGATTGCGCAGTCGCAACCGTGGGCGCGCAAATCGCTAGAAGGAGTGACGCGCACGTAAGACACTCGCTGTTCCACCGACGTGAGCGACTATACCTTTCCCGATCCATTGCACCGACTGAGAACGCGTTCATCAGGCTGATGTTGTCATTTTTTTTCGCCACACAATCTAAGACAACCCTACTGCACGCGCTGAATTCATCGCGCGCATCTCATCCTGCGTTGTGTGTCGCTTCAGTTTTTGCGATGTGCGCCGTAGCGCCGGCAGTGCCCGCGCAACAGACGCTCGATTCGACGGCGCGGAGATCAGAAGCTCAATCCCAGCCGACAAAGCAGGGCACTCTCGCTCAGTGGCGCGACGTTGTTCCACTCACGCTTGTCGCCGGTCTCGAGGCCGACCGCATGCGGCTTGGTCATCTCAGAGGAATCGGCAACCTCGATGGCTACATCGTCCGCTCTCCGTCATCACTCGCTGCTCCACTCGCGGCTCCGTCACAACCGTCTCGATTCGTCGCGATTGCGCCGGAGATCTACGCAGTCGACAACTCAGCGCTTCCGTTTTCGATCAATGACGGTCCTCTCTGGGCCGGCGTCGGCATGAGCACGCGATTTCTCGCAGGATTTCGAATCGAATCGGGTCCACTCAGAATCATAGCCGCGCCCGAGTTGATCATTACGCAAAACAAATACTTCCAGCTCCGCGATACGATTCGTTTTCCAGCGCCGGGGGTGCCGAAGGAGCGGCAGGGCGGGGGATACGTTTTCCCTTGGTACATTCAGCCCTACTCGATCGACCTTCCGCTGCGCTTCGGATCGCAGCGCATCGAGCGACTGGATGCAGGTCAATCGACTGCGATGATCAACTATCGTGGTGCAGCGTTCGGCGTCTCGAATGAGAATGAGTGGTGGGGTCCTGGAATCCGGAACGCACTCATTCTCAGCAACAACGCGCCTGGATTCCCGCACGGCTTCATTCGCACGAACCGGCCGTGGAAGACGAGGCTCGGGAAGGTCGAAGCACGCCTGCTGATCGGAGGTCTCACCGAATCGAAGTACTTCGACACGACGTCCACCAACAATCTCCGGTCGATCAGCGCTTTCGCGGTAACGCTACGACCGCGCTTCGATCCCGACCTGGTGCTCGGCTTTTCGCGCTCCGTCTTCGCGACATCCAAGGGCTGGGGAAAAATTCCATGGCGAATCCTCGACGCGTTTGCAGCGACCGGCAGGCCCAACAACCTGCCCTTGTCTGACTCGACGCTCAATCCTGGTGGACGCGATCAGCTCTTCTCGCTGTTCGGTCGATGGGTTTTTCCAAAGGACGGGTTCGAGGCTTACGCCGAGTGGGCGAGGATGGAGTGGCCGCTCGGCTTCAAGGATCTGCTTGTCGCTCCCAACCATACTCAGGGCTATACGCTGGGAGTACAGTGGACGCGTCCGGCATTCACGCGCTCGGGTTCTGTGCGATTTCAGGGGGAGATCACTTCGGTTGAACAGAGCGCGACTTTCCGCGATCGGCCTCAGGGCTCCTTCTACACGAGTCGCCGCGTGATTCAGGGATACACGCAGCGCGGCCAGCCACTTGCTGCCGCGATTGGACCGGGCGCATCCAGCCAGTGGCTCGCCGCGGATTACATCCAGCCCGAATGGAGTTTCGGCGTCTTCGCCGGCCGAATCCGATGGAACGAGGACATTCATAGTACATACGGGTTCCCATTGTATCAGGGTTACTGCGTCCACGACGTCAGCGTCTTCCCGGGGGCTCGGGCGACTGGAAACCACAGATGGGGCTATATTTCCGCCGATGTGGCCTTTGGGAATCGATTGAACGCATTTTTTCAGGAGCAGTCAGGTTGCCCCAAAGGCGACTCGGTGCTCGACATACGTAATCGCACCATCAGCGTGACTCTGGGGACGTTCACACCCGGTCGCGGCCATTGATCGTGATCTCCACCCCTCCTTGGCAGGGTATTTGCCCCCGCACGAGACCCAAAGGCTCGAGCGCGCCGGAAAGTTCCGTCGCGCGTTTACGAAGTCGCGCCCACTGATGGCAAAAAGATCAGCGCTGGCTGCAAACCACCAACTTCGTCTTACTGATTCAGCCCGTCCGGTTGTCGGTGAACCGTTCGGCCGGTCTCCGTTGCATGTCCGAACGCGGCTTCGCGAGCGTCGGCCCGTTTCGGTCAAGCGTCACACCGCCCGAATCGCGACCCGGCTCGGAGTTCTGCTTCTTGGGGACGCAGCGGCGGTGCTCGTCTGTCATTACATCGCCCAGGCAGCCGCGCACGACGCAACGCTTGGTGGCTTCCTCTCCGACAAGTTCGCTCGCGCTCTCAGCAGCGGGTATGGCTCACTGGCCGTTTTCGGGACCGCCGCGCTGCTTGGCCTCATCGTCACAGGCAATTACAGCCGTCACCGCAACCTCAACGGAAAGGTTCGTCTCGGAACAGCGTCGCTACTTGCGGCACTGCCCGTTCTGTGGCGGCTTGCAATGGCCGGAGAGCTTGCCGGAGCAATCCCGGTCTACTTTGTGGCCGCAGCCCTTACCTGGACGGTCCTACTCGCGATTCGATCCGTCGCTGAACGATTCCTCCTCAAAGTCTGGCCGGGAACGAGAGGCGCAGCCCCCGCCGTCCTGATCAGCGAGCAGAGCGATCTCAGCGAGCAGCTCGAGCGGGCGGTCCTGGCTGCCGGGGGCGACTACGCGCTGGCCGGCTACGTGTCCATCGAGGCGCCCGGAGTGGACGGTTCCCTTGGGACCATCTGGTCACTTCCCGAAATAATCGACAAGCATCATGTCGAAGCGGTCGTCGTCTGTGAGCATCTGGACGATCAGCAGATTCATCATGTTCGCGAGGTGAGTCTCGCCGCGGGGTGTCAGCTGCTTTATCCGGCAAGAGCGGTGAAGATTGCCGGCGTTCGGCCGGCCCTCGTTTGGCATCAGGACCAGCCATTCTTCGAGCTTGGCGCACCTGTGCTCAAGGCGTCGGCGGTCATCATCAAGAGAATCGTCGACGTGGTTGGCGCGTCGCTCGGCCTCGTGTTGTTGTCGCCGGTGTTCCTCCTTATCGCCATCGCGGTAAAGCTCGACTCTCGCGGACCGATGTTCTTCACTCAGGATCGCGCCGGGCTTGGCGGCCGCCGGTTCCGGATGCTCAAGTTCCGCACGATGCGCGCAGGCGCTGATGAGGAGAAATCAACCTTTGCGCACCTGAACCACAGCGGCGATTCGCGTCTGTTCAAGATCCCCGAGGATCCGCGAGTCACGAGATTGGGTGCACTCCTGCGCCGGTGGAGTCTCGACGAGCTGCCGCAGTGCTGGAACGTGCTGTGGGGCGACATGTCGCTCGTCGGTCCGAGGCCGTTCTTCGAGGCTGACTTCGCCAGCTACCAGGACCACCATTTCCGGCGGCTCGACGCCAAGCCTGGCATCACCGGCCTCTGGCAGGTAAGCGGCCGAAGCTCGGTTGTCGATTTCGAGGACGTCGTGTTCCTCGATCGGCAATACATCGAGCAGTGGTCCATCTGGCTGGACATCAGCATAATGTTTCGCACTCTGCCCGCTGTCGTTCGGCGGACCGGCGCCTACTGACTAGAGCCGGAATAAGCGCCGAGCGGACAACGCGCCGGCCCTGCAAGCTCGGAGGAGCTTCTTGAAACTCCTTGTAACGGGCGCTGCCGGATTCCTCGGCAGTCACCTTGCCGACGCCTTCGTTGCCAGCAACGACCAAGTCGCTGGTTGCGACAATATGATCGGCGGCGATCTACATAACCTTCCGGAGGGAATCGAGTTCGAGGAAGCCGATTGCTGCGACGTCGATGCCATGAAGCGGCTAACCCGCGGCGTCGAGGTGGTCTATCACTGCGCGGCTATCGCTACGGAAGGGCTCAGTGTCTTCTCGCCGGCTCTGATTGCGCAGCACGTATATCAGAACACCGCGTCAGTACTTGCCGCGTCGGCTTCGTCGGGAGTCAGGCGCTTCGTTCACTGCTCCAGCATGGCGCGTTACGGCGACGGACCGGTGCCGTTCGTCGAGGAGCAACCGCTGCATCCGGTAGATCCCTACGGGATCGCGAAGTATGCGAGCGAGCTGCTCGTGAGAAATGTCTGCGAGACTAACGGCATCGAATACCTGATCGCCGTTCCACACAACATCATTGGTCCAAAGCAGAAGTACGACGATCCCTATCGAAACGTGGCGAGCATCATGATCAACCGAATGCTTCAGGGTAAGCAGCCGGTGATCTACGGGGACGGTGGACAGAAGCGCTGCTTCTCGTTCATTCAGGATTGCGTTACGCCGCTGATCAAGATGGGAACGCTGCCGGACATCGCCGGCGAGACTATCAATATCGGCCCGGACGAGGAATACATCTCGATCATGGAGCTCGCGGAGACGATCGCGGAGCTCCTCAATTTCGATCTCGATCCGATCATGGTGCCGGAGCGGCCGAAGGAGGTTCGGTACGCGACATGCTCCGCCGACAAAGCCCGGCGACTGCTCGGCTACCGCACCACGGTAACGCTGCGTGAAGGACTGATGAGCATCATCGAATGGATTTCGACGCACGGTCCCAAGCCATTCGAGTACCACCTCCCGATTGAGATCGACTCGCCACTCGTGCCGTCAACGTGGACGTCACGTTTGATCTAGGTGGCCGCAACCAACGGCATCGCGCCTCCATCGAGCAACGCAGAAGCTGCTAGCAGTCGGAAGCTGCGTATCGGATTGCTCGGGCTGTATGGGATGCCGATGCAAACCCTGCAGTTCACCGGTTTTGAGACTGGGTTCGGCGAGATCGCACCGCGGCTTGCGGCGGCCGGCCACGACGTGACGATGTATTGTCGCCGGAATTCATTCCCGGAGAGTATGCGACCCAACGAGTACCGTGGGGTCAAGCTCATATACGTGCCGTCGCCGGGAGGAAAGAACTTCTCGGGCCTTCTCTCGACGTTCTTCGCTGTCGTGCACGCACTGACACGCGGAAGGTACGATCTCTATTGCTTCGTCAACGTTGGAATGGGGCACCATGCGGCGCTTTGCCGTATTTTCGGGAAGAAAGTCGTGATGAACGTCGATGGTCTCGACTGGACGCGCGCGAAATGGGGGCCTGTCGCGCGGAAGTATTTCCTGTCAGCTGCACATTCCGCGATTCGTTTCTGCAACGCGTTGATAACCGACGCTGAAGCGATGCGCAGGTTCTACCTGGAGCGATTCTCGAAGGACACGACGATGATCGCGTATGGCGCCTACGTGGAGACATCGAAGCAGCCGGAGCTGATCAGCCAGTTTGGCATCGAGCCAAACGAGTATTACCTCATCGCCAGCAGGCTCGTCCCGGAAAACAACGCCGACCTGATCACCGATGCATTCCTACGGTCGGGATCGCCGAAAAAGCTTCTGATAGCAGGTGGCGCAAATTACGATAGTCCCTTTCATCGGCGTCTTCGAGAGATGGCCGGAGACAACGTCCTTCTCGCCGGTCACATCAACGACGTGGACGTGATTCGCGAGCTGCACTGCAACTGCTTCGCCTACGTGCACGGACACTCGGTAGGTGGAACCAATCCGTCGCTGTTGAAGGCGATGGGATTCGGGAACTGCATTCTCGCCCTCGACACCGTATTCAACCGCGAAGCGCTCGGTGATGATGGCGTTTTCTTCCCGCGGGATGCTAGAGTTCTGGCTGACCTGATGATGAAGCTCGAGGGAAACCCGCGCCGCGTCGCCGAGCTCCGCGCGATGGGGCCGCGACGTATCCGTCAGGAGTACACGTGGGAGAAAATTGCGTCGCAGTACGAGGACCTGTTTCAACGCGTCGCCGGTACGTGATCTTTCACTGACATGGCCCAGACGTGGACGATCACTAGACCTAAGCTTCTGACGCTGAAGCTCGTCGACACGATTGGGTTTCCGGCGTTCTGGGTTGCGCGTCGCCTGGCGCGCGGTCGAGGTGCGGTCGCCGGCGAACACACCGGCGTGAAGAAGATTCTCGTCGTAGAGCTTTGGCACATCGGCGATGTCGTTCTGGCGACGGCAGCGTTGAGGCTGCTTCGTCGTGCCTATCCAAACGCGCGCATTACACTGCTCGCCAAGCCGTACGCGGCCGAGCTGCTGGCCAAAGGGGATCTCATCGATGAGCTAGTGGTTTTCGACTTTCCGTGGACGGCGTTAGACGGGAAATACGATCCCCGTCGATACGAGGTCGGCGAAATAGGGTCAGTGATCGCGCAGTTGCGTCGCGAGAAGTTCGATCTGTCGGTCGACGTCCGGATGGACCTTCGCAGCAATCTGTTGACGTATGCAATCGGCGCGCGACGTCGAGTCGGCTATGATCTTGGCGGAGGGAGCCGGCTTCTCACGGATGCAGTGCGCGCGTCGCCCGACACGAATCACAAGGTACTTGACTGGGTCAACCTTCTACTTCCGGTGCTGCCGGAATCCATCACAGCGAACCTCGACAGCATTGACTTCGCCCCATTGCTCCAGGTATCGGCTGACGAAATTGAAAACGCACGGACATTTCTTGGTGCGCACGGAATTCGAAGCCGTGACACGATTGTAGGACTTCATGCCGGCGCTAGCGTCGGCAAAAGACGATGGCCGGCGGCTTCATTCGCTGAGGCAGCCGACACACTAGCCGAGCGTTATGGGACGAAGACTTTGCTGTTCGTCGATCCCCATGGCGTCGGCGCTGATACTCCGCTAAAGACTCCGGCGGTAATCGCTCAGGGAACGCTGCGGGAGTTCATGGCGCTGGTGTCGCAGTGCGATCTTTTCATCTGCAACGACAGCGGACCGATGCATATCGCCGACGCACTTGGAGTACGCGTAGTCGGTGTGTTCACGACCGGAAACCCTCTGTGGCATCGCCCGTATCGCGAGGGGCAGCGATTCGTGGGTCGGGGGACCGGATCCGATTTCATCGACTATCCGACGGTTGCCGACGT
>DATBRZ010000083.1:0-3630 GCA_036560025.1 Gemmatimonadaceae bacterium | reverse complement strand
ACGATCGCGAACGCACAGACAAGCGCTTCGGCAACGACTCTTTTGTCCGCACGCGCATCTTAGAAAGGCGCTCATCGAGCCACGGTACAATCGCCGTGGTGCGCGAGCTGCCCCGACCACATACCAGCATCACTGCCGGTCTTACGACCTTCCGCTTTTATCGTGGAGACTGCGTCGAGGTTCTCGATCGACTTGCGAACAGCTCGGTCGACGCGATCGTCACGTCGCCGCCTTACAACTTAGGCATCCGATACCGCACCTACGACGACAGTATTCCGAGATCGGAATACCTGGAGTGGACGGATAACTGGGTGAGTCGCGCCGCGCGCGCGCTTGCCTCTGACGGCTCGTTGTTTCTCAACGTCGGCGCAAAGCCGACCGATCCCTGGACGGCGCTCGATATCGCGCAAGCGGTCAGGCCGCACTTACATCTTCAAAACACCATTCATTGGATCAAGTCGATCGCGATCGAGAAGTCCGTCGCCGGCGCACGTGCAGGGTTGCGCGATGATCTGGCCGTTGGTCATTACAAACCAATCAACAGCCGCCGATTCCTTCACGACTGTCACGAGTTCGTGTTTCACTTCACGCCGAGCGGCCGAACGCCGCTCGAGCGGCAGGCGATCGGTGTTCGCTATCAGGACCAGTCGAACGTGGGTCGATGGCAGACGGCCGCGTCAGGAGTCCGCTGTCGCGGGAATACCTGGTTCATCCCGTACGAAACCATCCAGAGCCGTGAAAAAGACCGGCCACATCCGGCCACCTTCCCCCCGAAACTCCCCGAGATGTGCCTTCGCCTTCACGGTCTCGAACGAACGCGCGTCGTCGTGGATCCCTTCATGGGCCTGGGTTCGACCGCCGTCGCCTGTGCCGAGCTCGGGGTCAGCTTCATCGGAATCGAGCTCGATGAGGGCTATCTGAAAGAGGGAATCGAAAGAACGAGGGCCGCGCTCGCCTCGCCAGCCGAAAAGACCCGTCGCGCTCGTACGCGATAAGGATCAGAAAGCAATCGCAGTCTGGCATGGGTCCAATTGAACCCATGCGCATCAGAAATGTATGCTGGGGCATGGACCTCAGGCAGCTCGAGATCATTCGCGCGATTGCCGACACCGGCTCCTTCACTGCCGCCGGTGAGAAACTCCATGTCTCGCAGTCCGCGATCAGCCGTCAGATCCTGCTCCTCGAGGATGAACTCGGCGAGCCCGTATTTCATCGGATAGGACGGCGCATCCGCATCACGCCAGCAGGTGAATCGTTGCTCCAACTCAGTCACCGCGTGTTCCAGGATCTCCAGGACACGGTCTCTGTGATCAGCGATACGCGCGAATCGTTGAAGGGGTCGATTCGTCTCGTCGGCGGGATGACCGTCTGCCTCTACGTTTTTCCCGCGCTCCTCGCCGAGGTCCGTCGCGTTCATCCACATCTCGACATGAAAATCACGGTCGGAAGTGCCGACCGATCAATCGCCATGCTTCGATCGGGAGCCGGAGATCTTGGGCTGGTCACGCTGCCCGTTGAGTCCACCGATCTTGTGTCCGTGCCGCTTCTGCAGGAAGAGCTCCTGCTGATCACTTACCCGACACACCCGCTGGCGCGCAAGAAACAGATCACTCCAGCGGACCTCGACAACCAGCCGTTCATACCGTTTGAAACCGGATCGATCACGCGGCGCCTGATTGACGAGTTCTTCACTCGTCAACGAATTCGATCGCAGATCGTCATGGAGACCGAGAACGTTGAAATCATCAAGGCCATGGTGCGTAATGGACTTGGGATCAGCATCATCCCGTGGCAGGCGGCCGCCGCCGACGTACGATCGAAGCAACTCTTCTGCAGCCGGATCACGGGCCACTCGATCGTCAGACAGACCGGATGGCTCTACCCGAAGATGAGCCGGCTTCCGCGAACGGTCTCCGAGGTGATTCGCGTCTTCGAGGATCTACGACCGCGCTTCGAGACGGCCGTGCGGCCTACGCAAATCGGTTAGCGAGTCGCCGGTGGCGGCAGCGGACGCAATGAGTACGAGGTTCGCGACCAGACGTTCAGTCCAGACCTTGTCGTCTTGACCTCGATCCGGCGCGTGCGCTTCAGCGGATCGGGGTTCTTCGAGTAGTAACCGAGCACGTAGTAGTCGCTCGTCTCGGCGTCGATCTTCTTGAGCGCCTTATTGAAATCGTTCTGATTGACAACCGCGATGCCGCCCGTCTCTTCGGCAAGGACGCGCAGACTGTCTTGCGTCTTGCGAAGGTAGTTGTTCCAATCTTGCTGGTCGACTTCCTGATCGAGGTCCTGACCGGCAACCAGACCACGTGGATCGATCGTGTAGAGCGTGGCGTTCGCACGGTTCGCCGCACGGGTCAACTCCGAGAGCTCGCGAATGAGATCGGCCTCGGCGAGAAGCTGTCCGCTCTGCTGCGTGCGGTAAAACGGATCCGAGGTCAGTTCCTCGGTGCTATCGAGATGCAGCCGCTGCGCCTGCTCGTCGAGACGTGATTTTTCGAATGGGTTGAAGTCGTAGCCGCTGCTCAAGTAGATAACGGCCTTCCGCCGGTTCTGGAGCTTCTCGAGGTTCTTCATCAGATCGTACGCCGTTGAAAATGCGACGTGAGCCCGATGGCGCAACTCGGTGGGTCCTTGCGAACCCTGCTGCCCCTCGATGATTTCCTTCGGCTTGAGCCCGTTGCCCGTGATACGCGAAACGGCCGACTCGAGGATCTGGCGGTCATACGTAAGCTGCTGCGAGATCGAAGAGGTCCCCGTGGTCACGATCCCGAACATGTCGCCTTCATGAATCAGACTGCGCAACATGTCCTGGAGCAGCTTGCGTGTGCGCGGCGTCTGCTGAAAATCGAGATGCAGGTCGTCGATGAACAGCAAGAACACGCGACCGGCGGCATCATTGGTCGGCCGATTGCGCGGCAGAATGATCCCTTCCTGTACGGGTGGCGGTGGCGGAGCCTGAACGCTGTAGGCGCGTCCGCCGTGAATGAGCTCGAGCGACACGATGTCCTGCTTCACACCGTCTTCGTAAACCTCGAGCTCGCCCGGCTTCAAATCAGCGACGAATTGATCCCGCCCATCGCGAACGATGAGGTCCGTGGTGATGAGATCGACGCTCACTCGGAACGTCGGTTGATCGGGGGCTTGTGGCGCTGGAGCGCTTTGATTCGGCTGTCGTGCCTGGGCATGCAGCGTCGCCGTCCGCGACGACGGTGAGAGGAGCAGCAGAAGCGCCAACGCTCCCGCCATCAAGAGTTTCGCGGTGTTGCGCATAGCTCGAAAGTATAGCAGTCTTCAACCATGCGACTTGCCATCAGCGGTGACCATGCCGGCTTCGAACTGAAATCGGAACTGGCGGCCAAATTAGCTCAGCAAGGGCACGAGATCCTCGATTGCGGAACACATTCGACCGCTCCTACCGATTATCCCGACTCAGCCCAGGCTGTCGCCGAAGTATTGCGAGACGGACAAGTCGAGCGAGGAATCATCGTGTGTGGAAGCGGCGCAGGGGTTTCGATCGCCGCAAACAAGTTCCCTGGTATTCGGGCGGCCGTCTGTCACGACACCTATACGGCGCATCAGGCCGTCGAGCACGACGACATGAACGTGCTGTGTTTGGGATCGCGGGTC
>DATBRZ010000082.1:0-22905 GCA_036560025.1 Gemmatimonadaceae bacterium | reverse complement strand
CAAGGGCGAGAATTGCAAGCAGACCTACCGGTCGCTTTTGTTGGGCGGCAAGGGGGGCCAAGCCCACGTCACCCCGCAGGGAAAGAGTTCCGAGAAGCTCGAGGACCAACATTTCGTTGTTTGGGGCTGTCCTGTGACTTCCGCGTGAGTTTCTGCTGAGGCAAGACCTCTATCATGGGTACCCGCTCTGGCGGCAGCTCACGCGGATAGCCATGTTCACCAGGTCAATCGCGAATTCGACCTGGTGGCGAATCTCAAATTTGATGGAGGCACTATATGATGCACCGAATGGCTCTACCCATGGCGTTGGTCGTGGCCGTCGGGTGCGGCGGACGTGATGTTACCGAGCCTATGAGTCCTGACGGGGTCTCAGGCGCAAACAAGGCAGTATTCAGTTCAGAGTCGTCCTCCCCACGGAGCGGAGATCTCGTTGTGACGAAGGAGTGCTCGGAGTACACGGGCCTCGCCGGTTCCTTCTGCACGATCACGTCCTCGAACCTCAAGGCGATCGAAGTCGGCTCCAGGGTCGTCTATACCTCAGCGGCTGATTTTGGTGCTGGCTTGGTGGACTCTGACGCCATCCTCTACCCCCCGGGCCCGGGCAACAACACCGCATTCGGCCATGTCGTACTCAATCTTGGAACCGGTCTCGGGACGGTCACGTTTTCGGGCGGGACCGGGAAGTTCACCTTATTTCATGCCAGCGCCGATGTCTCGTACCTAGGGGGGCCCAACTGGGCCTGGGACGGAACGTACAGCTACGGCCGGTGAGGTGAGCCAGAGGCAACGTTGATGCCTCGTTCATGATCAGGAAAAACGCCGACACGTATTTAGCGGAGTCGGCGTTTTCTCGGCCTAGTGTGCTAGGCTCATATGCGATCATTACAGCGTTTACATCGATGGCCAGGGACGGAATCGAACCGCCGACACGCGGATTTTCAGTCCGCTGCTCTACCAACTGAGCTACCTGGCCCCAACTGCAACCGCAAACTAATCAGTGCCGGCTCCCTGTCCGAGTCTCCTTTTCTGCTGTGATAACCGACTTGATCCCTCCTCTGACATTGAAATCTCCTACGACACGCATCCACTTCGGCTTCGTCGCTGACGAGAGATCATCGAGAATCTTGTTAACTGCTCTCTCGTAGAAGATTCCGTCGTTGCGGAAGGACCATAGATAGAGCTTGAGCGACTTCAGCTCGACGCACAAGTCAGCTGGCACGTACGTGATGCGGATTGTTCCGAAATCGGGCGCGCCACCCTCGAGCTGCTGCAATTCCTTCGCATCGCTCTCGATGCCACCGACTGGACACAGCGACGTGAACTCGCTGCAGTCCATGTGAATTTCGTAATCTCGATCTTTGTAGGGGTTGGGAAACGTCTCGAGCAACTCGGGCTTCGGCACTTCCGTTTGTTCGCAGTTCGCAGTGGTTGTTGTCCGCAGTCAGTCCGCAGTCCGTAATTACTCGTCGATCGTCGATTGCTGTTAGGCCTGAGGCCGCAATTATCGTTAGCTGTCTCTCAACGTCCTCGATGCATCTTCGAGAAGCTTCAGCTCTTCGTTGGTCAGACTCTCCATGCCGTGCTTCGAGATCTTGTCGAGCACGAGGTTCAATCGCTCCGCGGCGCGCTTCTCCCTGTCCTCGACTCTCGGCAAAAGCGCCGGCCGGGCGGGACGTGTGGCGAGAGCGTTGCTCTTTGCGACGATGTCATCGATGCCATCACCACGATCAGCCCGCTGACGGCGCGTCCGGCTGCGCGGCACCGCGCGAAATGCATCTTCAGGCTCGTCGGGAACCGGCGACACCCAGCGTCTGAATCCATCCAGTCCGCCGAATGACATCACTCTCAGATAGATCCATCCAAAGGCGAGGCCGCCGAGGTGCGAGAACCAGGCGATGCCTGAGCTCGTCGAGTTCGATGTGATTCCCATCACGAGGTTGATGCCGATCATCCACACGACGAGCCATCGCGACCGCATCGGAATTGCGCCGAAGAGATAAACCTCTTCGTCCGGCCATCGCAGCGCATATGCCAGAAGCACTCCGCTGACCGCGGCCGACGCGCCAACGAGCGATGAGCCGTTGCTGAGCAGGAGATGCGCGAGAGCACCGCCGAGCCCACACCAGAGATAGAACCACGTGAACGCTTTTGCGCTCCATGCTGCTTCGACTCGTGGACCGAACATCCACAGCGCGAAGAGGTTGAACGTGATATGGAGGAGACCCGCGTGCACGAACATGTATGTCAGCGGCGTCCACCACTCGCTTGACAGCCGCGATGGATCGAGTCCCAGGGCGCCGAATACAATCGGTGCGCCGAGGAGTGTCAGCTGCAGGAAGTACACGCCGACGTTCGCCGCAATGAGCCATTGAACGGCCGGTGTCATCCTGGGCTCGGCAGATGCCTGATGTGAAGCGTTGGACATGCTAAACCTGCTTGCTGCGAGAGTACTAACCCTGAGTTCTATAACACGGAGCGCGCGTCGCGGTTCCGCGGCGCCAGACGAACTATCTCTTCACACAGGTCCGCAAACGACATTCCCAGAGCCGCCGCTCCTTGTGGAATGAGACTCGTGCCGGTCATCCCCGGCAACGTATTCGCCTCGAGACAATAGAACTCACCACCGCGCTCCCCATCATCGGGCCCGGACAGCCGAAAATCAATCCGCGCGCATCCGCCCAGCTTCAGAGCCCGGAATGCCGCGAGCGCCTGCTGTTGGACGCGGGTGGTCTGCTCTTCGGTAAGGTCGGCCGGAAACTCCTCGACCGCCATACCCACTGTGTACTTGCATTCATAATCGTAGATCTCGTGCTTCGGCTTGATCTCTCCCACTGGGAGCGCTCTGTCTCCGAGCACCCCGACAGTGAGCTCACGCCCCGGGACGAACCGCTCCACCATCACTTCATCGTCGTACAGAAACGCCTCGTCCACAGCCGCTGCATAATGGTCTCGCGACTTCACGACAGTGAGCCCGACTGTCGAGCCCTGTTTGGACGGCTTCACCACGACAGGCAATCCAAGACGTGACTCGACATCATCGAGTGACACAGGCGCCATCATCCAGTCCGCGGTTGTCACGCTGTTTGAACGGAAAAGTCGCTTCGAGAGATCCTTGTCCATTGCGAGGGCGCTCGCCAGCATGCCGCTTCCCGTATAGCTGATGTGAGCCATATCGAGCAGGGCCTGCAGGGTTCCGTCTTCCCCCTGACCTCCGTGAAGGGCTAGAAACACGACATCCGCTCCGGCGATCTCCGGCTTTCTTTCGAGTTCAGGCAGGAATGATCCACCGGTCGTTCTCGCGAGCGATTCGAGCGAGGGTGGTTCGGTTCCTACCGGCCCTGCACTGAGCTCCCGCTCCATTTCCGCGCTGATCGGGCCCCGAGACGGATCGAACGAGATCACCTGATGCCCTTTTGATCTCAGCGCCTCCGCGATCCTCAGGCCCGACGCAAGCGACACGTTTCTCTCGGCGGATGCGCCGCCCATCAGCACTGTGATCTTCATGTGGAAATGTGAATCAGCGAGACATCATGTATCGCAGCATGTCGGATCGAGTGATGATTCCGCTCACGGAGCCATCGTGCCTCACGAGCACAGCGGGGCTCGATTTCGACAGCAGCTTCACCACACTCTCGACGGGCTGATTCGCGGCGACGACGGGGAAAGGAGAGTCCATGACCTCGCTCACCGTCGCATCGAGAAGCTTGGGATCTTCGAGGCTTTTCTGTGAGAGCGACCAGTCGCTCACCGATCCAACGCAGTTTCCGCCTTCCATCACCGGAAGTTGTGAGACGTCGTGCACCGTCATCAGCCCCAATGCCTGTCGGACGATCGTCCCTGGCGCGACGCTGATCACGCCTGCTGCGCCTTCGTCCTTGCGTGACAGAACGTGCGAGAGCGTAACACGCGGTGAATCGAGAAGCTGATTCTCTCGCATCCATTCGTCGTTGTAGACCTTCGACAGGTACCGCTCTCCGGTATCGCACAGAAACGCGACGACGTAGGCCGACTCGTTGTCCACTTCACGAGCGACCCTCAGTGCAACATGCACGATCAGCCCTGATGATCCGCCGGAGAACAGCCCTTCCTCCCGAGTCAGCCGGCGTGCCATCGCGAACGCGTCCCGGTCACTCACCGTCTGATAATCATCGATCACGGACATATCGAGCGTTCCCGGAATTTTGTCCTGACCGATTCCTTCGACCTTGTATGGAACGCCTTCGCCAATCTTCTTCCCGTCACTTCGCCAGTAATCTGCGAGAATCGACCCGACTGGATCACCTGAGATCACTTTGATCTTCGGATTCTTTTCCTTCAGATAGCGCCCGACCCCCGTGATCGTCCCGCCAGTTCCTGCCGCTGCTACGAGATGCGTGATCTTCCCTTCCGTCTGCTCCCAGATCTCCGGCCCTGTCAGCTCGTAGTGCGCCTCTGGATTCGCTGGATTGTAGAACTGATCCGCTAGAATCGCATTCGGAGTTTCCTTTGCGATTCTCTTGGCCATCATGATGTAGTTGTCCGGATGATCGGGAGGAACTGCTGTGGGCGTCACGATTACTTCTGCACCAAATGCTTTCAGTAGACGCACTTTCTCCTGCGACATCTTGTCCGGCATCGTGAAGATGCAGTGATAACCGCGAAGTACGGCTGCGATCGCGAGAGCCACACCGGTATTGCCGCTCGTTCCTTCAACGATTGTCCCGCCGGGCTTGAGCTTTCCTTCACGCTCTGCCCGTTCGATAATCGGAATGGCAATTCGATCCTTTACCGATCCGCCGGGATTGAAGAACTCCGCCTTCGCATACACCGGTGTGCGAATCCCTCTCGTGACTGAGTTGAGACGCACGAGAGGCGTCCATCCAATCGTATCGACTACGCTATCGTAGGGACGCCGATTCCTCTCGACCGGCGGCATCAGCGTTTCTTCGCAGTCCCTTTCTTGGGAGCCGAGCTGCCTTGGCTCGACAGCGACGCTGCAGGCTTGGGCGCTGCTGCAGTCGCAGAGTTTCCGCTGCTCGACGCTGCTGTATCCGATGGGGGCGCTGATGGCGCACTCGTTCTCTTGATCAAAGTGTCGCCGGGAAGCGGTGGCGCTTCCGGATGCCGGAAATAAACAGGGAATAAAATCGACACCGGTACCGCGGTTCCCCGCGTCTTCGCCGGAATGAAGCGGAGGTCACGCGATCCTCTCACCGCTGCGGAATCGAGTGGTGCGTAAGTCGACGTTTCCGCGACATGTGTCGACTCACTGACGACCTGCCCTTCCTTGTCGATGAAAAGTCTCAGGGTGACGTTCGCCTGGACCTTTTTTGCGTAGAGCGACGGCGGATATCTGAAGGGGAGGTCCTTATTCAGCATTATCGGAAGCTCCTCCGGTCTTCCGCCAACGCCGGCGAATGCTTCTCCGCTGTCCGAGTTCTGGCAGCCACCAATGCAAACCACTGCCACGAGACCAGCAACCGACATACATCTCATCGACATTGCGATAATCTACCCCTGCCTCGACAGCGTCACGAGGCGATCCACCAGCGCAAGTGCCTCGAGCGGCGTCATCGAATTCGGATCTGTCCGGCGAAGCTCATCCACTGCTGGATGTGCCATTCCACCGAACAATCCGAGCTGCTCCGACGCACTGCCTGATGAGCGTACGCCGCCGCTTGAACCCAGTCCGGACACAATGCTCTCGCTCTCAAACAGACGAAGGAGAGCCCGTGCACGTTGCAGAATCGGCTCCGGAAGGCCCGCAAGGCGTCCAACTTCGATCCCGTACGATCTGTCCGCTCCTCCGGGCACAAGCCTGTGCAGGAATAGCACCCGCCCACCGGATTCGCGCACTTCAACACAATAGTTACAAGCTGCTACTAATTCGTCGGTGATCTGCGTCAGCTCGTGGTAGTGTGTCGCAAACACTGTTTTGCACCCGATCTCGTTGTGCAGGTGCTCACTCACCGCCCACGCGATCGACACTCCGTCATACGTCGACGTTCCTCGGCCAATCTCATCAAGTAGCACGAGGCTGCGCCGGGTTGCTGTGTGAAGAATCGCGCTCGTCTCGGACATCTCGACCATGAACGTCGATTGACCGCGAACGAGATTGTCGCTCGCACCGACTCGGGTGAACAATCGGTCAACGATTCCGATTCTCGCCTTAGCCGCCGGTACGAAGCTGCCCGCCTGCGCCATCAGAACGATCAGTCCTGTCTGCCGGAGAATGGTCGATTTGCCGGCCATATTCGGTCCGGTGAGGATCATCAGTCTCGCGCTTTCCGTAAGCCGCAGATCGTTCGGGATGAACTTCTCCCGCGGCATCATCCGCTCAACGACAGGATGTCGCCCGCTTACTATGTCGAGGTCGAATCCATCAGTCAGCTCGGGCCGAACGTAGCCTTCCCTCGCCGCAACTTCCGCGAGCGCCACCGTCACGTCGAGCTCGGCAATTATCCGCGATACACATTGCAACCGCGCTATCTGAGCACCGATGTGCTTGCGCAGAATGTCGAGTAGCTCTCGCTCGCGCTCCTCGACCTTCTCCGCGGCAGTCAGAACCTTTTCTTCGTATTCCTTCAGCGCGGGGGTGACATACCGCTCAGCGCCGGTCAGTGTCTGACGGCGCTGGTAATCCGGAGGAACCAGGTGTGCGTTGCTGTTGCTGACTTCAATGAAGTATCCGAAGACTCGATTGTAGCCCACTTTGAGGGAGTTGATCCCGGTTCGCGCGCGCTCCTCGAGCTGGATTCTTGCGATCGCGTCTTTCCCTCCATCGCGAAGGGAGCGCCATTCATCGAGCCGTGGGTCGAAACCCTGCCGGATGCTTGGCTCCTCTCCGGGCGATATCGGAGGATGATCCACGATTGTTCTTGCGATTTCTTCTGCGATGTCGGCGCACCTTTCCCAGTCCGACAGCATTCGATCGACGATTTTGCCTTCCGTGCTGTCAGACGCACCGACGCTGCGCAGCACTTCTTCGATCGCCGGTAGCCGGGCGATCGAGTTTCCAAGAGCGCGGAGATCCCGGGGTGTCGCTCGCCCAGATGCAGCCTTTCCGGACAGCCGCTCGATGTCTCTGACGCCATCGAGTGCATCACGGATGGCGCCTCGAGCCATCGAATCACTGACGAACAGGCCGACCTTGTCGAGACGCGCGTCGATCTGATCCCGCTGGGTGAGCGGAGCCAGCAGCCACTGTCGCAGGAGACGGCAGCCCATTGGCGTCAGCGTTTGATCGAGAACCGTGAAGAGTGTTCCCTGCTCTGCGCCGCCGCGCAGCGACTCGACGAGCTCGAGATTTCGCCGAGTCATCTCGTCGAGCGGCATTGTGCCACCGCTTCGTTCAACGCGCGGACGCATAAGATGCGGCAGACCACCTGGCTGCAGCTCTTTCAGATACCTAAGCAATGCTCCGGCAGCTGCGGTT
This sequence comes from Gemmatimonadaceae bacterium, assembly GCA_036560025.1. GTDB lineage: Bacteria > Gemmatimonadota > Gemmatimonadetes > Gemmatimonadales > Gemmatimonadaceae > UBA4720. Next base: position 15,491 of record DATBRZ010000082.1, on the reverse strand, counting down.
GCGGGTGACTCCGTCTCACCTATTCCGAGTCCCTCAACCGATGCGACTTCGAATTGTTGCGAGAGATCCGAGGCGCCCATCGCGGCATCGAATTCCCATCTCTCTCGCTCGGTTACGAGCGGTGCGCTTTCACCGGGACCCGAGCCCGTCTGCGCGAGGCTGGACGTCCCCTTTGGCACCAGCATCTCCCGCGGAGAAAGTCGCGCGAGCACAGACTCCACATCTTCCGCCGCCGCGAGAACGAGCCGGAATTCACCAGTGGACACGTCAGCGGCTGCAATTCCCGTCACTCCATTCGACGGACACACCGCGGCAATGAAATTGTTTCGGGAACCTTCGAGCAGATCATCCGCGAACGCTACACCCGGTGTGATTGTCTCGATCACCTCACGCCGCACGATCCCTTTTGCCAATCTCGGATCTTCTACCTGCTCGCAGATCGCGACTCTGAAGCCCTGTTGAACGAGTCGCTTCAAGTATTCGCCCGCTGCTTTTACGGGAACGCCGGCAAGCGGAACTTCCGAAGCGCCACCGTTGTTCCGGCTGGTGAGTGTGAGCCCGAGTGCGCGGGATGCAACTTCCGCGTCCTCATAGAACATTTCGTAGAAATCACCCATCCGAAAGAAAAGGATCGCGTTCTGGTGCCGAGCCTTTATCTCTCGGTACTGCTGCATCAACGGAGTTGATGTCGCGCGACTCACCTCGCCTCGGCCTGCACCACGATTCCCTCAATTTTCTTCGCCTTGAGCGACCGCAGCACTGCGCTCGCTTGCGCACGCGATGCATAGTGACCGATTCGCACCCGGAACGGAGCACTGGTTCCGGAAACACGGGCCTCGTAACCGCGCTGCTTGAGCCGTGTCACCATTGCCTGTGCCTGCGATTTCACGTTGTACGCTGCAATCTGGATCGTGTAGCCAGACCCTGTTGTCGCCGTTGTCGCAGTTGTTCCCGTCTCAACCGGAATTCTCGGCGGAAGCATCGTTGGAGATACATCCCTCGGCTTATCCGGAGGCCGCATTGTCGGCTTGGGAGTTGTCACTTTGGGAGCGGTCGGAGTGCTCGGTGCGGTCGGCGTCGTCGGCCGCGAGATTGTCGAGTCGGTTTGCACGACTGCGGTCTGTCCAGTCGTCACTGCGGGGGCCGCCGGACGTGGAGCTGTCGAATCAACGGCTGTCACAGCCGTTTGCGGAGTAAGTGACACACCTGCGCATCGCTGATTGAGATACGTGATCTGATTTCGCAGCTCCGCCTGCTCTTCAGTCGTTCGAGCAAGAGCATCTGCATTCGCAATGCATGCGCGCTGGATGTCGTTTTTCTCGAACAGCACACGCGCAGTCCAATAACTCGCACGAGCGCGCGATGCACCCTCAGGATGTTCGCGTGTCAGTCGATTGAGATGTTGCAACGCTCCGTCGTAATCCGCACGCGCAACTTCCAGCTGCGCCAGACGCAGCAGCACGTCCTCGATTCTTGGAGACATGGGATGATCGACGATTATCCGACGGTAATCCGACTCCGCTTCTGCTGCAGTCGAAGCAAGGACTGCCCGCCAATACAGCCCTTCCGCGAACTCGTTGCTTCCCGGAGTAGCTTGTGCAAGCATTGAATCGACGACTGCTCGCCCGCCTGCGGCATTGCCGTCATTCACCATTGCCTGGGCCCGGCGATAGACTGGGTCCGATGCCACTGTTACCTGTGCAGGAGCGGTCGACGACAGCAGTGACGCTCCAACAATCATCAAAATGAATCCAGCTTTCGACATCCTGCTCCTCTACTCCTAAGCGGCTGCTACCTGGCTGGCTCCCGCGCACATCGCGAGCACCAGTGTCGTCAGAAGCTGCTCTTCCGACGAGAATCTTGTTTCCTTGAGCGCAGCATCGGCGGTAAGAAGCGCATCGAGAGCACGATCGAGTGATTCTCTGTCCCAGCGATCCACCGCTGAAACCCACGCCGTCGCTGCATTTCCCCACGGACGCCCGGTCATTACCGAGCTGGACTGTTTCAGAAGATTGAAGTACTCACCATATAGGCGGCTCGGTGCCAGCCCTTCGTCGAGTCGTGAACGTCCCCATGCCAGCGCGATGGTCTGAGTCGTCAGCGCGAGAACCACGCTTACCGCAGTCGTTTTCGGCTGGCCCAGTACAAACGCAATGAGGGGTAATGCTTGTCGCGTATTTCGCAACGCTACTGCATCGAGCAGGTCGACGACTGTCTCGCCACGATTGACGCCCGCGACAGCTGACACAGCAGCTTCGTCTATCTCGCTGCCGTTGCAGTAGCTCGCCAGCTTGTCCAGCTCGCTCACCAGATCGTGCAGATCATTACCGATGGCCGCATGAAGCAGCTCGGCTGCACCGCTGGTGATCGTCGTCCCAAGATTGGTCGAGACGTGATGTGAGATCCACTTTGGAATTCGGTCCGCGCTCAGGGGTTCGAACTCCATCGGTGTCGCCATACGGCCAAGGTCCTTATCTGTCTTTCCACCTGCGGCTTCCACGAGAAGGAGCATGAGGTCCGGTGGAGGATTCTCGAGAAACCGTTCGAGCACACCCCGAGCGTCCTTCTTCAGCGATCCGGCATCCCTGATCACGACGACGCGGCGATCAGCCATCATCGGGACCGCAGATAGAAGTGAATCGAGCGATCGGGCGTCTACTTCCTGCGCCCGCCGTACATCGAGATTGAAGTCACGCGTTGCCGGATCGACAGCCGCTGCGATGAGCTGCTTCATCGCGTCTTCCTTCTGGAAGTCGTCCTCGCCGCAGATGTAATACGCCCCCCTGAATGAGCCTTCTTTGAGAGCGTCTCGCAGGGTTCGGAGCGCAGCCGTGGACATGCTGCCTAATATAAGAAGGACCCCGTTTCCGGAGTCCTTTCAGCTATCGCGTCGTGTTTATCAGCCGCAGATCGGCGGATGCAAAATGGATCGGCGCATCTTCCGCATACATCGCCGCGGTCCACATCGAGCCGCCTGCAGGAACCGATGCGACCAACGATGCTGACGGCGTCGCGATGGGCAATACTTCCGCCTCGGGCTTCGTTGCTACCACCGGCGGCAGAATGATGTCACGCGGAGTGTCGACGCTCCTCAGCGACGTCCCGATGTAGCCAAGCATGACAACGCTCGCAATTGCAACGCCCGCCGCGAATTGGCGCGATCGGTGTGCCGGTGCAGAGTCCATCTTCTTCGCTTCGAGCAAGCGCTCTTCGAGCCTTGCTCTGAAATTCGGCGACGGCTCTATCGGAGGCAGGTTTCTGAACAACAGAAGAGCGCGTCGCACGGCTGCATCATGCTTCGCGCATTGTTCGCACTCGGCGATATGTCTGGCCATTGGGACGAGCTCGATCCCCGATAGGGTATCGTCTACGAACGCGAAATGATTTTCTCTGAAGTCGCGACAGTCCATCAGGCGGGTCCGGGGTTCGGGTACCAGTACCCATCTGAAGGGTACTGGTTCCCGTTCCCAAGATACTACTCGAGATACGGCGCGACGATCTCCGCGAATGAGTTTCGGGCTCTGTTCAGCCTCGACTTCACCGTGCCCAGGTTGCACTCGGTGATCTCCGCAATCTCCTCGTAGGACTTCCCTTCCAGCTCACGAAGGATGAACACGTTCCGATGATGCTCCGGGAGCTTGGCCACTGACGCTTCCACCGCTTCCCTGAGATGCCGCTTCCGGTACATGTCATCCGGCCGAGAGGTCGGGTCTTCGAACTGTAGCGGTCGATCATCCTCCTGCCAGCTCTTCTGCACCGCCTGCAGAAGTACCAGCGGATTCCGCGATCTGTTACGCAGCTCGTTCTTGGCCAGGTTCGACGCGATCGTATAAGCCCACGTCGAGAACTTCTTCGACCGGTCGAATCGGTGCAGATGCCGATATACCCGAATGAACACTTCCTGAACCAGGTCCTCGGCCTTCTCTCGATCACCGATAGTCCTGTACACGAAGTTCAACAGCCGGGTCTGATATCGGTCGACCAGCTCCGAGAAAGCTCTCTCCTCTCCCCCCAGGAACGCCGTGACGACGCCGGAATCATCCATCGCCCTTAGCTGTTCCCTGACGGTCGCTCCCTGCGATTGCCCCGCATGCTTACGAGCGATGTTTGCCATAGACCTTCTCCCGATAAGTGAGAATCTGACAACCGAAGAATCCAAAAAGCCTCCTTGGTGTAGAAACCCGTTGTGGCCCGCCTGTAGTGCAGGGGATATGCCGATCGCCTCTATTCACCTAACCGATTACGACACAAGGCTTTAGCCAAAATCGACCCGGCGTCTGTCTCGCCCTGCGCTCGGTCAGTGTCCTCTTTTCCAGACATCGTCCTCTCTACCTTATTACGTCATCCTGAGCCAGGATGTTGTGAGGGGACTAGGCCTGAGGTCTGCTCCACGTTGGACTACATCCGGAGCGTTGGGGTTTACCTCAGGCCCAGGCGGCGGGCAGTGAGGAGAAGCGCCACTAGCGTTTTCGCGTCGGCGATGCGGCCGGCGCGGATCATTTCCACGATGCTCGACAGTCGGAGCACCTCCAGGTCGAGAATCTCATCCGTCTCGACCGAGGACTCTCCTTCGGTAAGACCGGTCGCCAGGAAGAGGTGGATCCGCTCATCCGTAAAGCCCGGTGTCGTAAAGATCGTCGTCAGTCGTTCGAGACGATCCGCGGAGTATCCGGTTTCTTCCCGCAACTCCCGTCTGGCACAGTCTTCAGGCAATTCATTGTGGTTAAGCCTGCCTGCGGGCACTTCGTACAGGAAATCTTCCGCTGCGTACCGGTACTGACGTATGAGAACGATTTCTGGATCGGGGGATGGCTTATCGCCGAGGATGGGGACCACTGCACTCGCGCCTGGATGACGGATCATCTCCAGCTCGCCGGTGGTTCCATTTGGGAACCGCACCTGATCGACGTCCAGTGATACCACCTTCCCGGAGAAAACCCGTCGTGATGAGATGCGACTCGTCATGACTCGATTGGTTCTCTGACTGACAGGTCTCCGAACGGCAGCGGCTCCATTTGAGACTCCACAGTTTCCTTTGGCCCGACGACGACGATCTGGAGCCTGTTAACATCGACGTATTTGCGTGCTGCTTCCAGTACGTCGGTTGTGGAGACTGCACGGATAGCGTCACGGTATCCATCATAGAAATCGTCGGGCAGCTCGAATACCTCGAGGGCTGCGAGAGCTGATGCTATCGCACCCGTTGTCTCATATCGGATCGGGAAAACGCCGGCGAGATAGCTCGTAGCCAGCGAAAGCTCTTCCTCGGAGATTGCTTCTTCGCGCATCCGATCGATTTCGGTAAGTGTTTCCCGGATTGCAGCACCGACTACTTCGCTCTGGACCGCCGTTGATACGACGAACGGACCCGCGTTTCTCCGCCAATCGAAGTAAGAGGAAGCTCCGTACGTGTAACCATGCTTCTCGCGAAGGTTGAGATTGATCCGTGATGAGAAGAGGCCGCCAAGTACGGAGTTCATGACGACGATTGGGAAGTAATCCGGATTCTTCCGCGGAATTCCTACGTGTCCCAGTCGGATCTCAGCCTGCGCAGCCTCTGCCTTCGCGATCAGTTCCATTCCCCTGCTTGATCGTAACTGGCTCGCATTTACATTCGCTCGCACGGCGTCACCGGCTTTCCAGCCATCAAGCGAGCTCGACAGCAGCGTGACTGCTTCATCGGTGCTTATGTCGCCGACAATAATCATGGTCGTTCCGAACGGCGAATAGTTGGCGCTGTAAAAGCGTCGCAGTGAATCAGTCGTTAGTGTTGTGACCGATCCCGTCCGCCCCGCGAGTGGTTCGCTGTATCGGGACTCCGGAGAATAGACGAATCGCGAAAATGCTTCATCTGCAAGGCCTCGCGGTTCGGCAATGATCTGAAGCCGTTCCGCGACACGTTCTGCCTTGAGACGCTCCACTTCGTGAGTAGGGAACTCGGGAGCTGTTAGAACATCGGAGAATAGAGCGAACCCCGGCTCGAGTCTCTCCTTCAATAAAGTCATGCTGAGGATCGATCGATCCCAGTCTGCGCCACACTCGATTGATGTTCCTAACCTCTCTCCATCCTCGAGTATCTCGCTGCCGTTCCGCAACTTCGTTCCTTCACGCAGTGCTACCGCAGTGAGCTCGGCGAGTCCTTCCTCTCCCGAAGATTCCTTTACCGCCGGGGCGTCAACAACGGCGAGAACGGTCACGATCGGCAGCTTCCGCGCCGGCGCGACGATGATCCGCAGCCCATTCGAAAGAGTAAGCCGCTCGAATCTGGGGAAGTGATACTCCCGCGGGGGTACGGGAACTGGTCTGACCGCCGTCATTGACCGACAGCCTCCGACTTCACCGAAGCATCGGTCTTCACGGCCGGCACGAAGAGAAGGCTTGCGCGATTCTCCTCGATCAGGTGCTCCCGAACGAACGCATTCACTTGCTCCACGGTGACGGATCGATACCGCTCGGCCTGCTCATTCAGCAATTCCGGATTTCTGAAGTAGGTCGCGAACATCGACAACCTGTCGGCTCGCTCACTTGCCGATTGCATTGCAGCGATCATATCCGTTTCGATCAGTGCTATTGCGCGCTCGAGCTCACCTTCCTTGACCCCATCATCGAGCAGCGCGGCGATCTGAGCCTCGACTTCCTTTTCGAGTTGCCCGGGTGTCACCTCAGGACGTGCTGTCACATCCGTAACGAGAAGATCAGCGCCTTGAGTGAGATCGAACGTGAAGCTCGACGCGTCCGTCGCTATCTGCCGCTCTCGCACCAGAGACTTGTGAAGACGACTTCCGCGTTTCATTCCCAGGATGGCCGAACATGTACTCGCTGCGTAGTACTCGTCACTGCCGAAAACGGGGGATCTAAATGCGAGATATAGTCGAGGCAGGCTGACCTCGTCCTCGACAGTTCTGTGCAGCCTGCTCCCGAATGTCGCTGGCAAGTCCATCGGCGCAAGAGCAGGCCTTTCCTGTCCACGGGAGATTCCTCCAAAATATTTCTGGACCAGTTGAGTCGTTTCACCTGCATCGATGTCGCCCGCGATCGACAGCACCGCATTATCCGGCGTGTAGTAACAGGTGAAGAATTCCTGAACATCTTCCAGAGAAGCTGCCGACAGATCCTCCATCGATCCGATCAGCGAGTGATGGAAGGGATGCCATTCCGGATACGTCAGCGCAGGCAGCTTCTCCCACCAAGTGCCATACGGCTGATTATCCACTGACCAGCGTCGCTCGTTCTTTACTACGTCACGCTGAGTATCGAGCTTCTCCTGCGTCATCGCCGGAAGCAACGCACCCATTCGGTCTGCCTCGAGCCACAACACGAGAGCAAGATGGTTGGACGGAACAGTCTCGAAATAATTCGTGCGTTCGAGCCACGTCGATCCGTTGAGCGTGCCGCCGGCGCGTTGAATCAGCTCGAAGTGCTCATTCGATCCGACATTCTTCGAGCCCTGAAACAGCATGTGCTCGAACAGGTGCGCAAATCCTGTTCTGCCCGGCTTTTCATTCGCTGATCCAACATGGTACCAGATATTTACCGCGATTATCGGCGCTGTTCTGTCCGGAGACAGTGTGACGAAGAGCCCATTGTCCAGCTGGAAAGTCTCGATCGGTATTCGCATGTTCGGTGAAAGCTAAACAGTGATCGTCGTAGTCCCGGGATGTGAAAAAGGCGGGACATTCGCCCCGCCTTTCACGTTGACCTGGGCTTTACTACTGCGAGATCGGCTGGCCGAAGAAATCCCTTATTGAAATCGGCGCTGTGTTGACTCCTTTCAGCCCTGGCTCAATCGACTTTCGGTCCCCGACAATGACGATCGCAAACGAGCCGGGCGTGATGTACTGCCGCGCAACACGCTGGACATCGGCCTGTGTCACCGCCTCGATGTTCTGGACATAAGTGTTGTAGAAATCGAGAGGCAGTCCGTAGGTCGCGATCGGAATCATAGCTCGCGCAATCTGCTGCGTTGTCTCGAAGTCACTCGGCAAACCGAGCTGTAGATAGCGCTTCGCCTTGGAGAGCTCAATGCTGGGCACTGTATCGCGAACTCCATTGAGCTCTTTCATGAACTCCATCAGCGCCGAATCCGTTTTCGCTGCCACGATTTCCGCTGATGCCGTGAATGGTCCCGCCGATTTTCTCATGTCGAACGAGGATCGTGCTCCATACGTGTAGCCATGAGTCTCACGAAGGTTCTGCATGAGCCGGCTGGTGAACGACCCGCCGAGGATTGTATTCAACACCGTCAGCGCGAAATAATCACGCGTCGAGCGAGGCACACCCACTGCCCCGATCCTGAACGACGACTGTGCCGCACCGGGCTTGTCGATCAGATAGATCAACGCAGTACTTGCCTTTGGCGCTTCGGCAACGGAGAACGGTGCGACAGTGCCACGCTGCCAGCTCCCAAACATCCGCGAGATCTTCTGCTCGATCGTTGCCGGTGTAACGTCACCAACTATGATCAGCGTCGAATTGTTCGGAACGAAATTCGCGCGATAGAACGTCTGCAGATCAGCGGGGGCGATCGCCTGAACCGACGCTTCTGTTCCAATCTGCGATTGACCATATGGATGCGACGTGCCGTAGAGAATCGCAGCGTACGCCTGATTCGCGATCGCTGTTGGGCGGTCTTTCAGCTGCAGCAGCTCGGTGAGACGGTTCTTTTGAATTCGCGTGTATTCAGTGGCCGGGAGACTCGGATTCAGAATGACATCCGAGAAGAGCGCAAGCGAGCTGTCGAGCTGCGCAGTTGGCGTGTGAAGTGATACAGTCGTCGCATCCCACCCACTGTTGGCCCCAAGCCCAATACCGAGGAATGCAATCTGGTCCGCGATCTCCAGGCTGGTCCGCGATTTCGTTCCTTCGATAAGCATGGTCGCAGTGAGATTGGAGATTCCAGGCTTTCCGGTAGGGTCGACAGTTGCTCCACTTCCGACAACCATCACAAAGTCAGCCACCGGAAGCTCGTGCTGCTCGACGATCAGCAGCTTGAGTCCGTTGGGAAGCTCTCTGGTCACTACGGGTGGCAGCGATAGCTTTGGCGGCGGTCCTAACGCAGGGGCCTTCGACCGATCCACCGCTTGACCGAACGCGTAAGGAGCAATCGCAACGGCAGCAAGCACCACGGCCATCGGAATTCTGAGCGACTTCATCGATCACCTCCGTTCGCCGTGAGCATCATCTCCCGTTTTCCTTCCGGAACCACTGTCAGAACAGCCTTGTGCCGCCCGAGGTATGTCCGGGCAACTCGCTGCACGTCGGCTTTCGTGACGCTCTCGTATCGCGCTGCATCCTTCTGGACGTAATCCGGAGTTCCAGCCATGTAGTTGTACGAGTTCAGCATGTCCGACTTTCCTAGCACACTCGCCATGCGATTGATGAAGCTCGCCCGGTAGGAATTCTTGACGCGCGCAAGCTCGCGGTCAGTGATAGGCTCATTCATCACCTTCTGTAGCTCGGTCTGTACCACCTTGTCGAGCGCAGCAAGACTTTGATTCGGCTTCGGGGTAATGTCGATCTGGAATACACCGGCGAGCTTACTCGATTGCTGCGATGCAAACACGGTTTGGGCCACCTGCATTTCGTAGACGAGTTTCTTGTATAAGCGGGAGTTTTTTCCACTTGCCAGCACGGACGCCAGCACATCCAATGCGGCATCATCCTTATCGAACAGTCTCACCGTCGGCCACGTATAGAACGCCCTCGGCAGCTGCACCCGGTCCTCGAGTACGAGGAACGTGTCTTTCGGCAATGCGATCGGCGCTACTTTCGGGCGTGCCGGCAGCGCCGGCCCTCGGGGAATACTGCCGAAGTACTTGAGCACCAAAGCCTTCGTCGCCGCTGGATCGATGTCACCCGCAATCGTCAGGGTAGCGTTGTTCGGCGCGTAGTAGGTGCGGAAGAAATTCTTGACATCATCCAGAGAGGCTGCGCTCAGATCCGTCATCGATCCGATCACCGGCCACGAATACGGATGCGTCTTCGGGTAGATCGCCGACAGAATGATTTCATCAGCGCGGCCGTACGGAACGTTGTCGACACGCTCCCGTCTTTCATTCTTCACAACGTCCCGCTGAAGATCGAGCTTGGAGAGATCCATCGTCGGAAGCAGGAATCCCATCCGGTCGGAGTCGAGCCACAGGGCGAGCGCCAGCGCATTCGACGGGAGCGTCTCATAGTAGTTCGTCCGATCTTCGGTAGTCGACCCGTTGTTGTCTGCGCCTGCTGCCTCGAGCTCCTTGTCGAACACCCCGGTTGGAACGTGCTCTGAGCCCATGAACATGATGTGCTCGAACAGATGGGCGAACCCTGTTCGGCCTACCTTCTCGTCACCCGATCCAACGTGATACCACGTGTTCACGGCCACGACCGGCGTCGAGTGATCCTCGTGGAGGATTACTTCGAGACCATTGGGAAGTGTGTACTTCTCGTACCTGATCTTCGGAACGGTCTGGGCGTTTAAGCCTGCAGCTACGGTTAAGTAGCTGATTGATACTAATATCCATTGTTTCACATTTCCCTCTCGAACAGGAAGGCCATTGGTGCTTTCACCGACTCACCCAGCATATACCGCCATCGCTTCTCTCGGTTCGGCGAGATCGGACTGGTTCTCGTTGGTGAAGTGTAAGGAATAAACCCAAATCGCCGGCCGAGGATCCAGAGGCGTAACATGTGAAATGGATCGCTCACGACGATCGCCGTATTCATGCCGCGATTTTCGAGAATCCTGGCTACGCCTTTCATCGATTCTCGTGTCGTACGCCCTTCGGGCTCCATGAGAATGAGCTCTTCGGGTACTCCGTGTTTCTTCGCATATGTCTTTCCGACTGCCGCTTCACTTGTAGTGTCGCCCGCTCCTCTGCCTCCTGTCAAAATCAGAAGCCTGGCAAAATGGCGGTCCCACAAATCCATTGCATGATCGAGCCGTGCCTTGAGAACAGGAGAGGGGCGGCCGTCGTACTGCGCTGCCCCGAGCACGACTATCGACTCGGACGGGCGGGCATAATCGAAGCTGCTCCAGAGAAGCACCGCTCCCATCCACCCTCCCCAGAACACGAGCAGAGCCAGGAAGGTGCTCATTATCAGTTTCCTGACCACCCGTCTCGCTCGCGCCATCGCTGCAACCTAGCTAGAACGCCCCTTGGGTGTGTGGCGCCGGACAGCTAACGGTATAACCCTTTGCAATAAGCGCTGCCTGCAGTGGATCCTGCGCTTCAGGCTCGCCGTGTACGAGCCATACCTTACCAAGGTTTGGTGAGCCTGCCTTTACTCGGTCGAGCCATGATGCCAGCTCGGTTCGATCTGCGTGAGCGCTGTAGCCATTCAAAACCTCTACACTCGCTCTGAGGGGCACCTCGTCACCAAAGATTTTCAGCACGGGAGCTCGTTCGACAATGCGTCTTCCGAGTGTGTGCTCCGCCTGGAATCCCACGATCAGGATCGTATTTCGCGGATCGCCGGCGCCATGAGCCAGGTGATGGAGAATCCTCCCTGCCTCGGCCATTCCCGAAGCGGCAATGATTATCGCCGGGCCGTTGAGGCCGTTCAGGGCCTTTGACTCCTCTACATCGCGTGTATAGTGAACGAGAGGAAAATCGAAGAGCTCTCTTACCTTCCGCACCATGTCCTCCGACTGATCGAAGGTCTCAGGGTGCATCTCGAATACAGTCGTAGTATCGATTGCGAGCGGGCTGTCCACGTAGATCGGAATCGATGGAATTGCCGACTCCCGTACGAGTGAGTGAAGGCTGTAGATCAGCTCCTGCGTGCGGCCAACCGCAAATGCAGGAATAAGGACCTTCCCTCCTCGGGCAGCCGTGGTGCGAACGACTTCAGCAAGACGGGCTTTTGCGCCATCCACCGATTCGTGATCACGGTTGCCATAAGTCGACTCCATTATCAACGCGTTGGCGCCGATTGGCGGAACTGGATCTCTGATGATAGCAAGTCCTGATCGTCCGATATCACCCGAGAATACAAGGCGCTGTGTCACACCTCCTTCAGTGCAATCCAGCACGACTGAAGCTGAGCCGAGGATGTGGCCTGCATCCACATACGTTCCCCTTACACCGGGTACGACGTCAAATGGCTTGTTGTAGGGAACGCCGACAATCAGCTCCATTGTCCTGACAGAATGACGCGTTCCGTACAGGGGCTCGATATATGGTCTGTTCTTCCGCACCAGAAACTCTGCGTCCTTCTCCTGGATATGCGCAGAATCAGCAAGCATCACGGCACACAGGTCCCGGGTCGCCGGCGTCGCCCAGATTGTCTTTGTGTACCCCTGGGCGATGAGGAACGGGAGTCTGCCAGAGTGATCGATATGGGCATGGGATAGAACTACGGAATCGATATCCGCTATCGGAAGCGGAAGCTCACGATTCTTTCGGTCGGCATCGCTCCGCTTGCCCTGAAACATCCCGCAATCCAGGACGACGGTTCGGCCGTTAACGCGAAGCAGGTGACAGGAGCCGGTAACTTCCCGCGCGGCCCCAATGAAGGAGATCTCCAACTTTCTTAGCTTTCGACTACCGCGCTACGCTGGAACAGGATTGTCAGCCGTTGCTCATCCTGTGACATCAGTGCAGGCTCCCAGCCGCCTCTGCTCCTTTCATTGAGAAGGTCAGTCAGCGTGTCTTCGTCCTCGCGTGAGTGTCGAGTGAGCTTTACCACGACCGCCTGGTATTCCTTCATGGGGCGTGAATTGAAGATATGTTAGGGGCCAACGGATGGCGGCCTGGCTTGAGCTACTCTCTCCGCATCGGCAGGCGCGGATTATCGACGAGATGATCGAACGAAATCCCGATTTCCCGGCGCTCACAATTATCCGGCATCCCCTCGTTCAGCACAAGCTGACGATCCTGCGAGACAAGGAAACTCCGACCAAGATCTTCAAGGAGCTCGTAGACGAGATTGCGATGCTCATGGCATATGAGGCGACGATCGATCTGTCGCTTGAGGCCATTCCGGTTGAGGGGCCACTCGAGGCTACAACCGGATGGCACATAGGAGGCAAGAAGCTCACACTCGTTCCAATACTGCGAGCCGGCCTGGGAATGGTCGAGGGAATTCTTCGCCTCGTTCCTGCCGCACGCGTGGGTCACATTGGCCTTTATCGCGACCACGACACGCTTCAGCCTGTGGATTACTACTTCAAGGTTCCCGGTGACATCGCCGAACGCGACTTCTTCATCCTTGATCCCATGCTGGCCACCGGCGGCAGTGCAACTGCGGCTGTCGCGTCTCTCAAGAAGGCTGGCGCGACAAGAATTCGTTTTCTCTGCCTCGTTGCCGCACCGGAAGGTGTTCGACGGCTCTCCGGTGCTCACCCTGATGTACAGGTCTATTGCGCTGCGCTCGATCGCGAGCTTAACGAGCAGGGCTACATTCTGCCCGGCCTGGGCGATGCCGGAGATCGGCTGTTTGGAACCCGCTGATTAGCCGAACCACTCCTGCGGACTCGTTCGCTGCTGCTCTGCCGTTGCGATAACCCAGTGTTGAGCCTGCGGATCGATCACTTCCTCAGCAACTCGATCAAACCAGTCTCTGGCCTGAGCGACATCACCGACTCGCCGCCATAGCTCGCCCACAAGATAGGTTAGAATCGCTCGCTCATCCTGAGCTACGCCGTCATAACTGATCAGTGCTTGCTCGAACATTCGAGCCGCACGACACCGGAAGAAGCGCTCCGCTTCGATGTCTTCCTCATCAACGCAACACCACGCTGCTCGAAGGAGCAGATCCGCGATGTGTCGCGGCTCGAGGCCCTGCCACTCAGCAACTTTGGCGGCAGCCTCATATTTGTCCGATCCTGTAGCTGCTGATGGGGCCTTGGGAGCTAACTCGTTCCAAACATGCTCCTTGACCAGCGGGCTGACTTCAGCATCCACTGTGAAATCCCGCTCGACTCCTGAGTAGCCACAGCAGTTGCACATGTGAATCAGATAGGCGAGAGGCTGAGTGCCCGCTGCCCGCTCGTGAAAGTCTGTGCGCTTTCCACCAAAGGCATTTGTCGACACCACGGCCTGTGACCGGAAGCTGTTTCCGCAAATCGGACAGGAGAGCTCGATCTGTCGCAGAGTCGTCACTGACACCTCATCCCATCATCGTCCTGAGTGCACGAGGGGAATTTCTGTGCCAGACGAACAGAAGGTCGCACTTGTTGGAGTTTTCCTTCCACGGTATTTTCTCGCATCCAAAAAGCGCGCTGCGCTTCCGCCCCCACCTGCGATCCGGTTGTTGATGCTCATCAACCTGCTGCCCGACTTCTTCGCAGTTCTCAACAGCACTGATCGCATCGCGGCTTATCACCGCTACTTCGACAACCACCGAAATATTCTTCACCCGTACTGGGCGAATTACGTTCTTGACCCGGAAGGACCGCATTTCGCAGAGGTGGTGCGCGCAACTGCGCTTGCCGGACGAGCAGATTTACGCACGATGCTTGAGAGAATGGACGTCGTCACGCTCGCACGGAACACCGAAGAACAGTGCCACGCGCTGCTCGATATTGACTCAGATATCGACGTAGTCCTGATGGTCGGTGTGGGCGCCGCAAACGCTGGCGAGCTCGTAGTTGACGGAAAAGGAATTGCTTTTGTCTGCCTGGAACACTTCACGAGTATTGCCAATCCCGAGACACACGGGCTGGGGCTCGATCCCGAGCTGATTCCACTCTGGCTCGCGCATGAGATCTCTCACACCGTCCGCTACACATCGCCGGAAAGCCGCAGCACCATGCGCGATGCCATTAACGGACTCGACGGCTATTACTCCTACTGGGAGACAGGAAAACGCGTATCCCTTCGTGAGCTTCTCATCAACGAGGGAATCGCCATCCATGTTTCGCGCGTGATCAGCCCTGGACACGCCGCCTGGGAATACTACGGATACGACCGCCGCGAGTATGCAAAGGTACGGGAAATGGAGCCCGTAGTTACCCGTGCTGTAGCAGGCAGCCTTGACAAGGCAGGTCTTGGTCTTCGACTCCAGTACCTATCCGATGGAATGACTGACGACGCACGTCGCGTCGGCGATTACGTGATTCCGGAGCGGAGCGGCTACTACCTCGGGGCGAAAATGGCGGATGCCGCAATTGCGACCAAGGGATTTGCCTGGACGATCAGAGCGAGCGCACAGGAGATCACAGCCGTTGGAGGTGAAGCCGCCGCTACCGCATGATCCCGAGACGGATCATTTCCCTACACAGAACGAGCTGAACACCCGCCCAAGCACATCCTCCACACTTACAACTCCTATCATTTCCTCCAGGGCTGTTGCTGCGGCTCTCAGATGAACAGCAGCGACAGTCGCAGGAACTACTTTCCCCGTCCATTGTTCTGCAAAGCTGGTCAGCTCGCGATGCGCCTCATTGATGGCGCGAATGTGGCGCGCTCGTGTCAGAACCGGCATTTCAGCTATCAGCCCACCGTAATCTGCTGCCAGTACTGAATCGATCGCGTCCTGCAGAACGTCAAGTCCATCGCCGGTTA
>DATBRZ010000081.1:0-18101 GCA_036560025.1 Gemmatimonadaceae bacterium | reverse complement strand
GCCGCCGATGCGATGATGGAAGCAGCAGATGCAGGAATTGCATTCATTGTCTGCATAACCGAAGGCGTTCCCGTGCTCGACATGACGCGGGTATATCCATTTGTGAAAGAGAAGGGAGCTCGCCTCCTCGGACCGAACTGCCCAGGACTTATTTCGCCCGGCAAATCCAAAGTAGGAATCATTCCCGGCCGGATCTGCGCACCGGGGCCAATCGGCCTCGTCAGCCGCTCAGGGACTCTCACTTACGAAGTTGTGTTTCAAATGACGCGAGCGGGGATGGGTCAGACCACGTGCGTCGGAATTGGTGGCGACCCAATCAACGGGACGAATTTCATCGACTGTCTCGCTGCCTTCGAGGCCGATCCGGATACGAAAGCAATCGTGATGATCGGTGAGATCGGTGGAACCGACGAGCAGGATGCTGCCCGCTTTGTGAAAGCCGAGATGACCAAGCCTGTCGTTGGATTCATTGCGGGCCAAACGGCGCCTCCCGGTCGCCGGATGGGTCACGCGGGTGCAATCATTTCAGGATCCGCGGGCACGGCCGCCGAGAAGATGCAGGCATTCGAGGAGAACGGAGTTTGGGTCGCAAAGCGCCCGATCGATGTCGTGGAACTTCTTAGGTCACATTAGCTAAATCATTACAGGACAAAGAAATGCCTGGCAACAAGACGCTTGCGATAATAAAGCCCGACGCGTTCGGGTCGGGTAAAACTGGGCTGATTATCGCTCACCTGGAACGAGCCGGATTCCGCATAGTGGCAGCTCGCGTGCTCAGGTTGAGCGACTCTCAGGCAGCCGCATTCTATGAGGTGCATCGCGAGCGTCCTTTCTTTCCTTCGCTCACGCGATTCATGACATCAGGGACGTGCATGCCGATTGTTCTGGAAAGGGAAGACGCAGTTCAAGCTCTACGCCGCACTATCGGCGCAACCGATCCCGCAGAGGCCGACGCTGGTACGGTCCGGAAGCTCTACGCAGAATCAAAGGAGCGGAATGCCATCCACGCGTCCGATTCCGATGAAAACGCCGAGCGGGAATGCCGCTTCTTCTTCTCCGAATCCGAGCTGCTTCAGGCGCGCTGAACGCCGTCCCAATCGGGCTGTTGCCTGGAGCATAAGCCGGGTAGTTTTCGTAACTTATGCTGTCGTTTGACATCCGGTCACTGGAGTCGCAGGCAGCGCATGTCGAAGGTTCGCTGCCGCCGGATGACCCGGTCTGGGAGGAGCATGATATGCGCCCCTCCGGGCCAATCGAGGTCGAGGGAAGATTGTCCGCCGCAGGCCCCTCCAGGTTCTATTTCAGTGGAAGAATCCACGGGGTCAGCCACATTCCCTGCCGTCGTTGCCTAGAGGACGTCGAGGTTGGAGTCGACGAGGATGAGCACTTCATCTTCTCGGCCTACAACGAGGAAGGTGCCGACGATCCCGATGTGTACACATTCGATCCGCTCGCTCCGTCGATAGATCTCACTCCGGCGGTGCGGGAGGCGTGGATTCTCGCCGTGCCGACGTACGTACAGTGCCGTGAGGATTGCAAAGGTTTGTGCGCGAATTGCGGGGCGGACTTGAACCTCGGCCCATGCAAGTGTGAGCCTGTTACCGTCGACACTCGATGGGATGCTCTCCGCGCAATTCGTGATCAGCTCCCTTAACTCGTAACCCGTAACCCTACCCGACTTATTCATGGCTGTCCCTAAAAGACGTACCTCAAAAAGAAAGAAGCGCGCCCGCAACACCCATAAGAGTGCTCCCGCCATCGCCATACAGAAGTGTCCGCGGTGCCAGGCCATGAGGCGGCCCCACCACGTGTGCGAGGAGTGTGGCTATTACGACGGTGAGCAGCGGGTAGCCGCCCGGGAAGCGTAGAGCTTGGCGCGCATCGCATTGGACGCCATGGGGGGCGATTTCGCTCCCCGGGCGACAATCGCCGGAGCGCTTCTCGCCCTTGCCGAGCTGAGCGGATCGCATGTGGTCCAGCTGCTCGGAAAATCGAGGATAATCGAACGAGAGTTGGACGATGTCGTGAGTGAGACCGACGCTCTGCCGGCGGTCGACCGGGACAGGCTCGTGATAATCGAGGCTCCCGATACCATCTCGATGTCCGACAAGCCTACAGCCGTCGTTCGCACCCGCTCTCGCAACCCGATGGCTGTCGGACTCCGTCTGCAAAAAGAAAGGAAGTCCGATGCGTTCGTGTCCGCGGGCAATACCGGTGCGCAGATGGCGGCGTCCGCGCTCCTCCTCGGCAAGCTGCCGGGATTGAGGCGGCCCGCGATCGCTACCGTCCTTCCCACCGCGACTCACCCTGTCGTATTCATCGATTCGGGCGCGAATGTCGACTGCTCGCCCGAAGAGCTCGTTCAGTTCGCGTGGCTCGGAGTCGTTTATGCGGAATGTGTGCTGGGGAGGAAGGATCCCGTTGTCGGTCTCCTCAGCATCGGAGAGGAAAAGGAAAAAGGAAACCAGGTGACAAAAGCGGCGCACGTATTATTTGCCGATGCAGGGTTCAACTTTCAGGGCAATGTCGAAGGGCGCGATGTTCCTTACGGCGCGAGTGAGCGCGGAACGCTCGACGTCGTGGTTTGCGATGGATTCACCGGCAATGTCGTTCTCAAGTTTTATGAGGCGATAATGCCGATGATCGTGCGGGTTTTGAGCGCAAGCTCCGAGATCGCACAGGGCGCGCTCGAGAAAGCGCTGGGACCGCTTGACTCAGCCGATTATGGCGGCGCTCCTCTGCTTGGCGTACAGGGCGTGAGCATCATCTGTCACGGGAATTCACCGCCGCGCGCGATCAAGAACGCGGTGAAGGTTGCGGTGCGCGCAGTCGAGACAAACATGAACGATCACATCGCGCAGCGCCTCATAGAGTCCGGCGCGGCAGCACCTGAGGGACAAACGGCGTGAAAAGACCAATCGCAGCGATTGCCGGAACCGGCCGAGGGCTTCCCGAGACGGTGATGACGAATCACGAGTTCGCCGCGATGGGAATCGAAACGACGCACGAATGGATTGTCGAGCGATCCGGAATCATTGAACGAAGGCTCGCGAAGAACGGCGAGACGACGTGCTCGATGGCCGCGGACGCCAGCCGTCAGGCCATGGAAGTCGCGGGTATTCACCCGGGTGAGCTCGACGCGATCGTGCTCAGCACCGCGACGCCGGATCGCCTGCTTCCTGCAACTGCCGTCGATCTTCAGGCTGAGCTCGGTGCTTCGAGAGCTGCGGCGTTCGACATCGGTGCCGCGTGTTCGGGATGGATCTACGGACTGACGGTCGCGGAAGGACTGATCATGTCCGGCGTTGCCGAAACCATCCTCGTCGTCGGCGCGGAGAAGATGAGCGCGATTGTCGATTGGAAGGATCGAGCTACGTGCGTGCTGTTTGGCGATGGAGCCGGTGCTGCGATCCTCCACAAATCGAAGAGCGGGAAGGGAATCCTTTCAGCATTCATCAGGAGCGACGGCAAGCTCGCCGATCTTCTCTACAGGCCGGCGGGCGGCGCGACAATACCGATGTCACAGCAGATGCTCGATGAGCGAACCCAGTTCGTGAAGATGGCCGGACGCGAGGTATTCAAGCACGCGGTCAGATCCATGTCCGAAGCTGCCGACCGTGCACTCGATGGCGCGCGACTTACCGGCGACGACATCGATCTCCTGATACCGCATCAGGCGAACGTTCGAATCATCGAGGCGACAGCCAAGCACGCGGGGATCCCGATGGACAAGGTCTACGTGAACGTCGATCGCTTCGGGAACACATCGTCAGCATCCATTCCGATCGCACTGGATGAGGCGATCGAGCGGAAGCGTGTCGGTCCCGGCAGCATCGTCCTGCTGGTTGCGTTCGGCGCCGGATTCACGTGGGCGTCGATGGTGATTCGGCTCTGATCGCAGGTGAACGTCGTTCTTCTATTCCCCGGGCAGGGATCACAGAAGCCGGGGATGGGAAAGGATCTCGCCGAGGAGTATCCGGAAGCGAAGGCTGTTTTCGACGAAGTGGACGAGGCGATCGGCGCGCCCCTCAGCCGACTGTGCTTCGAGGGTCCAGCGGACGAATTGACCGCAACGCACAACGCTCAGCCGGCGCTGCTCGCCCACGGTGCCGCAGTATGGAGGGTCGTAAAGGATCGTATCGCGAGTCTGGTGTGCGCGGCGGCCGGCCATTCTCTCGGAGAGCACACCGCATATCACGCAGCTGGATCGACTTCGCTCGCGGACGCGGCGAAACTCGTCCGTCGCCGCGGTGAGCTCATGTACCGCACAGGAATCGACCAACCTGGTGCTATGGCTGCGATCCTTGGAAAGCTCGATGATCCCATCGATTCGCTCTGTGAGCAGGCGACTCGCGATGCAGGGACAGTCGTCGCCGCGAACTACAACACTGCAGAGCAGATCGTTGTCTCCGGCGAAGTCGCGGGGGTCGAACGATTAATGGATCTTGCGAAAAAGTCCGGCGCAAAGCGCGCAATGCGATTGCCGGTAAGCGGAGCGTTCCACTCCCCGCTGATGGAGCCGGCGGTACCAGGGTTCAGCGCTGCTATTGGGGAAGCGAGCTTTGCCGATCCGGCATTCCCGGTCTATTCAAACGTCACCACGAAGGAATGTCGCACTGCCCGTGAAGCGAAGGATCTTCTCGCAAAGCAGCTGACAGCTCCGGTGAGATGGGCTGAAGAAGTCTCGAACATGGCGGGTGCATTCGGCGATGTGCTGTTTGTCGAGATGGGCCCAGGCAACGTGCTCACAGGTCTTGGCGGGCGCATCGTTCCCGGCGCGCGTGGCATCGCATGCGGTACTCCGGCCGATATCGACCGTTTGTTGACGCAACTCACTCAATGAAAATCGATCTCTCGACGCGGGTCGCAGTGGTGACCGGAAGCACGCGTGGCATCGGTCGCTCGATCGCAGAAACGCTCACTGAATGCGGTGCACGCGTTGCGGTCGTTGGCCGGGACAAAGCCCGAGCAGCCGAGGTTGCGGCTGAAGTCGGCGGCGGTGCGATGGGCTTCTCGTGTGACGTGACGGATACGGCTGCCGTTGCAGCACTTGTCAACGACGTTGAAAGTGCTTTCGGAAGCCTCGACATTCTCGTGAACAACGCCGGGCTCACGAGAGATAACGTCGTGATGCGGTTGCGCGATGAAGACTGGGATCAGGTTCTCGACGCGAATCTGCGCGGAGCGTTCGCCGCGATCAGGGCCGCATCGCGCGGAATGATGAAGCGGCGATGGGGCCGGATCATCAACATCTCCAGCGTCGTCGGACTGATGGGTAACAAGGGCCAGGCGAACTATGCAGCAAGCAAGGCCGGACTGATCGGCTTAACGAAGTCGATCGCGAAGGAGCTTGCGTCGCGCAATATCCTCGTCAATGCGATTGCGCCGGGATTCATCGAGACCGAGATGACGGCGAAAATGGCCCCTGAGGCGGTCAGCACCCTCGAGGCACTTATTCCGCTGGAGCGCCTCGGTAAACCCGCTGATGTCGCCGCAGCGGTGGCCTTTCTCGCCTCGGACCTGGCATCCTACATGACGGGCCAGGTCATTGTCGTCGACGGTGGTATGGTGATGTGAGAATGACCTTCACGCACCGCACGTAACGGTTAGTCAGAGCGTCAGTTAGGTTATATTTCCCCCAGCATCTAAACCACCAGCGAGGACTGCAGCAATGGCGGACAACTCGGAGAAGGTCAAGGACATTATCGAGAAGGAACTTGGCGTCGAGCGCGAGAAGCTTACGAACGAGGCCAGCTTCATCGAGGACCTTGGCGCCGACAGCCTGGACATCGTCGAGTTGGTGATGGAGTTCGAGAAGGAGTTCAACATCGACATCCCTGATGAAGATGCGGAGAAGCTTCGCACTGTCGGTGACGCTCTCGCTTACCTGAACTCGAAGATCGCGGCGTAATGAAGCGCAGGGTCGTTGTCACCGGCGTCGGAGCCGTCACGCCGATAGGCAACGACGTGACGACGACCTGGAATGCCCTGCTTGCGGGAGTCTCCGGTGCCGCGGGAATCACGCGCTTCGACGCGTCGACGTTCGAGGTCCGGTTTGCCTGCGAGGTGAAGGACTTCGACGTCACGAAGTACATGGACCGGAAGGATGCCAAGCGCGCCGACCACTTTACTCAGTACGCAGTCGCTGCAGCCAAACAGGCGATGGACGACGCCGGGCTCGCCGAGCCCAATGGATTGGACCCCGATCGCATCGGCGTCATTGTCGGGAGCGGCATCGGCGGCCTCAAGATCTTCGAGGACCAGCACGAGGTCTATCGCCAGCGCGGTCCGAGCAAGATCTCGCCGTTCTTCATCCCGATGTTCATCTCCGACATTGCCGCGGGAATCGTCTCTATGCAGTTCAACGCAAAGGGCCCGAACTACGCGACGGTGTCGGCATGCGCAACGAGCGCGCACGCAATCGGCGATGCCTTTCGCACGATCCAATACGGCGACGCCGATGTGATGATCACCGGCGGAACAGAAGCGACCGTTACGCCAATGGCAATCGGCGGCTTCACTAACATGAAGGCCCTTTCCGAGAGAAACGACACCCCCGAAACTGCGTCCCGTCCATTCGACGCGACGCGTGACGGCTTCGTCATGGGCGAAGGCTCGGCGATCGTGATTCTGGAGGAGCTGGAGCACGCTCGCGCGCGGGGTGCGAAGATCTATTCGGAAGTGGTCGGATACGGCGCTACCGGTGACGCTTATCATCTGACTGCGCCGGCGCCGCAGGGGGAAGGTGCGCAGCGTGCGATGGTGCGCGCCCTCAAAGATGCGGGACTCGCTCCGTCCGAGGTGCAGTATATCAACGCTCATGGCACGTCGACCCCCGCCAATGACCTGAACGAAACGCTGGCGATCAAGGCGGTGTTCGGCGACGCTGCGCGCGATGTCAACGTCAGCTCGACCAAATCAATGACCGGTCACATGCTTGGTGCGGCCGGCGCCGTAGAATTCATCATCAGCAGTTTTGTCGTTCGCGACTCGAAGATTCCTCCGACCATCAACTACGAGACTCCGGACCCGGAGTGCGACCTGAACTACACGCCCAACGTCGCCGTGGAGCGGGACGTAACAGCCGTGCTGAGCAACAGCTTCGGCTTTGGCGGCCATAACACTACGCTCGCTGTAAAGCGATTCTCGGACTGATCTCGTGAATCGCGCAGGCGTCTTCGATCTGTCGCGAATCTCCGATACCGCATTGCGAGCTGTCGGCGAAAAAGTAGTCGACGGCCGTCGACTCGATGACGAAGACGCTCTGATCCTTTTCCGCACTCCCGACATCCTTGGCCTGGGTGCACTGGCGTCTCACGTCAACGCGTTAAAGCATGGTGACATCGTCACTTTCGCCGCGAACCAGCACATCAATCCGACGAACGTTTGTTATCTGCGTAAGACGTGCGTGTTCTGCTCATTCGCAAGGCTTCCCAAGGAAGACGGCTCATACAGGTACACGCTGGAGCAGGTCATGGAGGAAGCAGCTACCGCGGGCAATGGGCTGACGCGCGAGTTCCATATTGTTGGCGGGCTCGATATGCACGCCGGCCTCGGCTACTACTCGGACATTTTCCGGGCGCTCAAGGAGCGATATCCGCACGTTCATATCAAGGCGCTGACCGCAGTTGAAATCGCGCACATCTCGCGAATCGAGAAGATGTCGATCGAGGAAGTCCTCATTGCATTGCGTGAAGCGGGTCTCGATACGTTGCCGGGTGGCGGCGCGGAGGTGTTTGGTCGCGGCGTCCGCATGACGATCGCCGACAAGAAGCTCGCCGGCGAAGACTGGATCAACGTCCATAGAACTGCGCATCGGCTGGGGATCCGGTCGAACTGCACCATGCTCTACGGCCATGTCGAGACTTTGGAGGATCGCGTCGAGCATCTACGCATGCTGCGCGATCTTCAGGACGAGAGCGGAGGTTTCCTCGCCTACATTCCGCTTGCCTACCATCCGGACAATAACGAGCTCGGTGTCGAGCTCGGTCGACAGGGAACCGCAACGAGCGGGTTCGACGATCTGAAAAACCTCGCGGTCGGACGTCTCTACCTCGACAATTTCGAGCACATCAAGACGCACTGGATAATGGTGACGCAGTTTCTCTCTCAGGTCGCGTTGTCGTTCGGCGTGAACGATCTGGAAGGAACCGTCGTCAGAGAGAAGATCTATCACGAGGCGGGAGCACATACGCCGCAAAGCATGTCGCTGGACGAGATCCTCAAGTTGATCCGTGAGGCGGGAAAGATTCCTGCCGAGCGCGATTCGTTTTACAACATTCTGAAGACGTTCGACGGGCCGCAGGCGGTGGCTGCATGATCAGGCTCGGGCGCATTCCGTACATCAACTGCTATCCGGTTTACGGAGCGATCGACCGAGGGATCGTGCGTGTCGATGCGGAGCTCGTCGACGGAGTACCGACTGCATTGAACGCACTGATGGCAGCAGGATCGCTCGACATCAGTGTCGTCTCGGCGGTTGAGTACGCACGCGACTCCAGGCGATATCTGCTCTTGCCTGATCTCGCGATCTCGTGCGACGGGCCGGTACGGAGCGTGATGATGTTCTCGCGCCGTCCCGCACCCCAGCTCGCTGGTCGGCGGGTTCTCGTGAGCAGTAGCTCGATGACGAGTGTTGCCTTGCTCGAGCTACTGTTCGAGCAGGTGTGGAACTGTCATCCGATATTCGTTCCGACGGATGCAGAAGTGAGCGACGTCACCACGTTTAACGACGAGGAGCATGATGCCAGACTCGTCATCGGCGATGCAGCATTGCTTCTTGGCAGCCGCGGCCACACGAATCGCGTGTACGACTTCGCGTATGATCTGGGCGATGAATGGAAGAAGTGGACGGGACTTCCATTCGTATTTGCAGTCTGGGTCGCGCAGCGCACGACCAACGTGCATCAGGCGCTCGCCCTTCATGCAGGATTGATTACGTCACGAGACTGGGGCCTCGCAAACCGCCCACTTCTTGCACGCGACGCCTCTCAATCGACCGGTGTGAACGAGCAAACGTGCGTCGAGTATCTCTCCGGACTCGACTACGGACTCTCGTATCCACACCTGGCTGGATTGACGGAGTTCTATCGACGCCTGCTCAAGCGCGGACGAATTCCGGACGGCACTCTCACCTTTCTTCCGGCAGCATGACACAGACACGCGATATCGTCGATTTCTACGCGCACGCGTCGCTGCTCGAGCTTGGCGCGGAGGCAGACGCGATTCGCCAGCGACTGCATCCGCACAACGTCGTCTCGTACATCATCGACCGGAACATCAACTACACGAACGTGTGCGTCGCCGACTGCGGGTTTTGCGCGTTCTACCGTCGCCCGAAGCACGGTGAGGGTTACACGCTCTCATTCGAGCAGATTGGACAGAAGATCGACGAGGCCAAGGCGATGGGCGCAGTTCAGATCCTGATTCAAGGAGGACACAACCCGTACATCCCGTTCCAGTGGTATCTGGATCTGATGTCGTACATCAAGCGGAATCATCCGATTCACATCCATGGATTCAGCCCGAGCGAGGTTGATTTCTTCGCCAAGCTCTTTCGCATGGAAGCGATCGACGTGATAAGACAGTTGCGGGCGGCGGGACTTGATTCAATTCCTGGCGGAGGCGGCGAGATTCTCGTTCAGCGGGTCCGCGACATCGTGGCCAGGAAGAAGGCGGGTGCAGACCGATGGCTCGAGATCATGGAGCTCGCGCACGGCGAAGGGATGAAGACATCCGTCACGATGATGTATGGAATTGGTGAGACGCTGGCCGAGCGGATTGAGCATCTCGAGCGCGTTCGCGAAGTGCAGTCGCGCACCAATGGATTCACCGCCTTCATCTGTTGGCCGCTTCAGCCCGAGAACACGCCGACGATGTCGAATCAGCCGAAGACCGGCGCTGACGAGTATCTGCGGACTGTTGCGATTGCGCGCATAGTCCTAGACAACGTCCCGAACCTTCAGTCGAGCTGGGTTACGATGGGAATGAAGATCGGTCAGCTTGCGCTCAGGTTTGGATGCAACGATTTCGGATCACTGATGATCGAGGAGAACGTCGTCTCGGCAGCCAACACGACTCACCGAACAACAGTGGAAGAAATGGAGCGATTGATTCTCGACGCCGGCTTCACTCCTGCCCGGCGACGCCAGGATTACAGCCTGATCGCGCCCGCCGCGAATGCCGCCTGAGGCGGCGAGCGCAACCCGCACAGGAATCGGATACGACTCGCATCCCTTTACCGATTCCGGGCCGATGGTGCTCGGGGGCGTGACAATTGAAGGGAGTCGAGGCCTTGCGGGTCATTCTGACGGCGATGCAATAGCTCACGCGCTCACCGACGCGGTGCTTGGCGCCGCCGCGGAAGAAGACATCGGCATGCTGTATCCCGATTCGGATCCCGCGAATCGTGGGCGAAACTCGCTCGAAATGCTTGCCGAGGCGGTGGAGCGCATTCGCGGACGGGGGTGGCGCATCGCAAACGTTGACGTGGTGGTAATTACGGAAGAGCCGCGCATTGCTGCGCATCGCGCCCGGATCAGAACCGGCCTGGCGCAGGCGCTTCGTGTGGGCGAAGAGGCAGTGAGTGTGAAGGGAAAGACCAACGAGAGGATGGGTTGGATCGGGCGGGGCGAAGGCCTCGCTTGCATTGCGGTTGCCACGCTGTCGGCGCTTCCGCCCGACAGCGACGCGTAGTCCACGCTTCGCTCTTCAGCGTAAGAACCGGTGGACGTCGCGACCATAATTCAGCGCCTGAGCGAGCTCCCGCTTGGGCTCCTGTATCTCGCGATCGGCGCGATCTCCGCGCTGGAAAACGTCTTTCCTCCGTTTCCATCCGATGCAGTCGTGGCATTCGGAAGCTTTCTTGCCGCACGCGGAGCCGCGTCACCTTACTCGACCTTCGCCGTTTGCCTCCTCGGCAATCTTGTCGGTGCGACATTCATGTACTGGATTGGCCGGCGTTACGGGTCGGGACCGTTTATGCATCGCCTCGAGAAATGGGCGGGTGTGGGAGCGGAAGAGAAGATGCGCCGGCTTTACGCCCGCTTTGGACTTCCCGCGCTTTTCATCAGCCGATTCCTCCCGGCGGTCCGAGCTCTGGTTCCACCATTTGCCGGAGCAATGCGACTGCCGGCGCTTCCTGTCGCTCTCGCGGTAGTGAGTGCTTCCGGAATCTGGTTTGCGTTCATTACCTGGATCGCGTTCCGCGCCGGCTCGAACTGGGAAGTGATTTATGCGAGGGTTGTGAAGTCAGGGACAATCGTTGGAGTTTCGGCCGCCGTGTTCGTTGCGCTGATCGCGGCCGCATTGTTCATCCGCTCGCGACGGCGAAGAGCATTACCGCCGTGATCGCCGGCCTCGATGACGAGCTTTCGCGCTCCTTTTTCATCGAGCGTTTCCATGATTTCCTTTCAGTCGAAAAGGGCGCTTCCCCGCGAACCGACGAGGCGTACCTCCGCGACGTGGCCCGGTTCGCCGTTTTTGCGCGGCTCAAGGGGGCTCAATCTCCTTCGCTGGTCAGTGCACCAACGCTGCGCGCATACGTTTATCATCTGAAAGACCTGGGGTTGTCGCCTGCATCGATCCGGAGAAACGTCTCAGCGGTGCGCAGCTATTTCCGTTTCATGCTGGGTGAGGGGCATCTCGTACGAGATCCGAGCGAGCGGCTGGAGACGCCAAAGCGGTGGCGCACGCTTCCGGAAGTTCTCACAGTCGCTGAAGTGGAACGGTTGATCGCAGCTCCATCGCTCGACGAGCCGTTGGCCTTTCGCGACAGGGCCATGCTCGAGCTGGGATACGGCGCAGGCCTGCGCGTTTCCGAATGGATAACGCTGGGAATGCGCGATGTTCTGATGGACGAGCATCTTGTAAGAGTGTTTGGCAAGGGCGGCAAGGAGCGGGTCGTTCCGATTGGCCGACGCGCGATTGCCGCGGTCGCGATTTACCTTCGCGAGCTCAGACCGCGACTGGAGCAGGGGAAGGGAAAAGGAATTCTCTTTCTCAATGCGCGGGGAGAACCGCTCTCGAGAATGGGCGCGTGGAAGATTCTGTCCAAACACGTGCGCGCTGCGGGAATCACCAAGAAAGTTTCGCCGCATACGCTCCGGCATTCGTTCGCGACGCATCTTCTCGAGGGCGGCGCCGATTTGAGAGCCGTGCAGGAAATGCTGGGACACGCTGACATCTCCACGACGCAGATCTACACGCATGTGGACCGTGAGTATCTTCGCTCGGTGCACCGCCAGTACCATCCGCGATCTTGATTCTCGTCGTCGATAACTACGATTCGTTCACGTACAATCTCGTCCAGTATCTCGGCGAGCTTGGAGCAGACCCGGTCGTGCGACGAAACGACCAGATCTCAGTCGACGACGTCGCCGAGCTGGAGCCGGAAGCGATTGTGCTTTCTCCGGGTCCGGGAATTCCATCCGAAGCTGGGATCACCATCGATATCGTGAAGCGATTCGGCGCGAGGGTGCCCACACTCGGTGTGTGTCTCGGGCACCAGGCAATCGGCGAGGCGTATGGAGGATCGATCGTGCGCGCGCGGCAGCTGATGCATGGGAAGACGTCGCGCGTGGTCCACGACGGCAAGGGAATCTTCGCCGGCGTTCCCAGCCCGCTGGAAGTAATGCGATACCATTCGCTGACCATCGACCCGAAATCATTACCTGCCGACCTCGAAGTCGTGGCGAAGGCGGTTGACGATGATTCGGAGATTCACGCAGTCCGTCATCGCACGCACCCCGTGTGGGGTGTACAATTCCATCCCGAGTCGGTCATGACGCAGGCAGGGAAGGATATCCTGTCGAACTTTCTATCACTCGCCGGAGCAAAGCGTTGATCACTGGTTGTGTCGCGCGATGTGCGTTGATTGCGGTGGTGCTGTCGATGGCCGCACCGGTGGCCATGGCTCAACAGGTGCCTCCGCCGATTCCGGAGCCTGTCGATACCGGGTACATCACGTATGACGAGGGACCGATATCGCTTCCCCTTGGAATTGGATTCCGGCTGCCGACATACGATCGCGTCAACGGACTCTCGCTTTCGTGGGGGCCAAAGATTGCATCGCGGAATGACAGCATTCGAATCGACCCGACAGTCACGTATCGCTCACACCTTGGAGAATTCGATCCCGGAGTGGCCGTTCGGATTACATCGCCGAGCGGGTTCGGCGTCGATTTTTTCGGCGGTCGCGGCACGTTCACGAATGACAGGTGGATTCGTTCCGATATCTCCAACTCGGCGGCTGCGATCTTTGCGGGAAGCGATGCGCGCAACTATTACCGATCGGATCGCGCATCACTGGAGTTGAGTCAGACCCTTGGGCCTGACTCGACACAATTTCGTTTTGCGCTCGGTGGACGGACCGAGAGAGACTGGTCAACCGGAATGCGTTCTCCTGTTACCAGCTATCCATGGAGCGTGTTCGGCCGCAAAGACAGTTTGAAAATGCGCCGTCCCAACCCGACGATATGGCGCGGACACATTACGTCCGCTCTGGGCCGGATTGACATGAATTATGATCGGGAGGAAGTGAAAGCTTCGGTCGATGCTTTCCTCGAGCGTGCACTCGACGTCCGGCTCGACGAGCCATTCGTCTTTTTCACTCCCGGTGGACCAGTCTTGAGCGTTAGAAGAAAGACTGACAAGTTCACCCAGGTAACGATTGGATCGAAGGCTCGATTTCCCACCTTCGGCACCCAGAACTTCGAGTTTCGCGGACACTTCGTGATCTCGCCCGACAGTGCGCCACCTCAGCGGTACGCCTATCTCGGCGGAAGTGGAACGCTTGCAACGGTAGATCAGCTCGCGCTCGGCGGAGATCGGCTTGTCTTTGTGCAGGGAGAATACGCCATTCCTCTCGACAGCCTTCTGCTACCGTTCATTGGCAGTCCGACTTTGCTCGTTCGCTATGCGGCAGGCTCAGCAGGGATCCAGGACTTGCCGGACTTCATCCAGAACATCGGCGCCGGCGTAGGCTTTAAGGTCGTCAAAGTGATGTTCCACTACGACCCGAACTATCGAAGAACGCCGTTTACCCAAAAGCAAAAACTCACAATCGGGCTTTCGCTGCCGACGCTCTGAAACGTATATTTGATGGCGTGACTTTTGCATCCAGCCGCGCGATTTTTGGTGGCGGATGAGCACGCTCGTGGTGATTCCGGCGCGTCTCTCCGCGGTTCGCCTCCCCCAAAAGCCGCTTCGCCTCCTCGCCGGACTCCCACTCATCGTCAGAGTCTGGGAGCGCGTCTCCCGAATGAAAGTCGCCGACCGCTGCGTCGTTGCCACCGATGACCTCGCTGTCGCGCACGCCGCAGAAGATGCCGGCGCAGAATGCGTGATGACTCGAATGACGCACCGATCCGGAACTGAGCGCGTCGCGGAAGTCGCATCGAAAGAGGAATTCAGGGATTACGACACGATCGTGAACGTGCAGGGCGACGAGCCGTTCATTGCCGAGTCGGCCGTGTCCGGCGCCGCTCAAGTCGTTGCATCCGGACGCTTCCCGCTCGGCACAGCAGCGATCCCCGCTCCGCGCCACGCCTCGATCGAGCCAAGTGTGGTGAAGGTCGTCGTCGCCGACGACGGACGCGCGATGTACTTCTCGCGGTCACTGATTCCGCACCGTCGCGAGTTGACACAGGACGGCGGCCAGCCTGACATCGCAACCGATGACGTCGTCTTGCAGCATGTGGGAGTGTACGCCTATTCGCGACCCGCGTTGACTCAGTGGGTCGCGCTTCCCGAGCATCGGCTCGAGAGAGTCGAGCGGCTGGAGCAGCTTCGCGCACTTGCCGCTGGAATTCCGATCGGTGTAGCAGTCGTCGATGAGCCGCTCGCAGCGGGAATCGACACAGAGGAGGACTTGAGCCGCGCCAACGCGCGGTGGGACTCGTTTATCGCAGGAAGGGATTGATGCAGGCAAATGCAGTCACGCAGGCGCGGTACATCTTCGTTACCGGCGGAGTCGTATCCTCGCTCGGCAAAGGAATAGCGGCGTCATCGATCGGACGGCTTCTCGTCGAGCGCGGCATGCGCGTCACGATCATGAAGTTCGATCCGTACCTCAACGTCGATCCGGGCACCATGTCGCCGTTTCAGCACGGCGAGGTTTACGTCACGGACGATGGGGCCGAGACAGATCTCGACCTTGGCCACTACGAGCGATTCATCGACCGGTCGCTATCGCAGGCAAACAACATCACGACGGGCCGCATCTATCTGAACGTCATCACCAAGGAGCGGCGCGGAGAGTATCTCGGTTCGACGGTGCAGGTCATACCTCACGTGACCGATGAGATCAAAGCAGCAATGAAGCGACTCGGCCCCGACAGCGATGTCGTGATCGTCGAGATCGGCGGAACAGTCGGCGATATCGAGTCGCTGCCGTTCCTCGAGGCCATCCGACAATTCCGCCACGAGATCGGACGAGAGCACGCGATCTTCATCCACTTGACGCTCGTTCCCTACATAGCCGCCGTTGGGGAAGTGAAGACGAAGCCCACGCAGCATTCGGTCCGCGAGCTGATGGAGATCGGAATTCAGCCCGACATTCTGATCTGTCGTACTGAGCGCGCACTCTCGGAAGACGTGAAGCGAAAGATCGCGTTGTTCTGCAACGTGGAGTTCGGAGCAGTCGTCGAAAGCAGAGACGTACCCACGATCTATCAGATCCCGCTCGACTTTCACGAGCAGGGGCTCGACGAGCGCGTAATGCATCGTCTCGGCCTTCTCGGGCGTCGCGCGCCCGATTTGAGCGAATGGAAAGCGATGGTCCGCCGAATCGTGAATCCCGCTGATCGCGTGAAGATCGCGGTCATCGGCAAGTACACCGAGCTGGTCGATTCGTACAAGAGCGTTCAGGAAGCTCTCATTCACGGCGGTATCGCAAATGACGTTGGCGTGGACATTTCCTGGCTTGCCAGCGACATGTTCACCAGCCGCGATCGCACTCGCGAGCTCCTCGCCGACTATCATGGAGTGCTTGTCCCGGGCGGTTTCGGAGTCCGTGGCGTGGAAGGAATGCTCGAGGCGATTCGATATTCGCGGGAAGCGGGCGTTCCGTTCTTCGGAATCTGCCTCGGCATGCAGAGCGCGATCATCGAATTTGCGCGCAACGTCATGGGACTCGATGACAGTCACTCCAGCGAGTTCGCGCCGGAGTGCGATCACCCCGTGATATCACTGATGGAGTCGCAGCAGCATCTCACCGACATGGGCGGTACGATGCGCCTTGGCGCGTATCCGTGTCGGCTCGGGAAGGGGACTCGCGCTGCGGAGATTTACGGCGTTCCGCAGGTCAGTGAGCGACACCGACATCGCTACGAAGTTTCGAACGCGTACCGCGACAGATTTGTCGAGCACGGTCTCACACTCAGCGGACTTTCTCCAGACGGATCGCTGGTCGAAATCGTCGAGCTCCAGACGCATCCCTGGTTCATTGGATGCCAGTTCCATCCGGAGCTGCAGTCACGCCCGACGCGACCTCATCCGCTGTTCGCGAGCTTCATCCGCGCAGCAAGTGAAATGAGATCTTCGCGCACGTCGAGGCGGCGCGCGGTACTGGAGACGGCAGAGTAGGTGAAGTCACTCTTTCCGCGGGATCGGCTGTTCCTCATTGCCGGTCCCTGCGTGATCGAATCCGACGATCTCAATCTCCGCGTGGCGGAGACGATCGCCCGCATCGCGCCGAGCGTCCCTGGCGGAGTGGTGTTCAAGGCGAGCTTCGACAAGGCAAACCGCTCGAATAGAACTGCAGCTCGCGGCCCCGGTATGGATGAAGGACTCCGCGCTCTGGAACGGGTTCGCGCGGAAACCAGTTTGCCAGTCATCACCGACGTTCACCTTCCCGAGCAGTGCGCCACCGCTGCCGAAGTCGTGGACGCTCTCCAGATTCCGGCTTTTCTCTGCCGTCAGACTGATCTGCTGCAAGCTGCCGGAAGGACAGGCAAACCGGTAAACGTCAAGAAAGGTCAGTGGCTCCAGCCCGAAGGCATGCGCGGAGCGGTCGAAAAAGTCCGCGGCGCGTCAACCGGCAAATCTCAGGAGATTGCCGTAACGGAGCGCGGGACTTTCTTCGGATACGGTGATCTCGTGGTAGACATGCGATCGTTCTGCCGTCTCGCGGACATCTGTGATGCGCCGGTGATCTTCGATGCGACTCACAGCGTACAGCGACCGGGCCAGGGTGAGGGCGGAGCCAGCGGTGGAGCGCGCGAGTTCATCCCGCCACTCGCACTGGCGGCGATGGGTGCCGGGGCACACGGACTCTTCATCGAGACTCATCCAGATCCGGATCACGCTCCGAGCGATGGTCCGAACATGCTTCCACTTTCCGAGCTCGAGTCGCTCATCAAGCGAGTGGTCTCGATATGGGAGCGCGCTCGCTCGTGACAAAAGAGGAAATCCTCGAGCGCGGCAGACGCGTTGTTCGGATGGAAGCCAACGCGCTCTCGGAAACTGAAAAGCGACTCGGCGAAGGTTTTGCCCGGGCCGTCGAAGCTCTCGCAAAGTCGACCGGCAGAGCAATCGTTTCGGGCGTGGGCAAGTCAGGATTGATCGGTCGGAAGATCGCAGCGACGCTCACGTCGACAGGCACGCCCGCAACTTTTCTGCATCCGGCGGACAGTGTTCACGGCGATCTCGGTCTTGTCGGCCCGGCCGACGTTGCGATTCTGATTTCCAAGAGCGGCGAATCGGAAGAGGTGCTTCGATTGCTCGAGCACCTGAAGCGTCTTGGAGTGTGCACAATCGCAATTACAGCCGACGCTTCTTCAACGCTCGCGCGTCACACCGATGTGCATCTCGACGGATGGGTGAGCGAGGAGGCCTGCGTTCACGACCTCGCGCCTACGACCAGCACAACGGTCGCGCTTGCGATCGGTGACGCACTTGCCGTTGCGCTCCTGGAAGAGAAGGGATGTCGCGCCGAGGACTTCGCGCGCCTTCATCCGGGCGGGGCGCTCGGTCGAAAGCTTCTTACGCAGGTTAGGGACGTCATGATCACCGGAGCGATGGTCCCCGCTCTCCCAACCACCGCTACAATGCGTGAAACGGTGGTTCAGCTCGCCGAACGGCGAGGAATTGCCGTCATTGTC
>DATBRZ010000080.1:0-24401 GCA_036560025.1 Gemmatimonadaceae bacterium | reverse complement strand
GCGCAATGGAGAGCTGCCAATAATCAGCGTGAGGATCAGCGGTAGTCTGTGCATGCCTGCGTTAGATAAGAGAGCCCCGAAGTTATTCACTTGGTTCGCAGTTCGCAGTTGGTTCGCAGTTCGCAGTTAGTTCGTAGTTCGCAGTTAGTTCGCAGTTAGTTCGCAGCTCGCAGTTAGTTCGCAGCTCGCAGGTTAGTTCGCAGTTCGCAGTCATCTGTCCCTGATCTGCATTAATGCGTCGATGTACCTCTCCGTCACAGCCTCCCACGAAAACTCGTTTGCTACGAGCTCCGACGCTCGAGCTGACGCAGCGCTCAGCTCGTCCGGATTCGAATAGTAGCGAAGGATTGCATCACGAAACTCCTCAGCTTTCCCGCTGGTTACGAGATTCCCATTCTCACCTTCCCGCACCACGTCTTCGATTCCCTCCAGTCTCGCTGCAACGACTGGAAGTCCGCACAGTCCCGCCTCCAGCAGCACGAGTCCGAATCCTTCTATATCCCCGGGAACCGCGATGTTCGGCATCACGAACAGATCCGCACCGCGATAAACGGTCTCTAGATCCGATTCGCTCACCGCCCCGAGCAGATTCGCCCGCCCCCCGACGCCTGACTCGGTAATTGCCCGCTCGATACGCGCGCGTTCAGGACCATCCCCTGCGACGAAGTAATGGACATCGTCCGGAAGGAGTGGCATCACGTTCTCCACGAACCACGCAATTCCCTTGCGCGGAACGAGCCGGCCTACGCTCGCGATGATGAACCCCGGCTCCGCTGCTTCCGGAGCGCTGCGCT
Source organism: Gemmatimonadaceae bacterium (assembly GCA_036560025.1). Lineage (GTDB taxonomy): Bacteria > Gemmatimonadota > Gemmatimonadetes > Gemmatimonadales > Gemmatimonadaceae > UBA4720. The sequence goes on along the minus strand of DATBRZ010000080.1, from coordinate 23,607 downwards.
TCGCCAACACTTCGCGTCGCGCCGTTCTTCGATCCTTTCCCGCAGCGAACCGATCGGACCGAATTCCAAGTGGAATCACATGGGATTTTTCAGCGCGCAATCCACGGTCACGGCACGCTGCGGCCGTCGCTGAGCTGATCGGAAACACAGCGTCCAGCGCGTTGAACGTTCGGGGTACAACTCTGGGATACGGCCACGCCTGAGTCGTCACGTCGAGGCCGTACGCTATCGCGGCGACTACAACGCCGTTGCGATCGAACACGCGTCTGAGCGGGGCCGCGACAACCGCTGTCACCATCGAGCTGAAGAGCACAACGTCGATCTTCTCGCGCTTCACGATTCGGGGGATCAGCGCGAGCGAGCGAGTGATGAAAAGCGGCACTGCAACGTGCCGATCTCGCCATGCGCTGCGCAGAACGAGCGTCTGCGTCGTGATCCGCTGATTTGCGACGAGACTGGCATGCAGATCAGCTGCGACCCGCTGCATTCCTCCGATATTGCCCAACGTGTCGTTCTCTCGCGGAAGCGAGTGCGAGACGAACAGGAGGTTCAACTAGCCCAGCTCCTCGTAGTATCCGGCGATCCGCGCGAGCACTCCGTCCCATTGGTATTGCTCGGCGGCAGCGCGAGCTGCGCAGCTCATTCTAGTTCGAAGATTGGTATCGCAGACCAGTCGGCCAACTCTGTCGAGGAACGTCTGAGAGTCACCGGGAGCGACGAGGTAACCCGTAATTCCTTCGCGGACCAGCGTCTGGCTTCCTGTCGCTGCCGCACAAACGGTCGGCAGCCCTGACGACATTGCTTCGAGAGTCACGTTCCCGAACGTCTCCGTGTCGCTTGGAAACAGAAATACATCGGACGATGCGTACGCCGTCGCCAGCATGTTGCGCTCGAGTCTGCCGGTAAAAACCGTTCGTGGAAGCCGACGCTCCAGATCCGGCCTGGCCGGCCCGTCACCCACTACGACGCTGCGGTACTTGATTCCGCGACTCTCGAGACCTTCGATCACTTCCGCAAGAACGTCGAGTCCCTTCTCGGCGACGAGGCGGCTTACAAATGTCACGACCACCTCATGCTCGCCTATTCCGTGTTCGCGACGCCACCGTGTCGACCGGCGGCAGGGCGAGAACAGATCGGATTCAACGCCGCGCGTCCACAGTCGCAGGTTGTTGCCGAATCCATGCTCCCTGAGAAGCGAAACCATTGACTCGCTCGGCACGTAGACCTGATCACACCGTCGGTAGAACCACCGCATGTAGGCCCAGAGGAATGGCGCCAGCGCTGCGAGGTGGTAATAGGCAAGGTACGACGGAAAGTGGGTGTGGTACGAGGCAACCACCGGGACTCCGGCCGCAATTCCGTAGCGCAGCGCCTGAAGCCCGGTCCAATCGGGAGTCGCGATATGTACCAGACTCGGCCGGAAGGACTTGAGCGATTCCTTGACCTTTCGGGGCAGACCCAGCGAGACTCGATATTCCGGTCGTCCGGGCGCTGCGACAGACGGCAGGGGCACAAGCGTCCCGGAATGGGCCAGCGCCGGTGTAGGGGCAACGGGAGCGTGCACCAGCACCCGCGCGCCGCGGCCCTCCAGGTAAGAGACAAGTCTGTTGAGGGTCAGCGACACGCCATCAGCTATGTGATTATACGCGCCTGTAAAAAGCGCGATGCGCATCTGGCTAATCGGCATAGATTACTGGCGTTGCCATAACCGTCTTTTTGGACAAACCAGCCGACCTCAGGAGATCGCCGGCTTTTGAATCCTCGTTTCGAGCGTTTCTTTCGTTTTCGTGAAGGCACCGAGTCAGAGAGTGCGCCTCGGGCGCCATCGAGGTTCTTCCGGTTCGGCGACACCGCGGACACGCCGCGAGGTACTGCCCGGACGCCGTCGAGGTTCTTCCGGTTCGGTGACACCGCCGACACGCCGCGAGGTACTGCCCGCACGCCATCGAGGTTCTTCCGATTCGGAGAGCCCGCCGATGCGCCGCCGAGCGCGCCGTGGACCGCGTCTCGCTTCTTTCGCTTTCGCGAGTCACAGGAGGCATCGCAAAGCGCTCCCGCAAGTGCGGCGACCGCAGCGCCTGCTCCCGCCGCAGCTCCGGAGAGCTCTGACGTTTTCGCAAAAGCTTACGCATATAACCGGCCCCAGGAGGTTCGGGCGCTTGGCCTGTACCCGTACTTTCTGCCGGTCGAAAGGTCCGACGCTACTGAAGTAATAATCGAGGGCGCCCCCCGCATAATGGTGGGCTCCAACAACTACCTCGGTCTTACGAACGATCCGCGCGTGATCGAGGCGGCGGCCGACGCGCTCAAGAAATATGGCAGCGCGTGCACCGGAAGCCGGTTCCTCAACGGCAACACCGATCTTCACGAGCGACTGGAGACCGATCTCGCAACGCTGATGGGTAAGCCGGCTGCCCTCGTCTTCCCAACCGGCTATCAGGCGAACCTCGGCGTAATCTCCGCTCTCTGCAGCTCGGGTGACGTACTTCTGCTCGACAAGCTGAACCATGCGTCGATGATGGACGGTGCGACGCTGTCCGGCGCGGAGGTCGTACGGTTCCGGCACGGCGATCTCGATCACCTCGAGGCTCGGCTCGCGCGCGCAACGGGTCGATCCAAGATGGTGATCGTCGACGGTGTGTTCTCGATGGAAGGCGACATCGCGAATCTGCCGCGACTGGTCGAGCAGTGTGAAGCACACGGTGCCCGGCTCGTTGTCGACGATGCGCACGGTGTCGGAGTCTTCGGCCCCACCGGTGCGGGAGTCGCAGAGCACTTCGGTCTCACGAACCGCGTTGACCTGATCATCGGAACATTCAGCAAATCGTTCGCATCGATCGGCGGATTCGTTGCCGGTGACGAGGCGGTGATCTCCTACATTCGGCACACTGCGCGCAGCCTGATATTCAGCGCCGCAATTCCCGCTTCGGCATGCGCTGCCGTAATCAAAGCGATGGAGATCATGGCGAAGGAGCCCGAGCGTCGCGAACGCTTGTGGGCTCACGCGCGACGGATGCACCGTGAGCTGAGCGGAATGGGGTTCGACACCGCCGGTACCGAGTCTCCGATTGTTCCGGTAGTCGTTGGCGGAACGCTCAGGACCTTCGAGTTCTGGCGTAAGCTGTTCGACGCCGGCGTCTTCACGAATCCTGTCATCGCTCCGGCGGTGCCGCCGACGTCGGGTCGGATCCGCACGTCGTACATGGCAACCCACACCGACTCTCAGCTCGACTTCGTCCTCGACGCCTTCTCGCGCGTTGGTCGCGAGATGGGCCTCATCTGACAGCAGGCTCCTCCACAATCCGCGTCGAGCCGGTCGAGACTCGGCGTGCGCGCAACGAGTTCGTCGATCTTCCGTTTCGTCTCTATGACGGCGATCGAAACTGGGTACCGCCGCTAAAGCGTGATGTCCACGAGCTGATCGATCCCGCTCGTCACCCGTTCCATCAGCACGCAAAGGTTCAGCTATTCGTCGCGAGGCGAGGATCCGACGTCGTCGGGCGAATCGCCGCGGTTCACAACTTCCTTCATGTAGAGCGTCACCAGGAGCTCGTTGGATTCTTCGGTTTTTTCGAGTGTGAGCGCGACCCCGACATTGCACGCGCATTGTTCGACACCGCGGGAGCATGGCTCAGCACACGCGGACTAATAACGATGCGCGGCCCGGCGAGCTTCTCTCTCAACGAGGAATGCGGGCTGCTCGTCAGCGGATTCGACGGACCTCCAGTGGTGATGATGCCGTACAATCCGCCGTGGTACGCGAATCTGGTCGAGGATTACGGATTCATCAAAGCCAAAGACCTCGTCTCGTATTATCTCGCTAACGCAGTCCCCACCGAGCGGATGATTAGTGCGGTCGCAAAGCTCAAGGAGCGATACAACCTCACGGTCCGGTCGCTCGACATGAAGCGTTTCTGGGAAGAAGTGGAGCTCGTCCGCACCGTCTACAACTCAGCCTGGTCGGAGAACTGGGGTCACGTCCCCATGACGGATGCCGAGATCAACCATATGGCGAAGCAGCTCAAGCCGGTGGTCGAGCCGTCGATCGTCGTGTTCGCATACTCGGGAACTGAGCTCGCGGGATTCGGGCTCGCGCTTCCGGATCTCAATGTTGCTCTGAAGAAAATGAATGGGCGATTGCTGCCGTTCGGATGGGCCAAGGCACTCTGGTATTCGCGGAAGATCGACACCGCTCGAGTGATGATTCTCGGCGTTTTCGACAAGTTCCGGCGACAGGGAGTAGCCGAGCTGATGGAGATGGAAATGATGGACGCAGCTCCCAGGCACGGAATCGTCAATGCGGATTTCTCCTGGATCCTCGAGGACAACCTCGTGATGCGCACGCCACTCGAGAAGCTGGGAGCGCAGGTATACCGCATACACCGGATGTACGACGTGTCACTTCCGTCGAGATCGATTGGCTGACACCGGCCGGCTGGCGGTCGTCACCGGCGCAAACGGTTTCGTCGGCAGTCATCTCGTCGATCTGCTGCTGTCAGAAGGCTGGGCGGTAAGGTGTGTCGTACGTGAGCGCAGCGATCTCCGGTGGATCGCTCGCGATCGCGTGTCTCTCCATTACCTCGACTTTTCAGCGGGCGGCGGTACGGCTGCCGATGATGCGCTCCTCGACGCTTCCGTTGTATTTCATCTGGCGGCGGTGACCTCTGCCCGCTCCGACGACATCTACGAGCGCGTGAACGTTGGCGGAACCGGGCGCATCGTGGAGGCGCTACAGCGGGCGCCGACTCCTCCGATGCTTGTATTCTGTTCGAGTCAGGCGGCTGCCGGCCCCGCGCGTCTCGGTCGACCGACCCGCGAGGATGATGAGCCCGCTCCCGTCAGTGCGTACGGCCGATCGAAGCTCGAGGCTGAGCGAGTCGTGCGTGAGTCTGGAATTCGCTACTCGATCGTTCGTCCTCCCACCGTTTATGGTCCGCGTGACACCGATGTGCTCGAAGCATTTCGGCTCGCGCGCCGAGGCATCGCGCTTCGAATCGCATCCGAATCGCAGCGGATCTCGATCGTTCACGTGACTGATCTGGTGCGCGGGATCCTGCGCGCAGCGGATGCTCCGTCAGGCGGGATGTACTTCCTTACCGATGGCGTGCCGCATACGTGGCGTGAATTGGTCGATGGAATCGGTCGGGCAGTCGGCCGCGCGCCGCGTGTAATTCCAGTTCCGCCTCCCCTCGCGGTCAGCGCTGCAGTGATCGGTCGAGCGTGGAGCCGCTTGACGGGCCACAAGCCTTTGTTGACTCCCGATCGTGTCGCCGAGATGTCGCAGGCTGATTGGAGCTGCGATGACTCTCGCGCGCGGTCAGAGCTCGGTTACAAATCGCAGATTCCGCTCGAACGAGGGTTGATGGAAACGGCGGAGTGGTACCGGTCCGCGGAGTGGTTAAAGCGGTAACTGCTCGCGTTAACTCACAACGTGAGCAGTTGCCTTCCCGGCGGTTCGTCTTCTGGTCGCGAGTATGAGCAGCAGGCCGATGATGATCCAGCTCAGCTCCCTGAGCCTCGAGATTACTGCGGCGGCAACGCCGAGCCGCGCCGGCAACCCCAGCATATGAAAGATGAAGTACAGTCCTCCTTCCTTTGATCCCGCGTTGAATGGGATGAAGAATAAGAAGTTGACGATCATCGACGAGAATGCACCGATCAGGAATGCAACCGGAAATGACACAGGAGTACCAACCCCTCGCGCGATGAAGAAGAATTCCAGCATCGACAGCACGCGCGCCGCGTACTCGGCGATGATGCAACCGTAGTAGCGAAGGGGGGCGTCGCGGTGAAACGCCATCAGCTGCTCGTCGATCTCGATCAGTGCTTCACGTCTGGCTTCGAGCTTGCCCCCGAGCCGCCGAATTCCAGGCGTCTTCACCAGAAAGTCGAGAATGCTCTCCATCATCCCGCGACGATGGATCGTGAATACGACGGCGCCGAGCGCGACGAGGACGAGCGCTATCGCGAGCAGCGCTCCGGTGCCGACAGCGTCGCGGGGCAAAAGAAAAAACGCCAGCACGACGCCGCTCAGAAAAACGAGAACGTGCGCCTGGATGTGCACGAGGCGGAAGTTCAGCACCGATGCGGTACCGCGGCGAGGCCCGAGCCACTGAGATGCTGCGACGATCTTGAACGGCTCGCCGCCGATGCTCACGAACGGAGTCAGATAGTTCATCGCGAACGCTGACACTGTGATCACGTACGTCCGCGGAAATGAGATTCGCGGCGGCTCCATCATCGTCATTCGCCACGCAATCGCGTTGAGGATGTACACTGCGCCGTAGACGCCTACGATCGCCGGAACCGTCCAGCCCGACTCTGTGACCTCGGCAAGGAGTCGTCTTGGATCGGATCGTATGATGATGAACGCGAGTGAGACGGAGCCAAGCAGGAAGAACGCCAGCTGAAGTCGGCGCGCAGCTGGATTTCGTGCCGCTGCGGTTTCGGGAGCGATTAGAGGATCGGTTGGAGAGAGGGTGACGTTTTCCATTGCGAGGAAAAATCCACTTCGAAAATCAGAGATGCGAGGGGTCTCCCTCTCTTGCGATTCTTCGGCCTACATGGGATTATCGCGTTCCCCCATCTCTCCTACGTCATGCGCCTGATAAAGTTTGCTGCTCTACTGCTGCTTTCCGGCTGCGCCTCCGCCACAACCAAACCCGCCCAGTCTCCAGCGCCCGTCCAATCGACAATCGCGGCCAAGACAGCCGGTATGGAGCGCCGCGACGGTTTCATTCCGCTCTACCTCGATGCAAAGCAGGGAAAGATCTACGTGGAGCTGCCGAGGGACTCCATGCGCGCGTTGATGTTCGTCGCTCTCGCCACCGGACTCGGCTCGAATCCGATCGGCCTCGATCGCGGGGCGGGTGGCGACAACTTCGTCGCGCGGTTCGATCGGAACGGCGACAAGATTCTCGTCGTGTTCGAGAACTGGAACTACCGGACTTCAGCGCGCGACAATCCCGCGCATCAGCGGACGATCGCGGAATCTTTTCCGCCAAGCACTGCAGGAGCGCTTCCGATCATCGCGGAGGAAGGAGCGAGGGTCGTAGCTGACGCGACCGACTTTTTCTATCGCGACTGGAACGATGTGAGTGGAACTCTCACCGCGAGCAACGAGGGGACATATTCGGTCGCGCGCGACCGGTCGAGCATTTATCGGCCGTACACTAAGGCATTTCCGGATAACAGCGAGATCGATGTCGCACTCACGTTCGTAGCGCAGGGTAGGCCCGGTCAGACAGTCGCGTCGATTGTTCCCGATGGCCGCGCATTCACTCTCCGGCAGCACATCTCCTTTCTCAAGCTTCCGGACGAGGGCTACCGCCCGCGAGTGCTCGATCCCCGAACCGGGTTCTTCGGAATCGTGTTCAAGGATTACGCGCAGCCAATCCAGCTTGCCCTGGAGCAGCGGTGGATCGCACGGCATCGTCTCGAGCGCGTAGATCCGCGCGATCCCTCGAGTCCGATCAAGAATCCACTGGTCTACTACATCGATCGCGGCATTCCCGAGCCGGTGCGCACAGCGACAAGAGAGGGTGTGAGCTGGTGGATCGAAGCGTTCGAGCGAGCGGGTCTCAAGGGAGCATTCCGCGTCGAGGATCTTCCCGAAGGCGTGGATCCGATGGATGCGCGATACAACGTCGTTCAATGGGAGAACCGGAACGAGCGTGGCTGGTCGATCGGCGGATCTCAGGGTGATCCGCGCACCGGCGAGATAATCAAGGCAATGGCGCGAATGGATTCACATCGCGCGCGGACTGATTACAACCTTTACGCGGGGCTGATGGGCGCTGATCCAGCGGCAGCCGACACTGCGTTTGTGCTTGCGCGTGTGCGACAGGTGAGCGCGCACGAGGTTGGGCACACGCTCGGGCTGTCGCACAATTACATCGCGTCGACATACGAGCGCGGCTCGGTAATGGATTATCCTCCGCCGCGCGTTCGGCTCGATCAGAAAGGCAACATCGACATCTCTCATGCGTACGACGTCGGTCCCGGCGAATACGACATCTTCGCCATTCACTGGGGATACGGAATCTTTCCACCTGAATCAGAGCAGGACTCGTTGCGAGCGATAATCGCCGACGGACTGCGTAAGGGAATGTTGTTCCTCTCGGATGCGGACGCGCGACCCGAGTACGCGTCGGATCCGCGGACCAATCTCTGGGACGATGCCGCGACTCCCTTGGAGTTCCTTCGGCACGAGATGGATGTGCGCCGCGTCGCGATCTCACGCTTTGGCGAGCGAAACATTCGCGTCGGCGAGCCGGTCGCGTTGCTCCAGGAGCGCTTCGTTCCCGTGTATTTGATGCACCGCTTTGCGATCAACTCGGTGTCGAAGACGATCGGCGGAATGGAGTACAGCAACGCGGTTCGTGGCGATGGTGCCGTCGCGACGCGCCCGATTCCTGGCGCGGAACAGCGTCGCGCACTGAATGCACTGATCAAGGCTCTCACTCCGGCCGAGCTCGCAATTCCGGACACAGTGCTCACTCTCCTCGGGCCGAGGCCGTTCTCGTACAATCCGTACGTAGAGCTCTTCAACAGCAGAACCAGGCCGGCATTCGATGAGCTTGGCGCCGCGCGCACGCTCGCGCAGATGATCGTCGACGCGATACTACAACGTGAGCGATCTGCTCGTCTCGTTCAGTTCGCCGCGCGTGGAGCAGCTCCACTCACGCTGGCTGAGACGATCGACGCATTGACGGGGACGTGGACATTCGGGAGACCTGGATCCGCTCGCGACGCAGCGTTGCGCCGCGTCGCTCAGCGCGCAGTAGCTGACCGGCTATTGTTACTTGCCGCCGACAAGGAAGCCGCGCCGGAGGTTCGCGCGATCGCGGACTACAAGATCGATCAGTTGCGCCGTCGGGCTCGATCACTTGCATCGACAGGCACTGAGGTCGATCGCGCGCACTGGGCAAGCATCGCCGGGGACTTCAATCGATGGATTGAGCGACAGGAGCTGCCGTCGCCGACGCCCGCACTTCGCGCTCCGCCGGGAGATCCGTTCGGTATGGAGCGCTGAATTGCGCTGACAGTTGTAAGATTTCTGTCAGAGCATCACACCGAATGGCGATGACTGACAGGAAATCCTAGAATAGCGAATCAAGGTCACTTCATCGGAGAGACAAGCGATGGGATCAGCGGCTGAAGCGGCTCGCGATACGCTCACCCCGCTAGGCGATACGCCCGCCTACAATGCTCCCGTCGCCGAGCGTGCGCCGGTCAAGCAGCGCATCAACTCCGTCGATCTTCTGCGCGGTCTCATCATGGTCATCATGCTGCTCGACCACACGCGCGATTTCGTCCATCACGACACGTTCTTCTTCGATCCGACTGATCTCACGAGGACGAACCCCGCCCTCTTCTACACGCGTTGGGTAACGCATTTCTGCGCTCCGCTGTTCGTGTTTCTCTCAGGTGCTGGCGCGTACTTCCAGCTCGCGCGCGGAAAGCCCAAAGCGGAGCTATCAAGATTCCTCGTCACGCGAGGGCTGTGGCTCATCGTTCTCGAGTTCACCGTCGTGCGGTTCCTCGTGTTCTGGAACGTCGATTACTCGTTCATCGGCATGGCGCAGGTGATCTGGGTGCTGGGCTGCAGTATGATCCTGCTCGCCGGTCTCATCCACCTTCCGATTCGCGCCATTGCGGCATTCGGTATCGGAATGATCCTCGTGCACAACGCTTTCGATTCGGTGCAGGTCACCCCGTGGCAAGGGCCGGGGACTCCTTATCCGACCGGCCTCAATGCACTGTGGGTGCTTCTCCATCAGCAGGGCGTTCTCCTGCCGCTCGGCTTTCCCGGACCGGTGCTATTCAATTTGTATCCGCTGATCCCATGGCTTGGCGTAATGGCGGCGGGCTACGCGTTCGGATCGGTCTACAATCGTCCTCCGTCAGAAAGACGACGGTGGCTGATCCGCTGGGGTGCGATTATCACCGTTGGATTCATTGTGTTGCGCGCGACGAATCTGTACGGGAATCCATCGGACTGGGCTGTGCAGAAAACAGCTGCGATGACTGTCGTCTCATTCCTCAACGTTCAGAAGTATCCGCCGTCGCTCTTGTTTCTGATGATGACCATCGGTCCCGCCTTCCTCGCGCTCGCGTGGTGGGATCGATACAACACGCCGGCTGAGGGGACGACTCCGCGCCCTGCAATCGCACGCTGGCTCATCACGTATGGTCGAGTTCCGCTCTTCTTTTATCTGGGGCAGTGGGTAGTCGCGCACAGCATTGGTTACTTCCTGTCGGTGATTGCTGGAAAGCCGACGGACATCTACTTCAGGCTTCCCGGCCCGGGCTCGACTCCAGCTCCGAATGTTGGATTCAATCTCGGCGTCGTGTACGCCGCGTGGATTACCGGAGTGCTTCTACTCTATCCACTGTGTCGCTGGTATGCGGGCGTCAAAGCGCGACGCCGAGACTGGTGGCTCAGCTACCTATGACCGATAGGAGTCTGGGCCTGTTTTCGAGATGTCAATGGAAGTTTTTCCATCGAACAGGATAGCAATAGTTCTGCATCCGACTATTAATGGAAAAACTTCCATATCATCTCGAAAACAGACCCAGACTCCTGCGCGTGCTCGACGTCAGCGGCTTTGAGGTAACGTTTGAGGACTGGGTTGTGGTAGCGCGGCAATGCGATCCCTGAACGCATGATAGCCGGGAGTATCCTGTAGCAGTCCCGCTCTGTTGTCGGCGCCGAGCTCGTGAATCAGCTCGCGTGATGCCTCGACGCGCGATTCCTCCAGCGGATGAGTCGCGAACCATCCCTCGACGATTCCCGGCTCCGTTTGCCGCTGTCGAATGAGCACATCGAACAACGCCGGAACACCTTCGGGATCGATTCCGGCTTTCAGAACATTCTCAACCGCTTCCGAATCAGCCTGCAGCTCATCCTCGCGACTGTACCGCGCGATCAGCACGCTGCCGCCGATGTTCACGGCAGCCTGACCCAGGCCGCTGTCGCATAGACTCGTCAGTGTGCACGCGAGCGTCGCGACGATACCAAGTTTCTGGGATTTCTGCATCTGCTTCACGGAGTGGCGCTGCACGACATGTCCGATTTCGTGTGCAAGCACCCCGGCCAGCTCGTCGAGACGATCCGTGGATTCGATCAGTCCGCGATTGACATAAACGAATCCGCCGGGAAGCGAGAACGCGTTCACCTGATCGAGATTGACTACGTAGAATTTCCAGTCGAGGTCACGCATGCTGGTGACATGCGCAATGGTGTCGCCCAGAGTCGTGACGTAGGAATTGATTGCGGGATCCGTAACGATCGGAAGCTGCGAGTTTATCTCTGAGGCGTTCTGCTCGCCGATCGCACGCTCCTCATCACTGGATACTTCACAACCGGCCACAAACGTGGCGAGAACAGCAGCAACCAAAAATCCAGTCCTCATGGACCTATAAAAAGCAAAAGACGTTCCTCGCGGAGCGCACCGCATACTCCGTAGTTTCCGTGGTTCTATATTCGACTGATGTCCAGCCCCCATCAGATCAACGTCGGTCGCACTGCTCGCTATTACACCCTCGGCGAGCCGACCTCATCCGTCAGTGATGTGTGGTTCGTCTGTCATGGTTACGGGCAGTCCGCTCAGGAATTCATCGCTCAATTCGAGCCTATCGCCGCCAAATCGAGGCTCATCGTCGCACCGGAAGCGCTATCGCGATTCTATTTGACGGGCACCACCGGATTCCACGGTCCCGAGGCTCGCGTCGTGGCTTCGTGGATGACGCGCGAAGACAGGGAGAACGAGATCGCTGACTACGTAGCCTACCTCGATGATGTATACGCGAAGATCTTCGAGAGCGTCGATCGCAATTCCGTGAGAGTGACGGTGCTCGGCTTTTCCCAGGGTGGTGCAACCGCGAACCGCTGGGTCACGCGAGGGAAATCGAAAGCCGACCGGTTGATTATGTGGGGCTCACTGCTCGCGACCGACTCCGATCTGAATCAGGCTGCTCAATTCTTCCGCCACGTCGAGCTGACGATCGTCTACGGCACGAGAGATCAGTTCGGGAACAGAGAAATGATCGACAAATACGAGAAGCTGCTGAAGCAGCACGGTATTCCGTACACGTTGAGAAACTTTGAGGGCGGCCACCGGATGGATCGGGAGACACTTGCGTCTCTGGCATCGAAAAACTGAGCTCGATCCGATCACGCTTCCAGTTGCCGGAGCCTCCTTAATTCGGGCCACGCCAATCCTACAGCAGCAACGACGATCAGAGTCCCGACTCCTCCGGCCACGACTGCAACTACCGGCCCGACCAACGCTGCCAGCGCTCCCGACTCGAAGCCGCCGAGCTCGTTCGACATGTCGATGAAGACGCTGTTCACGGCCGAGACTCGACCTCGCATCTCATCGGGAGTGCGCAATTGAACGAGCGTGGATCGGATCACCATGCTGATGGAGTCCAGACCGCCCAGGGCGAATAGCATCGCGAGGGATAACACATAAGATCGCGAGAGCCCGAATACGATCGTCGCCACTCCGAATCCGGCGACGGCGAGAAGCAAGGTCCATCCCGTTCGCTGCATTGGTCGCCGATAAGCAATCGCGACTGCGACAATCAGCGCGCCGATCGATGGCGCTGCCCGCAACCAGCCGAGTCCATCAGCGCCGACGTGAAGGATGTCCTTGGCAAAAACAGGCAACAGCGCGGTCGCACCGCCTAACAGAACGGCGAATAGATCGAGCGTGATTGCGGCGAGTATGACTTTCGTCTCGCGAACGAAACGCATTCCAGCAACGAGAGATTCTTTTGTCATTCGTTCATGCCCCCGCCCGGGAGGCTCGGACTGCACGCCTTCGCCGCCGGCGAGCGGCGATCCGGCAGGGACCACTGAGTCCTGATTGGCAATGCTCACCGTCGCTCTCGCCCTTCCGGGTCCCATCATGAGCAGAGTCACGAGATTCACGACAAAAAGAAGACCGCTCACGATGTAGGCGCCGGACGCACCTCCCTGCAACGCGACCGCGAATCCTCCCAGCGCCGGCCCGATTGCAGCCGCAATCTGAAATCCGCTGCTTGCCCACGTCACCGCGTTTGTCAGCATCGCCGCAGGCACGAGCCGCGGCAGCAGGGCCTGACGTGCCGGATTGTTGTAGGCCTGAACAACGCCGCGCAGAAGCAGGAGCGCATAGATGAGCGGCACCGGTCCTTGCCAATGCGAGATCGCCGCGAGCGCGAACGAAGACGCAGCAAAGAAAACCTGCGCCCAGGCGAGAATCACTTTCCGGTCGTATCGATCGACGGCATGCCCTGCCGGCAACGCGAACACGACAACCGGCAGCGCAGTGGCAAGACCAACAAGTCCAAGCGCGAATGCAGAGTGGGTGCGCTCGTACAGCTCCCATCCGAGCGCTACCTGCATCATCTGCCAGCCGATCACTCCGAGTACGCGTCCACCGATGAAGAGGCGGAGATCGCGATTGCGGAGCGCCGCGTACGGGTCGTGCGTGTTGGCTATGAGCTGATTTCCCGCGTCGCGTCCTGCGGCGTCAACGGCGTCAGGGGACCCGTGCGATGGACTCGAAGCGCAGCGATTCGCCGACCATCCATCGCTATCACCTCGAGCTCGCCACCTGGTATCGGCACTCGGTCTCCCATCCGCGGCAGCCGTCCAAGCTGGGCAAACGCATATCCGCCGAGCGTTGTCCAGTCTCCTTCAGGGATCTGAACGCGATGATCGGAACGGACGTCGATCAGCGACATCGTTCCATCGAGCTCCAGTATGCCGTTCGATTCGATCGCGCTGCGCGCCGCGAAGTCGTACTCGTCCGCGATATCACCGATCACTTCCTCGATAAGATCTTCCATCGTGATGATTCCGGCGGTGCCGCCGTACTCATCGAGAACGACAGCCATATGTGCTCGTGTCCTTCGGAGATCATCGAGAACACGCACGGCCGCGCGACTGTCGGGAACGTACAGCGGCTCGCGCATCACGCTGCGCACCGAGAATGGCTCCTTCAATTCGCGAAGCCATAGATCCTTCGCGAGGAAAACACCCACGACGTCGTCGAGTGACTCGCGGTAAACAGGATACCGCGAATAACGCTCGTCACGCACGATCTTCCACACTTCTTCTTCGGTTTCGTCGATCTCGATTCCGACGACGTCAGTGCGCGGCCGCATCACGTCGCGCGCTTTCTTGTGATGGAAGTCGAAAACGCCTGCGAGCATCGCTGTATCCGACTCGTCGAGCCTTCCATGCGCTCCGGCCTGCATGACCAACAGGCGTAGCTCCTCTGCGGAGTGGCCCTGCACTTCCGTCATCGGTGTAATTCCAAAAATACGGACGATCGCGTTTGCAACACCGTTGAACACCCAGATGAATGGCGACATGACGCGAGAGAACAGCATCAGCGGCGCTGCAACGAAGCGGCTTACTCCTTCCGGCTTCATCAGCGCAACGGATTTGGGCGCCAGCTCGCCAAGGACGATGTGCAGGAAGCTGATGACGAAGAAGCCGGTGGCGAGGGCAGCTGCGCTGTGAACTCCGGCAGGCGGGGGATTGATCCCGAAGAGCTCGACGAGATTGTCGAGCACGGATGCGACCGCGGGCTCGCCGACCCATCCAAGTGCCAGTGAGGCGAGCGTGATTCCCAGTTGTGTGCCGGCGATGTATCGATCGAGATGCGCGAGCGCTGACTGGACAGTGCGCGCACGACTGTCTCCATCTTGAGCGAGCTCGTCGATCTTTGTGCGCCTTACGGCAACGAGAGAGAACTCCGCGGCCACGAAGAAAGCGTTCAGGCCGACCAGCAGAAGGACGATGACCAGCCGTCCGGTGATCGCTCCAGGCGCGAGGTGCTCCGGTGGCGCCTGAAGCACGGCGAAGAGGGACATTTGCGTCTGAATCTATATGGTAGGGCCCGGAATTGACGGGTTACCCCCGGCGGGCCAACTTGCCCCCCAACCCTAAGTCCGTAGTTCGTAGCCTTTTACAGGGAGAGCCAATAGTCCCGGACGCCCGCGCCAGACCCGCCATCCCTAAGCCGGCGCGCATCCTCCGCGGCGTTTACATCGCGCGCCTCGCGCTCGCCATCGCGGTCTTCATTGCCGCCGTGACCGTCTGGCTTACCGCCGCAACCTCCGACACGCTCATCGTAACGCTTGCGCTCGTATCGGCACTGCTTTTCACCGTCGGATCGCTTGCATGGACCGACGTGCTGAAGCGCCCCGCGACGCCGACGTTCTATTACCTCCAGGTTCTGTTCGACCTCGCGCTCGTGACCGCCTCTGTACACGTGACGTGGGAGGACACACGCTCCGAATTCGCGCCGCTTTACATCCTCGTCATTGCAGTCAGTGCGCTGCTCGTTCCACCGGTTGGTGTCCCTCTCGTCGCCGCGCTGGCGATCGTTCTCTATTTCGCAGATTCAATGCTGGGGCACGGCGCGGCTCCCGACGCAGCTCTTTTCTTCCAGCTCGCCGTCTTTACAGTGGTTGCGCTCACGAGTGGTGTCATTGCAGCGCGACTCCGCGCTGCAGGTGCGCACAGCGAAGCACTCGCTGAGGAGCTCGCGGCATTCCGACTCCGCGAGGAGGAGTATCGCAGTCTGACAGTCCGCGCCGAGCGTCTCGAGGGAATCGCGGAGATGAGCGCGTCGCTCGCGCATGAGATCAGAAATCCGCTGGCCTCGATCCGCAGCGCCGTCGAACAGCTCTCGCGAATCCCGCGCGCGGGAGAAGACGAGCGAGTACTTGGCGAGCTCGTGCAGCGCGAGTCCGACCGGCTTTCACGACTGCTCACAGAGTTCCTTGATTTCGCGCGGACCGGAGTCACAAGAGTCACCGACATCGACGTCGCTCAAATCGCGAGGAACGCCGCACGGTTGGTTCGGGAGCGTGGCGGCGCTCAACCGGGCGTCAAAGTAGTGGAGAATCTTCCGTCCTCGCCGCTCATCATCGAAGGTGACGAGGATCTAGTCCATCGCGCTCTGTTCAATCTGATCCTCAACGCGGTGCAGGCATCGCCGCCGAATGGAGTCGTTCGTGTCGATGCGGGCGAGCTCTCAGCCGCACAGCTACCGCACGAAGCAACCGAGTTCGCCGGCGGTGCGGTAGCTGTTGGTGTAAGCGATCGGGGGGCGGGAATCGATCCCGGAATTCGTGACCGGCTGTTCGATCCCTTCGTCAGCACCAAACCGGGAGGGAGCGGACTGGGACTGTCCATAGCCCAGCGTGCGGCAGCCGCGCACGGCGGCGTCGTAACAGTCAGCGCTCCCGGTGACGAGACGCGCTTCACGCTCGTCGTACCCCGGAGAAGACCCAGGCCTGGCGGAAATGCCTCAGGAAACCCGACCGACCGTTCTCATAATTGATGACGAATCAGGCATCGTCGACACGCTGCGAATCCTCCTCAAAAACGAGGGATTTGCGGCGCATGTGGCGTTTGGAGGCAAGCAGGGTCTGGATCAGATCGCTGCAATCCGGCCTGACATAGTCCTGTCCGACATCCGCATGCCGGGCGTAACCGGCCTCGAAGTGCTCGCTGCGGCTCGCGCCGCGGACTCCGACGTTCCGGTAATTCTCATGACCGCACAGGCATCGCTTCAATCAGCGATTCAAGCGGTCAACGACGGTGCTTTTCACTACATCCAGAAACCGTTCAGCAACGACGCGCTCGTCGCGATCGTCAAGCGCGCTGCGGAGCATCGCAATCTTCGCGTCGAGAATCGCACGCTGAAGACCGAGATCCGGCGGCGCGATCACGTCGGCAAGCCGCTCGGAACGAATCGAGTCTGGCTCGACCTCGTGAAAGTCGCTGAAACCGTAGCGGGCACCGATTCGACCGTTCTGCTTCAGGGCGAATCGGGAACAGGAAAAGGCGTTCTCGCTCGCTACATCCACGAGCTCTCGCAACGCAGCGCGGGCCCATTCGTTTCGATCAACTGCGGCGCACTGCCGGAAAGTCTTCTCGAGAGCGAATTGTTCGGCCATGTGAAGGGATCATTCACGGGCGCCGTGAAGGACAAATCCGGTCTGTTCTCGGCTGCCGAGGGCGGAACGTTTTTCCTCGATGAAGTGGGTGAGACGACCGCCGCGACGCAGGTGAAGCTCCTTCGCGTCCTTCAGCATCGCGAAGTCATTCCCGTCGGCGCAACCGAGGCTATCCCGATCGACACGCGGCTCATTGCTGCGACAAATCGAAATCTGGATGAAGAGATCGCTCGCGGAAACTTTCGCAGCGATCTGTTTTACAGACTCAACGTGATCTCGATCGAGCTGCCACCACTGCGCGAGCGCAGAGAGGACATTCCGCTCCTTGCCGAAGCGTTCCTTCGGCAGATCGCGGCTCTGCGTGACGAAGAGCCGAAGACTCTAAGCGACGAAGCGCTCGAGCAGCTTCAGGAATACACTTGGCCGGGCAACGTTCGTGAGCTGGAGAATGCCCTCGAGCGGGCGGTCATCCTTGCTTCGAATGGAATGATTCAACCACCTGCATTGCCGGACCGGATTCGCGAGCGCCGCGCTGAGCCGCTCGTAAGCCCTCGCCCCGCAACGAATCCGCCACTCGAGATCATCGAGCGAGCCTACATCATGTGGGTGCTCGACAGCGAAGGCGGAAACAGATCGAGGGCCGCCGAAATACTGGGCATCGATCCGTCCACTTTGTACCGAAAACTCTCGAAATTCGGCGTTGAAGCCGCGTAGAGGCCTGCAGGAACGCACTAACGCCGGCGTTTTTTCGCTCCAACGTTGCCTTTTCCGAACGCTCATCGTCCTTGTCCGGTTGGGCAGGCAAAATTCCTCTCAAGGAGATTTCAACAAATGGCACGCACCAAGAAGGGTTTCACGCTGATCGAGCTTCTGATCGTCGTGGTCATCATTGGCATTCTTGCCGCGATCGCGATTCCGAAGTTCGCGAACACCAAGGAGAAGGCTTACGTCGCATCGATGAAGGCTGACCTCCGCAACCTCGCCACCTACGAGGAGAGCTACGCGGCCGATAGCGCCGGAACGTACTTCTCGGGCAATGGTTCGGCGCAGGGCTTTACCCCGTCGCAGAATGTGACCGTCACGGCGACCGCTATTGCTGGTCCGCCTGCGGGTTGGACTGCAACGGCTTCGCACACGCTGACCGCGAAGACCTGCAGCTCCTCAGCGAACGGTCTGATTACCTGCACCTGATTTACCTACTTGGGAGGTAGGGACCCGGGCCGAAAGGCCCGGGTTTGCTTTCCCAGTAGCAAGCGGCCCGAATGGGCCGCTTTTTTTTGCGCGCTGATCCGGTAACGCTGGTGAAGATCTGGTGCCGCGTCCCGCAGCCGGTGCTGCGAAACTCCGCTCCATGCATCGGCGAGCATCGGGCTTCACTCTCATCGAGCTTGTCATAGCGCTCGTTCTCTTCTCGGTTGGCGCAATCGCTCTGGCCGGATCAGCGGCGGCGATCGCGCGCCAGATGGCCGCAAGCGGACGAAGATCGAGAGCCGCAATGATGGCCCGCTCACGCGCGGAAGAGTCGCAATCGCGTCCATGCGCGGCCCTGACCGCGGGAAGTGATGAAATGGCGGGAGTCCGCTCGCAATGGGACGTGTCCGCATCGTCAACTGCTGCAGAGATCGAGCAGCGAGTGGAGTACGGCTCCGTTCTCGGCAGGCACGGAGAAAAATTCCAGAGCGCAGCTGCCTGCTGATGAAACGCGGCTTCACCCTCATCGAGCTCCTCGTTGTTCTGGCCATTGGCGGCCTCGTGTGCGGCACTCTCATTCGGGCTCTGACGCGGCAGCAGCGTTTCTACTCGGCGGCCACCTCCATGCTCGACGTGCGCGGTCAGTTGCGTGACGGCGCAAGCGTGCTCGTTGCCGACATTCGCGGCGCTGCCGTCGCACGTTACGGCTTTCCGACTATGACGGACTCCGCTCTCGAGCTTTACGCCACGCTCGGATCGTCAGCTGTGTGCACGATCTCGGGCGGGACCATTTTTCTCGTCCCGCCGCGACTGCAAAACGGCGCGGTCGTTACATCATTCCTCGCGAGCCCCGACACCGGCGACATCGCGCTCGTCTATGCGCATTCGCCGGCCGCCCTCGATTCGTCGCGATGGTACGAGGCTCGGGTCGCAACGCTCACATCGCGTGCCGTCTCGACAGCGTGCCCAGCGTCAACTGGCTTCACGTCCTCGAGCGATGCAGCGGCCGGCCGAACGACGTTCGCTCTCACACTTGCCGGCGGTATACCGAGCGGGGTGCGACGTGGCGCACCGGTTCGCTTTCTGAGACGCGGTCGCTACAGCCTTTACCGCTCGGGCGACGGATCCTCGCAGCTCGGCTACCGAAGATGCACGGCATCGCCACCGCACGATTGCTCGGCCATTCAACCCGTCAGCGGTCCATATCGGCCTTATTCGCCGGGACGTTCGCCGAGCGCGTCAGGGCTGGCATTCCGATACTACGACTCATCGGGACGCGAGTTGTTCGATGCGGCGCTGTCGCCGCTCGTTGCCCGCGTTGATGTGGTCCTTCGCGGAGAAACGCCCGCGCTCGTTTCCATGACAGGCGATGCGCGCTCCCGGTACAGTGATTCCGCGATCGTCACGATCTCGCCGCGCAACAGAGGTAGACTCTGATGCGAGTGCGACCTGCGTTTGCAATCGCAGCGGCGCTCTGTGCGCTCGTCATCATCGCTGTCCTGGTAACGGGTGCGTTCTTCGCATCGGCTCAGGAGACGTCGGCCACTCGTCTCGACATCCTCGATCAGCAGGCGTTCTCGGTTGCCGAGCTCGGCGCAGCGCGAGCCGTGTCAGGATGGAATGGTCAGACCATGGAGTCCGCCGCTCAGGGATCTGCCACCGCACTCGGGACGTTTGGAGCACCGCCGCTCGAGAGCAGTGTCACTGCGACGAAGCTCGACAGCGGCCTCTTTGTGGTCGTGTCAGAAGGTCGCGTTACCTCGCCGGATGCGCAGGGGATACATCGCACGGTTGCGATCCTGGTGCGAATGGAGCGAGCGGACTCCGGACGTTTCATCACACGACGTGTTACGGAGCAAGCGTGGACTGAAGCTTACTGACAATTGTTTGTCGCGACTGTTACCTCAGCGCGTCGTAAATCGTGTTCAGGTGCATTCACTTGCGGTCTCCTACCCAGGATCTCATGCCGCTCTTCAGTCGCAAACGAACGACAGTCGGACTCGACGTTGGTTCGGGTCTCATAAAGGTCGCAGTAATCGATCACGGCAAAGGCGCGCCCGAGCTCGTCAAGGTCGCCGTGCAGAAGCTGCAGCCTGATGCCATCGTCGAAGGCGAGGTGATGGATCCGGGCATTGTTGCCGACGCCATCCGCTCGACTCTCGAGGCGGCATCGGTAAAGGCGAAGCACGTCGTGACCGCTGTGGGCGGCCGGGACGTGATCATCAAGAAGATTCAAACCGAGCGGGTCAAGCAGAAGCAGGCCCGCGAGCTGATGCGGTGGGAGGCAGAGCAGCACGTTCCCGATGTCGAGTCAGTCGAGCTCGACTTTCAGATTCTCGATCCGACTCGCTCCTCCGACGACATGACCGTTCTGCTCGTCGCTGCGAAGCGCGATCTAATCGATTCAAAGCTCCGCATTCTCGCTGAGGCAGGTGTGACGCCCTCGGTCGTCGATGTCGATTCCTTCGCGCTGCACAACGCTTTCGAGGTGAATTACCCGGAGGCGATGACAGGGCTCGTCGCTCTCATCAACGTCGGCCACGAAGTAACGAACGTGAACATCATGGACGCGGGTGTGCCGCTTCTGACGCGTGACCTTCCGCTCGGCACGCGTCGATTCAGCGAGGATCTCCAGCGCCAACACGGGATGTCTCCAAAGGATGCAGAAGCGGCCATTCGCGGCTTCGACAGATCACCGCAGCTGGACGCAGTGCTTCACGCGCGCGGCGAAGAGATCGCCGTCGGAGTCGAGCGCGCAGCAGCATTCCTCTCGACTTCCAAGAACATCGTACAACCCCGCGCCGTTTACCTCTGTGGTGGCGGCTCTCGAACGCCCGGCCTCGCCGCCCTCCTCGGCGAGCGTCTCCGGATCCCGATCGAGCATGCAAATCCACTGGCGAGGCTCAACATCCGCGACGGCGCGTTCGATTCGCTCCGCACGGACGAGATCGCGCCCCTGCTGATGCTCCCTATTGGCCTGGCGCTTCGCCAGTAAACGGGAACTGAAATGATCCAGGTCAATCTTCTTCCGGGTGCCGCAAACCACTCGCAGCGCGGCCAGTTCGATGTCGGCGCGCTGCTGACCTCTGCCACGGCGGGAATCAAGGACAAGTTTCTTCTCGCCGCCGTAGGTACATCGACCACGGTCGTGCTCGCCGTCGCATTTCTTCACATGAGTCAGACGTCGCGCGAGCGCACCCTGATGGATCGCGAAGTGAAAGCGATGTCCGACTCGGCGCAATTCAAGCTCGTTCTCGAGGCCAAGGCCAAGGCTGAAGCCACGCGTGATTCGCTGTATCAGCAGGTAGCGATCATCAAGTCGATCGACGACAGCCGCTACCTCTGGCCGCACCTTCTCGAGGAGATCAGCAACTCGCTGCCGCAGTACACGTGGCTCACCAGCGTGCAGCAGACAAGCGCTCCGCCGAGCTCGGCTGCATCGGACACCGGATCGACCAAACCCGGTGCCGCGAAGACTGCAGACAAGCAGAAGACCGATGCCAAGGCGCGAAAGGCGCGCGCGGACTCGGTGCTTGCAGCCGCTTCTCGCGCGACCCGGTTCCGCATCGTCGGACACACTGTCGACATCCAGGCACTGACGCTTTTCATGAAGACACTGGAATCATCGCCCTTCATTCGGAACGTCCAGCTGACGCGCTCGGACATGGCCGTCGCTGAGGGGAAGGAAGTCACCGAGTTCCAGCTCGAAGCCGAGTCGCAGACTCCGCCGCCCTTCCTCATCAAGACGGTCACAACCCCGGGGAGGGTGAACTGACATGGCAATAGGCGCCAACCTAACGAAGCGCGAGCAAACTCTCGTCTGCGTGGCTGTCCTGTCCGTCGCCATCGGCGGCGCGTTCGGCTATTTCCTCTATCTGCCGAAGCAGGACGAGATCGCGACGATCGAGCAGCACGTCACGGTGCTCGACAAGAAGAACGCTGACGCGCGGGCGAATCTCGCCGCGGGCACTGTCGCAAAGCTGAACGCTCAGGCAAAGCAGTACGCTGCTGACCTGGTCGTGCTGCGGCAGCTCGTTCCGACCACGAACGAGGTGCCCGCGCTCCTGGAGAATGTTTCAACCGCCGCGCGCCGCGTCGGACTCGACCTCGCTTCAGTGGAGCCGATGCCGGTTCTCGTAGGCGAACAGTTCGACACCTATCGCTACAAGCTGTCTGTAACCGGCGGCTATCACGCAATCGCGGCGTTTCTATCGAATGTCGGATCACTCAACCGCATCGTTGCGCCGGTTGCGCTCGATGTGAAGCCTCTCGTCACACGCGACAAGAGCAAGCTCAGAATGGTGAAAGACGACGAGTCTCTGCTCGACACCGACTTCCAGATTCAGACCTACATCGCGCACCCCGATCAGAGCGATGCCGTGACCGAGGAGTTCAAGCAATGAAGTCCACTGAAAGACTCACTCTGATTGCGGCTGTCGTGATCTCGCTCGCCGGCGCAGTTGCGGGAGCACAGTCGCGCAGCTCGAAGCCGGTGAAGGTTGCAAACAACCCGGCTCCTGCGGCTGCTGCGCCTGCTCCGGCAGAAGCGCTCGTCCCGCGGGACACGTCGAGCCAGGGCACCGTGACACGCGAGGTCTACGAGTATCCCGGCGTTGGCCGTCGCGATCCGTTCGTGTCACTCATGAACTCTGAAGAGATCCGCCCGCTGCTCGCGGATCTCAAGCTGGTTGCGGTGGCATTCGATCCACTCGGAAGGAATTCGGTTGCCGTTCTCCGGGACATTTCGTCCAAGGAGCAGTATCGCGTAAAGGTCGGTCAGGAGATCGGCCGCATGCGCGTCGCCGGGATCCGTGAGAAGTCGGTGATCTTCGGCATCGAAGAGTTTGGTTACAGCCGCCAGGAAACACTGGCGATGTCTGATTCAACAAAAGTGAGGACGCAATGAAGCAGTTTCTGGCGATCGCCGCCGCATTTGCGATCGTAACTCCCGCCGAAGCTCGCCTCGTCGTACCGGCGAGCGCGTTCGGCGCAGTGCGATTGGCGGCCCCGACCGCTTCGGTTCGCTCCGTTAGTGTCGTCCCCACTTCCGGTCGCGCTCATGTAGTCATCGGTGTCGATCAGTCAGTCGACGTCAACGACTTCACGCTCGAGGGACCATATCGCGTAGTGATCGACCTTCAGGGTGCGACGCTCAACATGGGCGCGCGCTATGATCGGCTCGCTCGCGGCGGTGTCACCAACATTCGGGCAGCGCAATACAAGCCGAATATCGTCCGTGTCGTCATCGAAATGGATGCGCCGCATCCATATGAACTGTCGCGCGCGAACGGCGAAGTTCGCGTTTCGATCGATGGCGGTTCGGCCAGCTTCGCAGCGTGGTATTCATCGGGAAGCCAGACGGCTGCGCGTGACGCTGAACCCGTCGCCCGCAACGCTGAACCGGCGACCGGCGACCGGCGATCGGCGACCGGCGATCGGCGACTG
>DATBRZ010000079.1:0-7207 GCA_036560025.1 Gemmatimonadaceae bacterium | reverse complement strand
CCCCACCTCCATTCCTTCGCCAACATGAGCTCGCACACTCGCGCGCTTTTTTTATGACGCCCGTCATAGCGCCCGCCGACACGGCGTGGATGCTCATGAGCACCGCCCTCGTGCTCCTCATGACGCCGGCTGCAGGCTTCTTCTACGGCGGTCTCGTTCGCGCCAAGAATGCGCTCAACACGATGATGATGTGCGTAGGCGCCGTCGCCGTCGTCGGCGTGATGTGGGCATTGATCGGCTACACGCTCGCGTTCGGTGGAACGACGAAATGGATTGGTGGCTGGCAGTATCTGCTGCTCGATGGTGTTGGAATCGATGCGCACGGCACCATCCCGCACCTCCTGTTCATGGCCTTCCAGGGCACGTTCGCGATTCTCACCGCGGTGCTCATCGCGGGCGCGATTGTGGAACGAATGCGATTCGGAGCGTACCTCGCATTCATCAGTGTCTGGTCGCTCGTAGTCTACGCGCCAATCGCGCATTGGGTCTGGGGTGGAGGCTGGCTCGCGCAGCTCGGCGTGCTGGACTACGCCGGCGGCACCGTCGTCCACATCAACGCCGGCATCGCTGCAGTCGTTGCAGCGACTGTGATCGGCGGGAGGAAGGACTTCGGCCGACAGGCAATGCTTCCGCACAACGTGCCTTTCGTTTTGCTCGGCGCGGGTCTGCTTTACTTCGGATGGTTTGGCTTCAACGCCGGAAGCGCACTGGCGGCGAATGGAGCTGCGGTGCTCGCCTTCACCAACACGCTGCTCGCGCCCAGCGCCGCGCTCGGCGTCTGGATGGGGCTCGATGCGTTTCGTACGCGACGCGCGACCGCCGTGGGTGCGGCGACTGCAATCGTCATCGGCCTGGTCGTGATCACGCCGGCCGCCGGTTTCGTCTCGCCACTCTCTGCTCTTGCGATGGGTGCGATCGGAGCGGTGCCGAGTTACTTCGCAATCGTCTGGCGCGCGCGCACGAGACTCGATGATTCACTCGATGTACTTGGCGCACACGGGATTGGCGGCATGAGCGGCGCGCTCCTGACTGGAGTGTTCGCGGATGCACGATGGGGCGGCACGAACGGATTGCTGTTCGGACATCCCGCGCAGCTGGGAATCCAGGCGATCGGCGTAGTAGCGACGATGGTGTACGCCTCGGTGGGCACACTCGCCGTCCTGAAGCTGGTAGCGCTCGTGATGCCGCTGCGCGTGCCCGTTCGCAGCGAAGGCGTTGGCATGGACATTACGCAGCACGGAGAGGAAGCGTACGCGGAAGGAGAGGGTGCGGTGCTCGTACTGCACGACGCGACGAGTCCCGGCCTTCAAGTGCATGCCCAGCCGAAGATCACTGTCGAGCCAGTCGTTGCGTGAAGCTCATCGTCGCGATCATCCGTCCCGACAGCCTGAATAAAGTGCTCGAGCGCTTATACCGTTCCGAGGTGCGCGGACTCACGGTGAGCAGGGTGCTCGGACACGGCGGCGAGACTGAGCAGGTCGAGACGTACCGCGGCGCCACGGTGAAGGTGGCGCTTCAGGAGAAGGTACGCCTCGACATCGGCGTGTCGGAGCCGTTTGTCGACATCACCGTGCGCGCGATTCTCGAGAGTGCGCGTACGGGCGACGTTGGTGACGGCAAGGTGTTCGTTCTTCCGGTGGAGAGCGTATACCGCATTCGGACAGGCGATAGAGACGAAGCAGCAGTCACACCCGCCGCGGTCTGATCACCGCGCTCTGACAGATGTGCGGAATCGGCTTTGTCGCGCAGATACACGGCGTTCGCTCGCGGAACGTCGTCGAGAAGGCGCTCGAGCTCCTCCAGAACCTCGCGCACCGGAGCGCAGTCGCAGCCGATGCTTGCACCGGTGACGGTGCCGGCATCCTTCTCCAAGTGCCGCACGCGTTCCTTCGTCGCGAATGCGGCACGATTGGAATCTCTCTGCCCGACGCCGGGAGTTATGGAATCGGGATGCTGTTCCTTCCATCACGTGCTGCCGATCGCCGCGCGTGCGAGCGAATTGTCGAAGCGGCCGTGACAGAAGAAGGTTGCTCCGTACTCGGCTGGCGCGATGTTCCGGTCAATGATGCCGTTCTCTACGGCCCGACACAGCGGGCGCGGCCTACCATACGGCAAGTATTCGTGGCTCGGATGGGTGTCACGCGCGACGTAGACACCAGCTCCGAATTCGAAGTGGCACTCTATCTGATCAGGCGAAGGATCGAAGCCGCTCTGCGCGCAATCCCGCAGGGCAGTGAGTGCTACGTAGCGAGTTTTTCGTCGCGCACAGTGGTCTACAAGGGAATGCTTCGACCGGATCAGCTGGTGCCGTTCTACCAGGATCTCGGCGATGCAGCGCTGTCGACCGCGATCGCGCTCGTACATTCACGCTTCTCCACCAACACGTTTCCGTCCTGGCGTCTCGCGCACCCGTACCGGTTTCTCTGCCACAATGGGGAGATCAATACCTTGCGCGGGAATCTGAGCTGGATGCGTGCGCGCGAAGCGGTCACTTCCTCCTCCCGGTTCGGCGAGTGCTTTCCCGCGCTGTTCCCAGTGTGCGACGAAAAACAGAGCGACTCAGCTTCGTTGGACAACGTGCTCGAGCTGCTCACACTCGCCGGCCGGCCTCTCGCGCACGCGATGGCAATGCTGATTCCCGAAGCGTGGGAAGGTCATGCGACGATGCCTGCCGATCGACGGGCGTTTTACGAATACCATGGCTCGATCATGGAGCCGTGGGATGGTCCCGCGGCGGTGGCTTTCACCGACGGGCGACACGTTGCCGCTGTGCTCGACCGCAATGGACTCAGACCGGCGCGTTACGTCGTCACCGGTGACGACCTCGTCGTTCTCGCTTCTGAAGCGGGAGCTCTGCCGATCCCAGTCGAGAACATTCGCGCGAAGGGGAGACTCGAGCCGGGTAGGATGCTCCTCGTCAACACTACTCAAGGACGAATACTCGACGACGAAACGCTGAAGATGGAGCTCGCATCCGTGCGGCCGTATCGGCGCTGGATAGCGGATCAGCGAATCGAGCTCGACACACTTATCGCGGAGGGCGAAGCCGGAGGCGAATCCACAGGCAATGAGCCAACACTCCCGCTCGCTCAACGACAGAGGGCGTTCGGTTACACCGCCGAGGAGCTGAAAATGATTCTCGGCCCCATGGCTCAAGCGGGCGAAGAGCCCGCCGGCTCGATGGGAAATGATACGCCGCTCGCCGTACTGTCGAGGCGACCGCAGCTCCTCTTTTCCTATTTCCGCCAGCAGTTCGCGCAAGTGACGAATCCGGCAATCGACCCGATTCGTGAGCAGCTCGTGATGTCATTGGCCATGCATCTCGGCCCGCGACACAATCTGTTGGAAGAGACCGCCGAACACGCGAAGCAGATTCGCCTCACGCAACCGGTACTTTCCGAGCAGGCGATGTCTGCACTTCGCCGCGTCGCAGATCCGCGGCTTCGCGTGGTAACGATTCCTGCGCTTTTCCGCGTTGCCGATGGAAATCGCGGACTCGAACCAGCTCTGAACCAGCTCTGCTCCGCCGCGACCGCCGCGATCACCGCCGGGTGCGGCGTCCTCGTTCTGAGCGATCGCCGGATGAATGCGGACGAGGCTCCCATTCCATCACCACTCGCTGTCGCTGCAGTGCACCATCATCTCATCCGAGAGGGACTTCGCTCGCGGGTCAGTATCGTCGCGGAGACCGGCGAAGCCCGAGAGGTCTCACACCTAGCGCTCCTGATCGCCTACGGCGCAAGCGCGGTGCATCCGTATCTAGCTCTCGAGACTGTGGCGGCGATGACTCGCGCGGAGACAGCAGGCGACAAGCCGCACGGCACCGAAGCCCAGGAGCGATACGTGAAAGCGCTGGGCAAAGGTCTTCTCAAGATCATGTCGAAAATGGGTATCTCGACTCTGCAGAGTTACTGCGGTGCCCAGGTATGGGAAGCAGTAGGATTGGATTCGACACTAGTAAATCGCCATTTCTCCGGTACGCCGTCGCGACTGAGCGGCATCGGCATGGATCTGATCGCAGAAGAAACGCTTCGCCGTCACTCGGCAGCATTCGAAACTGCACGAACGACATCGCGGCTGGATGTCGGCGGCGAGTACCAGTATCGAGTGCAGGGCGAGCATCACAACTGGAACCCGCTGACAATCGCAAAGCTTCAACACGCGACGAGCGGCGAAAGCTATTCGACGTTCAAGGAGTTCAGCCGACTCGCGGACGACGAGACTCGCCTGCGATCCACGTTGCGCGGCATGCTGACTTTCGTTGAGCGCGATCCAGTACCGCTTGATGAAGTCGAGGGCGCGGCCGCAATCACGCGGCGCTTCTGCACCGGAGCGATGTCGTTCGGATCACTGAGCCGCGAAGCGCACGAGACTCTCGCGATCGCGATGAACCGGATCGGGGGTCGCAGCAACAGCGGGGAAGGTGGAGAAGAGCCGTCGCGGTTCGGCACTGAGCGCAACAGCGCCATCAAGCAGGTCGCGTCCGCGCGCTTTGGAGTTACTGCCGAGTATCTCGTCAACGCGAGCGAGCTGCAGATCAAGATCGCGCAGGGAGCAAAGCCCGGTGAGGGCGGACAGCTGCCGGGACACAAGGTCGATGCGGTGATCGCGCGAACGCGGCACTCGACGCCCGGAGTGACGCTGATCTCGCCGCCGCCTCACCATGACATCTACTCCATCGAGGATCTCGCGCAGCTCATCTACGATCTCAAAGCGATCAGTCCGCGGGCGGCGGTCTCGGTCAAGCTTGTGGCGGAGGCGGGTGTCGGCACCGTCGCTGCCGGCGTGGCGAAAGCGCGCGCGGATCTGATTCTCATCTCCGGCGACTCGGGCGGCACCGGAGCGTCGCCGCTTTCTTCCATCATGCGGGCAGGCACTCCCTGGGAGCTCGGTCTCGCCGAGACGCAGCGGACACTCGTGATGAATCGCCTGCGCGGGCGCGTTCGGTTGCAGACGGACGGACAGCTCAAGACCGGACGCGATGTTGTGGTTGCGGCGCTGCTCGGTGCCGATGAGTTCGGATTCTCCACAGCGCCGCTTATCGCCGAAGGGTGCGTGATGATGCGGAAGTGTCACCTCAACACGTGTCCCGTCGGGATCGCCACGCAGGATCCGGAGCTCAGAGCGCTGTTCAAAGGACAGCCGGAGCATGTCGTGAACTACTTCTTCTTTGTCGCGGAAGAAGTACGCGAGCTGATGGCGCAGCTGGGATTCCGTACGATGGACGAGATGACCGGCCGCACCGACGTCTTGTGCACCGTTGCACCGCGTGATCATGCAAAAGCGAGCACGCTCGATCTCTCCGCGCTGTTGCAACTCACGGTTCCGCCGGGGAGCGCGCCGCAGGAAAAGGTAGAGCGAGGGCATGTCGGCTCGAACCGATACCGCGCGGATGGAACGTTGAACTCCCTCATGATTGACCTGGCTCGGCCCGCCTTCGAAAGCGGCGAACGGGTGAAGGCTACGCTGCCCATTACGAATGCCGACCGCGCCGTCGGCGCGACGCTGTCCGGTGAGATTGCTCGACGTTACGGCAGCGCCGGCTTGCCGGATGAAACGATCGCGTTCCGGTTCACCGGCTCAGCTGGTCAAAGCTTCGGCGCGTTCGCGGCCGCGGGGCTTTCGCTCGAGCTCGAGGGAGAGGCGAATGACTACCTCGGCAAGGGTCTATCCGGTGGGCGCCTCGTCCTGCGGCATCCCCGATCCGCGCAGTTCATTCCCGACCAGACGGTTCTTGCAGGCAACACCGCACTCTACGGCGCGACATCAGGGGAAGCGTATATCGCCGGTGTTGCCGGTGAGCGCTTCGCAGTGCGCAACAGTGGAGCAATCGCTGTAGTCGAGGGAGTAGGGGACCACGGATGCGAATACATGACGGGAGGCATCGTTGTCGTGCTTGGCCGCACCGGACGAAACTTTGCTGCGGGCATGAGTGGTGGCATCGCGTTCGTTCTCGATGAATTCGAGGAGCTGAGGCGGCAATGCAACACGGCAATGGTCGAGCTCGAACAAGTCACCGAACCGAGCGACCGCGAGACTCTTCGACGTCTCATTCAGCAGCACGCACGTTACACAGGCAGCGCACGCGCGAAACGTGAGCTTGGGCGATGGGAGCTGTCGCAACGGTATTTCTTTGCCGTCGTGCCGCGCGAGTATCGAAAGGCGCTCAGCGCGCGATCGGACGCGGATGCTGAGCTCGCACCGACTGCGGCGCAGCGAGCGTGATGGGACACGCGATGAGAAGGAGTCTTCATGGGTGATCCGAAAGCGTTTCTCACGCTGAGTCGTGCGACGCCGGCGCGTCAGCCCGTGGAACACCGAGTCACGCATTGGCGCGAATTCTATTCGCGGGTTCCCGAGACGGCCGTCAGCACTCAGGCGGGGCGCTGTATGAATTGTGGAGTGCCATTCTGCCAGGGTGACACCGGCTGTCCCGTTCGAAACGTGATTCCCGAATGGAACGATCTGGTGAGTCGCGGCGAATGGCGTGAGGCACTCGAGTCGCTGCATGAGACGAACAATTTTCCGGAGCTCACCGGCCGGCTTTGTCCCGCGCCATGTGAGTCGGCGTGCGTACTTGGCATCGTGAACGAGCCGGTCGCCATCCGCCATATCGAGCAGGCGATTGCTGATCGCGGCTTCGCCGAGGGATGGGTCGTACCGCGTCCGCCGCCCAGAGCATCGGGTTACAACGTGGCGGTGATCGGATCCGGCCCCGCAGGGCTCGCTGCGGCGCAGCAGCTTCGTCGTTACGGACACGCAGTTGTGGTGTTCGAGAAGAACGAACGCATCGGCGGCCTCCTTCGGTTCGGAATACCGGATTTCAAGCTCGAGAAATCGGTGGTCGATCTGCGTCTTGCACAGCTCGAGGCGGAAGGAGTCGAATTCCGGACGGGCGTCGACGTTGGCGAGGACATCACCGCACACGTTTTACGGGCGGAGTTCGATGCAGTCTGCGTGGCTACCGGAGCGGGGGCGCCGCGTGACCTACAGGTTCCGGGCCGGGACCTCGCAGGAATTCATCTCGCAATGGATTTCCTTACGTCGCAGAACCGCAGGCTCGCTCGCGATCAATCCGCTACCGATGGCGAGGCCCGCGATCGGCATGTCGTAATCATCGGAGGTGGTGACACCGGTTCCGATTGCGCCGGAACGTGCATTCGTCAGGGCGCGCGCAGCGTTCGACAGTTCGAGCTTCTGCCGCAAC
>DATBRZ010000078.1:0-10971 GCA_036560025.1 Gemmatimonadaceae bacterium | reverse complement strand
TGGGATTGAGCCCCCAGCTTCGCGCAAACGCTGGGGACGGTGTGCGGCTGTTGATGCTCACCACCACACCGCCAGGTTTCACGCACTCGAAGCACCTCAACAGTGTGTCACCACCCGCGCTGTCCAGCACCACGTCACAATCTTTGGCCACGTCTTCAAAACGTTCGCTGCGATAGTCGATGGCGACGTTCGCGCCTAGACGCTTCACCAGTTCCACATTGCGTTTCCCCACCGTGGTAAAAACCATTGCGCCCAGATGACGGGCCAGCTGGATAGCCACGCTTCCAACCCCACCGCTGCCCGCATGAATCAACACGCGTTGGTTGGCGCCGAGCCTTCCGATCTCAACCAACGCCTGCCACGCCGTCAGCGCAACCAACGGAAGGGAGGCGGCTTCTTCAAACGTCACGTTGGTGGGTTTGAGGGCGGCGGCGCCATCGCGGACTGCCGCAAATTCCGCGAACGTTCCAATTCGGTCCTTGTCCACTCGCGCATAGACCGCATCGCCTTTCTTGAAGCGCGTCACGCGTGAGCCCACGTCGGAAACCACACCTGAGAGATCATTGCCCAGCACCAGCGGAAAACGGTATTTCAACAACGTCTTTACCTTCCCTTCACGCGTCTTGATGTCCAGCGGATTCACGCTTGCGGCGTGCACTCGAACCAACAAGTCCGTGGCGCCAAAGGTTGGGATATCAATATCCGCCACGCTCACAGCGTCATTGCTTCCGTAGCGGTCAATGAGTGCGGCCTTCATGGCGTTCCTTGGGCGGATTTCGGGTCGGCAATGCGCGCGTCGATTGCATCAACGCGGGATGTCATAGACTTCAGCGCTGTTACCTACGCGAGCTTCAGCTCGGCAGATCGCCCTCTCAGTCGGAGGCCAACCAGCACGATTGCTCCAATCGTAAGCCACGCGAGACCGCCCACCTTCGCATGAACATCGGCGTTCACAAGCACAAAAGCGATTATCGCAAAACCGATTACGGGCGAAAGCAGGTGCGCGCCGAATGTCCGGGAGCGTCGCCTGATCAGGAAATAAACGACAACCGACACGTGCAGCATCAGGAATGAAAAGAGCGCCCCAAAGTTGACGAGTGACGACACCAGTCCCACTTGACCCACGAAGAACAGTCCGAGAACCAGGCTCACCGCCGCGACAAACAGAATTGCGCGCTCGGGAACGCGTCGTTTCGGATGAACGTGCGCGAGGAACCGCGGAAGCTGGCCATCGCGCGCCATCGCGAAGAGCAGTCGCGCGGTTGCGGCTTGGGCGACGAGCGCGTTGGCGATAGCTGCTGACAACGCCGCCGACACAGCCACGACAACCTTGAATGCCGAACCGCCGACTATTGCGGACACATTGTAAAACGCATCGTTCATTGCCATGTCGCCGGCGAAAGCTGTCCGATCGGGCACCAGCAGCGCTGCGACATAAGTCTGGATGATGAACAGGATCGCAGCGATACACAGGGCGATCATCGTCGCCTGCCCCACCACCCGCGTGCCGCCCTTTGCTTCCTCGGCGAGCGTAGAGATGGCGTCGAAACCAAGGAAAGAGAGCACTGCGACCGAGAGTGCGCTGAAGATGATGTTGAAGTGAAACTCAGCCGGATTGAAGAACGGCCGGAGACTCCAGTGCGATCCGTTCACGCCGCGGCTGACGGCGATCACCCCGAGAAAAACGAAAACCGCCAGCACGACGAGCTCGGCAGCCAGAAAGATCTTGCTTGCACGCGCTGTAGTCTCGATGCCAAGCATGTTGATCACGGTGTTGAACACGAGGAAGCCGATGATCCAGAGAGATTGCGGAATCGACGGCACAACAGCGTGCATCGCCACTGCTCCGACCACGTAGCAAAGCGTGGGGACGAGCAGATAGTCCAGCAGGATTGCCCAGCCAGCGAGGAACCCCGCCGATGGATGCAGTCCGCGTCCGGCGTAAGCGTAGACCGAGCCGGCGACTGGAAACGCCTCCGACATCGCGCGATAGCTCATTGCTGTGAACACCATCGCAACGAGACCGATCACGTAAGTGAGTGCCACCATTCCCTTCGACGCATTGAAAACGATGCCGAAGATGGCGAAGGGAGCGATGGGGACAATGAACACGAGCCCGTAGACGAGGAGGTCGCCGAGGCTCAGGCTTCGACGCAACTCGGCGTCGTAACCGAACTTCGACAGCTCCGCGCCTTCAGCTACTCCCGGCGTCGTCAAAACCGACCAGCGTCCACGTCGCTGAGGAAGCTGATTATGCCTTCGACGTAGGTCTTCTGGTCGTCGTAAATCGAGAGGTGGCTGCCGTTCGGGCAGAAGAGGTAGCGTCCGTTCTTCACCTCAAGCGCCATCCACTCCATATGCGCAGGATCCATCGTATCGTGTCGGGCGCCGATGACCAGTGTGGGTACGGTGATCTTCGCCAGCTCAGCAGTGCGATCCCAGTTGACGAGCTTTCCGCTCGCGCCCAGCTCACTCGGCCCCTGCATCGGAATGTAGACCGCTTGATTGAGATGCTCGAACATCCTGTTAACGGGATCCGGCCATTGGTCGTGCGGCATTCGCAGAACATGCTCCGTGTAGTGATGCGGGATGAGCAGTTCCATGTAGCGAGGATCGTCGTACTGCCCCCCGGCCTCCAGGCGCTTGATCTCCGCAAGCGCTTCCTGATCCAGCGCCGGCATGATCACCTCGTTCGCATACGCGTTGTATGCAGGGATACTGGCCATCATGTTCGAGATGATCAGCCCCCTCAGGTGCGGCTGGTATTTGAGCGCATACTCGATCGCGAGGATCCCGCCCCAGGAGTGGCCGAGCAGAAAAAAATTGCTGCGGTCGAGTCCAAGCGCCTTCCGAACTTGCTCGACCTCTTCGACGAAGCGCGGCAGCTCCCACAATTCGGGCGCGTCAGGCTGGTCGCTGTACGCTGAGCCTAGCTGGTCGTAGAAGTAGTACTCGATGCCGGCGGCCGGGAAGTAATCGTTGAATGCTTCGAAGTATTCGTGTGTCCCGCCCGGTCCACCATGCAGGAGGAGAACCTTGATGCGCGGATTGTCGCCGACACGTTTGGTCCACACGCGAAAATTGCCTTTCGGCGTGTCGATCGGAACCAGCTTCACACCGCTGTTAATGCTGTGTTCGCTCATGATCCCTCGTTTCTTAGCCGCCAGGTTAGGCCGACAAACGCCCAGCAGACGTGCGCCTGAGCGAACGCCCGCGCCTGCGAAACGCCAATGCGCAGGCGATCGCGCTGCCAGGCAGCACGAGTGCACTCGCAACGATGGCGAGTCCCGCGACGGCCTCCGGTGGCGCGTACGTTGGATCATGTGTGGCCCCGGGAACGTAAGGCGGCATGCGGCTGAGGTTAAAGAGAAACCAGGCCGCAGACCACCCAAGGACGATGGTCGTCAGCACAGTGTAGATCAGTGCGGGGCGGACACGCGCGGTGCTTCGATGAACGAGATCTGCCGCCGCGCGACCCACTACCGCCGGAGGAATCCAGAAGCCGACGAGGAGGACGAGGCTTGGGAGGCGATCAGGCATGGCTATAATCCTCGATTGTTCCGCCTAACGCGTCGAGCTAACCTGCAAGGCGAGCATCAACAATTGCGAGCGAAGCGAGACTCATCAAAAGCGAAATTGTCGACTCACTTCTTCGGTCGCTCCGCTGTAACAAACCGCAAGCCATCGTATAAACAAGGGAACGGAACGTGAGGATAGTCCTGGTACGTTTCGTATCGGTATGAAATCGCTTCCCGCAGTTTGTTTTTGACGAGCGCTGAGAATTCAATCATTTGCCGGTGAATCGTCTGATCAGGATCGTATTGATCTCGAAGGGAGTTCGCCATGAAGACACGCCGGTTTGCGAACGATCCCACGTTCTGAAACGCTCGGTTGCTCATTGCCAGGAAGTACTGGTTGTTTTCCCTGAACCAGCCGACGCTGCATGCGACGTAAGCGTTGAACACGGTTGGTCTCGCGAGCAGTGCGTAGACGGTGAAGAGGCCGCTCAATGACTTGCCCTGTAGAATTCTTGGCTGCGCCGTGCGATAGGTCTTCTCGATGTCGGGGACGAGTTCCTTCTCCAGAAAGGTGAGGAATGCTTCCGCACCTGGTGGGCCAGGATAATCCTTCGCTGCAACAGGCATCATGTCGCGGTCTCGATTGGTGTTCTGAATGGCAATAATGATCATCTCCGGCGCATTGCCGTCGTTGCGGAGGCGATTCGTGATTGCGATCATCTCGAGTAGAAACGCGTCTGTGCCATCCAGTAGATAAAGCACCGGATAGGACTTTCCTGACGTGTCATAGCTGGCCGGAAGGTGAACAAGCACTTTTCGGTCTTCTTTCAGAATCGCGGACTTGATCGTCCGTGCGACGCCCAGCCTGGCGGTCACCTCTTGGGCAAAGACCAGTCGCTGAGTTCCCAGGACCAACAACAGCAGTGGGGTCAGAAACCTCGGGATATACGACATTGAATAGCTCCGAGTTGGCGCTGGTAGCACGCAATCCGCGGGTTGTTCGTCAGCTTAAGCGTTCGTTACGCCGAGGGTGATGCGAAACTCTCGGGCCACTCCGGTCGGAGCAACAATTCCTCGATGCGATACGCGTGAAGGAAATCGTGCAGCGCGAGATGGCGGAACATGATAAACACCGAATAGGTGCGGTACTCCGCGTGCGTGGCCGTACGCTCCCAATCCGCGCGAGCCAGTGTCTCGAGGCGCGTAACGAGACGCTGACGGTCGTCGACAAACTGCGCGAGCGCGACATCGAGATCCATCCGTAGCAGCAGATCGTCCGGATCTTGTTCGCCCGGCAGGTACGGGCGTATAACGGGCGCGGGATTGGTCAGCATGTAGTCAAGCCGAGAGAAAAACAATCCGTGCACGTGCGCGAGGTGACAGGCATGTTCATGCGCCGACCAGCGATGCGGTGCTGGACGACGCATCCGGATTGCGATGGGGACTTCACGCACGAGCGGGACGACGATCTCCGGGGCCCGGCGCAGTGCTTCAATGACGGCAGGGATACTCTGCATGGTCGTAACGATGCGGGTAACGGCCTAACGCCTCGTGAGAATAACGGAGAAATCTTCTTCCTTGCACGAACGCATCATACGCCGCGCTGCAGCCTCCACAGCTCACGCGCCGCGAGAATTAATGAGAACGCTCCGGTGACGCCGAGTGCGATCAGGATCCACAGGAAAAAGAAGGGATCGCTGTGTTTTGCCGCGTTAAAGTGCCCTCCCGTCAGGTGAATAACAGGCATGGCCGCCGCAAAGAGGGCGCCGATGAGCGTGATCACGTAGCCCGATCGCCGTCCCGCCAGCAACACTGTTCCGCACAGATACACCAGAAGAATGAGTATCGCGACAAGGTTTCCCGGCCCCGCATCCCAGGTCCCTGGTTTTTCACGCAGGGCATCCTGCGTCAGGTGAAATGACAGGAGGAGGATCGACAGTAACGACGTAATGGTCAGCAGGAGGTTGCGTTTCATTGGATTTCTCCGTTGGTGGACCTGAAACTACTTATCGAATATCGACGTACTATTGACGATAATCGATAAATATGTTATCGATAGTCGATAATTCCTTCACCCCGGTCGCAAGCACAATGACTTCTTCGCTGAACCGATCTGACAGGCCGCTTGCATTATCACGAACAATCCTCGGCGCACTCATAAAGCTGAACATCGTATTGGGCTCTCTGATCTTCGCGCTGCTCGTCGCCAGCATCGTGGCTGCTGAACCGGTAATGCGCGCGCTTGGCGTGAAATCGGTGACGGAGAATGGAGGGCTGATCCTCTCCATGCGTGGCATCATGGTCATCGGGATCCTCGCCGCGCCGGTTGTGCACGTGATCTACACGCGCCTCCTCGCGATCGTCGAAACGGTGAACGACGGTGATCCATTCGTCGTGGAAAACGGGGCAAGGCTGCAGATCATCGCGTGGGCAATCGTCGGTCTCGAGCTCATGCACATCGCGGTGGTAGTGCTGGCGAATGGCGTGTGGGTCGGAACACAGAAGGTCGACATAGAATGGAAATTCCCCCTCGCACGGTTGCTGACAATACTGCTTCTCTTCGTGCTGGCGCGTGTGTTCGATCAGGGCGCGCGCATGCGCGACGAGCTCGCGGCGACGGTCTGATCATGCCGATCATCGTGCGACTGGACGATGTTCTTCATCGTCGGAGAGTCACTCTCACAGAACTTTCGGAGAGGATCGGTATCACACTCGCCAATCTGTCTGTTCTCAAGACTGGAAAGGCGCGCGCGATTCGCTTCTCGACGCTCGATTCCATTTGCCAGGCGCTGCAGTGTCAGCCGGGCGAGATCCTTGAATTTGTCGCGGCGGTAAATGCCGATGACGAAGCGGTTCCCGAAAATGTCGCCTAAGCGGTTGGCCCGTCTTACGGGCGTGTTTTATCTGGTCACGATCGTGGCGGCGATCATTGCGCAGGGGGTGATAGCGGAACGCCTCGTAAACTCACGCGATGCTTCTGTGACGGCTGCGAACATCACAGCCCACGCCGATCTGTTTCGCTTTGGCTTCACGATGTACATGATCGAGATGGTGGCGCAGACCATCATGACGATGTTGTTCTACCAGCTGCTAAAACCGGTGAGTAGAACCGGGGCGCTGATTGCGGCAGTGATTGGTGTCGTCGGCTGCGGCATCAAGGCGTTGAGTCGTCTCTTCTTCGTCGCTCCGGCAATCGTGCTCGAAGGATCGCAGTATCTGAACACGTTCAGCGCACAACAGCTGCACTCGCTCGCGCTCTTGTTCTACGAATTGAATGAAATGGGCGCTGCGATCGCAGTCGTGTTCTTCGGATTTTCTACATTGATCACGGGCTGGCTTATCATCCGGTCGACTTATCTGCCCCGTGTTCTTGGCTGGTTTGCACTGGTGGGAGGCATTGGCTGGCTCTCCTGTCTTTGGCCTCCACTTGGATATCGACTGAACCTGTACATCGCCGCCGTCGGACTACTCGGTTCGCTCGCAACCATAGTGTGGCTGATTGCCTTCGGCGTGAACGAAGAACGATGGACTGTGCAGGCTCGCGCCGCGGAAGCATCGATCTGGAGATGATTTCCCTGACCGTGACTGACTGCTTCAGCTCACTCCAGTAAGCATTCTCCGATATCAACCTGAACCAGGATCCCGCTGACGTGTTCCTGCGTTCGCCGTGGTGATGACCTCGATAGCTCCATGCTCATGGCCAGAGCCCCAACGCCGCATCGCTTGGCCGGCATTGAAATATCGGACCTCTAGTACGCCCGTGAGTGGCAGGGATCGTAGTTCGTCGATGTCGCCGAGCTTGACGTTGTCGAGGTATACAATGAGCGTCGGATCGCTTGCACGCGTGACGCGCGCTTCGCGCTTTCCCTGTGCTTCAATGGTCGGAGTTTCTCTTAGCGAGATTTGCTGCAAGTCAAGCCACTGGCGCCGTAATGCATGAACGAGATCATGGACCGAGCCATTTGAACCGTACATCTGGATTTCGGCTGTAGTAATCACGCTCCGCGAATCGGTACGCGTGCTCTCCCTCCGCTGGCCCAACGCAGGCGTGGCATAGCCTGCCGACAGCGTGACCACGATGCAGATGGCCACGGCCAATTCGACAAGCGCGAAACTATGACGATTGCGATTCACGGCCGAACTTTATTGCCCTTCTGGCGGCTGCCAGAGCTCAACTTTGTTGCCCTCTGGATCCATGACCCATCCGAATTTTCCATACTCCGAGTCGTCGGTTTTGTCGAGCACGTCACAGCCTTCTTCGTGCAGGGCTTTGAGAAGTCCTGCGAGATCTTCGACTCGATAGTTGACCATAAAGGTGGACTTGCTCGGAGCGAAGTGCTTGCCGTCTGCTGGACCGATCGACCAGGCCGTAGTTCCCTTCGTCGGGTTGCCTTCGGAGTCAGTCCAGTCAAAGGCTGCTCCACCCCACGGCTGAACGTCGATCCCGAGGTGCTTCTTGTACCAATCGCATAGCGACTTCGGATCCTTGGCGCTCATGAAGATACCGCCGATGCCTGTGACTCTTCGCATTCAGACCTCCGATGTTGGTTGAGCGGCTCGAGGGTAGCGCTTCAGACGAACGAAGAAATTGCACTTGCACCGACGCTCATGAACGAGGACGACCGAAAAACAGAACGTAGCCGTCGGCGTCCTTCAGTTCGAACCCACGCAAACCATCATCGTCATCCTTGAGCGGCTGAGAAAACTCAACATTGCGCGACGAGAATTCTGCTGCTAGCGCGTCCGGATCGGGGACGTCGAGGTAGGCGTCCCAGCGGGCCCAGCCTTTTTTGACATCTCGCGTGTAGTTCGGCAGTGGATCTACACCAACGTCCTTCAGCATGATCATCGCCGCACCCCGCTGGACAATGCCGAAGAAGATGTCGTCAGGATCGGGCCCTTGAAACATGATGTCGAACCCGAGCCGGTCGTGATAAAACGACAGCGCGGCGGGGACATTCTTGACGATGAAGAATGGAGCGATGCCAGAAATGTCTGGTTTGGTCATCAATCTGAGTCCTGTCCAAATACTACCTCAACGCCGTTTGGATCTCGAATAGAAAAATCGCGAACGCCATACGGACGTGTTCCAATCGCCACGGCGGCGCTAAACGCGCTGCCTAACGCATCAGCTAAGCCGCAAGCGAATCATATAGTAGCGATCGAAGCGAGCACCATCATCTCGCTTGTCAGCTTCAGCGAGTGTTAGGCAGCCCTGTACCGGCTCTGGCTCAACGCGTAGGTTGCGCGTCCGAATAGAACGTGTTTTGTGAGGCTACCACTTTCCAGTCGCCACCGCGTTTCTCCATCACGTGCTTGAGATGAGCTTTGACCACTCCATTTGATGCGGGAATCATTGGAGGAAGATTGCCGGCGACCTTCAGATCAAGATTGAAATCGACGATCATGAGCGTAGGACTGAGCCGCCGAGTGTTTCGTACTACGCCGCTAACGACACTTCCCTTGAATGCCGTCTTCCAGAGATCGACGTGCATCTGCACTATGGCCGGTCCTCCGTTCCAGATGTTGCCTGAGGGATCTACCAGCTCAGCATCTGGCCAATAGAGGCTGCCGTATAATTGAGGTCCTTCCGCGTTGCCGGCCGCAGCTTTATTCCACGAATCGACGAATATTTTTAGGGCGCTACTCGCGATCTCTTGAGAATCAGCGTCGAAGGAATGGCCTGATGTTGATGCAGTAGCGCAAGCGGTTGATAGAGCCAGAGCAACGGCGACAATTGATTTCATAAGAGCCCCCAGTTGGTAGCGAACCACTTACTCCACGATCGTTGAAAGCCGTTTAGTTCCGATTGGCTCCTATCGTGAGCGGACGACACCCTTGCCCGATTGGCGCAGAGCATTGAAATGAAAGTAGCAGTCCTTGAGGTCAAGAGCGATTGAGGCCACCGTCTTCGTTGTACCACTGGCGATTTCCGCGAGGTCGAACTCGATCCCATTCGGGAGGCTGATGCGGACGCGATGCTCAGCTCCGGTCGCAGGACTTTGGATCGGGCGGGCCGAGGACTCGAGCACACCCGGGATCACGACGCGCGCTTTTCTATTCTCGATATTCGCGTCAAACTCGATGCGCTTGAAGAGCGGAGGATGGACGGTGCTCGACATCTTCGTATACACCCACCAGTGGGTCGCACCCTCGTTGGTCTCTTCACCGTACATGATGGCAGCAAGCGCTTTTCGTTGCTTGCCGTCCGCCCGCTCATCGATGACGGCCTGACACTCGCCGTTGCCTTCGTAAATCGGTCCCGGCCAGCCATAGAGGAGAGCTGCGCCGAGCCCATCAAGCACGACCTCTCCAAAGTAGCCCTTATCGATCCGAACGGCTGCGAAGCCGCGGCAGTCTCCGTGTGTGGGCCGCCGAGACTCGAACTGGCAAGGACAGGCGTAGTCGCAATTGCAATTACTGACCTCGACTCCTTCGATGTACCAATCAACCTGTGCCACGGTGTCCTCCTTTTCTCGACGCCGCTTCACGACACCAGTTCACCAACAAATCGGACGTACGTATGGACCTCGTCGACGACGCGTTCGCCCGATGGCTACCTCCTCGGCTCATACCGCATCGCCACCGCCCCTGAGCTGAGCTCCAGCCGGCTCACGAGCTTCAAGTCGATACGCGTTGATAGCCCCGCGAACAACGTCGGCCCATGGCCCGTTAGCCTGGGGTGCACGACGAACTCGTACTCATCGATCAATCCCAGCTCCGCCAACGCAAGCGGGAGCTTCACGCCTCCCGTGAGCAGTCCCTTACCCGACTCCGACTTGAGCTTCTGAACGGCATTCGCCAGATCACCGCGCACGAGCTCGGCGTTCCAATCGACCCGGTCCAGGGTGCTCGACACGACGTACTTCTTTGCCGCGTCGATCGTCCGGGCGAAGGGTTCCATCCACTCAGGCCTCGCGCCCGGAGGCACCGGCCCGCGCCACGCTGCCTCCATCATTTCGTATGTCACGCGGCCAAAGAGGAGCGCATCGGCCTGGTCGATGTTCTCGAGCGCGTGACGATGCAGCTCCTCGTCGGCAATCATTTCACGATGATCGCAGCATCCATCAAGTGTGACGTTGATGGAATACCGAAGCGGTCGCATTACGCGAGAGTATCGCCTAGCTCAGACTTCCAGCGGCTCCACGCGAACGGCCGTCCCGTAACAGAGTACCTCTGTCACGCCTTTCATCAACTCGTTCGCGTCATAACGAATGCCGATCACTGCGTCGGCCCCCGCCCTATGCGCCTGGACCAACATTGTGTCGAAGGCCTGCTTGCGGGTTCGCTCAGCGAGCTCCGTAAAGAGCGAGATATTGCCGCCAAGCAGCGTCTGCAAGCCGGCGCCGAGGGTGCCGAAAACCGATCGGGACCGAACGACAACACCGCGTACCACGCCCAGATTGTCCACGATTCGGAATCCAGGAACGTCGAAGCCGGTCGTTGTCATGTT
>DATBRZ010000077.1:0-10840 GCA_036560025.1 Gemmatimonadaceae bacterium | reverse complement strand
GTGTTCGTCGATGCAGGGAAGGTGACGACCCGGCGGGAGGATCTCGATCTGACGGACTTGAAGCATGACTTCGGATTCGCGCTCAGTCTGATGAAGGAAGCGCTGCCCGCAGCTCGCCTCGATGTTGGATTCGGTGGCGGGGAAGGCGTAAGGGTGTTCTTGAGCCTCGGAGGCATCGTTCCATGATCGGCAAGAGAACACGCATGCTCGCGTGCTCGCTCGCAGCTCTTGTTGCTGCTGCCTGCGCGATGAATCAGCGTCCGACATTGAGCGCGAGCAAAATGTCGGAGCTGTGGGAGTCGCCCACGAATCTCGAGCAACGCGATCTTCGACACGGACAGGGCGGAGCCGACCTCGCTCCCCGACCATCCGATCGATTCGAGTTCATCGCTGAAAAAACGACGGGCACGAGTCCGGGCTACGACGTGAAGGACTCACGCGGACGAACGTGGGGCGTCAAGCTGGGACCGGAGTCACGACCTGAAGTTCTGGTGTCGCATCTCCTGTGGGCGCTCGGCTACCATCAGCCGACGGACTACTTCGTTCCGCGATGGACGCTGGTGCACGATGGAAAGACGACAGCACAGCCGGGCGCTCGCTTTCGTCTGGAAGACCAGGAGAAGCTCGGTGAATGGTCGTGGCGAGATAATCCGTTTCTCGACACGCAGCCGATGGTAGGTCTCTACGTCATCAACGTGATCGTGAACAACTGGGACATAAAGACCGCGAACAACATCATCTACGCCCCGGCGGGCGATACGCTCGGCCGGCATAAGCGTTACGTGGTGAAGGACCTCGGAGGCGCACTCGGAAAAACATCGTGGCCCCTCGGCAGCACCGAGAACGATCTGATCGGATTCGAGAAGGAACCGTTCATCCTCGGCGTCGAGGGAGATCGCGTGCGGTTCGGGTTTCAGCAATTGATGGAGCCGCAGCTTGCCGCGAGTGTGACGCCCG
Source organism: Gemmatimonadaceae bacterium (assembly GCA_036560025.1). GTDB lineage: Bacteria > Gemmatimonadota > Gemmatimonadetes > Gemmatimonadales > Gemmatimonadaceae > UBA4720. The sequence continues at coordinate 9,883 of DATBRZ010000077.1, read as the reverse complement.
CAGACGTGCGCTGGGCATCGCAGCTCCTGTCGCGACTGTCTCCGTCACAATGGAATGACGCATTTCTGGGAGCAGGCTTCACTCAGGCAGAGGCGGACAGATACATCGCCCGCCTGCGTGAGAAAATCGCCGAGGGTCTCGCGATCAGCTGGTACTAGGGCTCTATATGAAACTCCTCATAATCCGGCACGGCGCCGCGATGGACCAGGACGAATTCGCGAAGACAGACCAGTCCGACGATCTGAGGCCGCTTACCGCCGACGGAAAACGTGAGATGAAGCGAGTTGCAAAGGGACTTCGCAAGGAGGTCGACGAGATCGACGTGCTTGCGACAAGTCCGCTGGTGCGCGCTGCTCAGACGGCAGAAATCGTAGCTGAAGCGTACGGCATGGCAATCACTGAGACGACGGATTCTCTCGTTCCCGAAGCTCGAGTGGAGGAATTCGCGCACTGGTGCCGCGCATTCAGAGACAAGGACACAGTCGCGGTTGTCGGTCACGAGCCGCACCTGAGCTCGCTCGCTACATGGCTTCTGTCAGGGAAGAAAGAGTCGCGAATCCGACTGAAAAAGGGCGGAGCGTGTTTGATAGAGTTCGACTCCGATGCCCGACACGATTCAGGGACTCTGAACTGGCTCCTTACTCCGCGTCAGCTGGCTGAGAAGACCGGATAATCAGCGGTTGCAGCGAGGCTCTTCTTCGCGAGCTCGATAGCATCCGCCTCCTCAGTCGATCTCAGCTGCTGGAGTAATACCTCACGCCGCGCCTTCTCTCTGGGATCGTTGTCGGCGGAGGAGATCAGTATCGCGAGATCCCTCTCGGTGTCTTCCTTCGAATCGTTCTTGAGGCAAAGAAGCGCCAGTCCGGCAAGCTGATAATTCTCGAAGCCTTCCATCAGGAATTCCCGCATTGCAGGACTGTTCCTGAGGTGGAACCTGATCGTCTGCTCTACGCTGCGAACCGGATACTGGGGAAATGCGGCCGAGTGAATGATCGCTGACGCAAAGTTGTTGAGAAGCAGCTCGGCCATCGATTTCACTTCATCGGAAGTCGCTGTGTCACCCTCCTTCCACTCCTTGTTGTCGTAGAAGTACGGGCGCAGGTACGGCTTCTCCATCAGGATCTTGAGATGATCCGACGTTTCGGACATTGCGCGCTGCACCAGCAGGATCTCCGGTTGCACTCGAGCGTTCTCCAGCTGCCGACGCGCGGTCTCGAGCTGTTCCCGCGACGCTTTCAGCTGCCTGTAGAAAACGGAAAAGTTGAGAAGGCTCGTTATCACGAGCAGCAGCGTTCCAATGATCGTAAGAAGCGGAACCCATTCAATGCTCATCGTGGTCCATCCGAAATGCACAGGTCCGTGCAGGAATGAAAAGCCCCGCTCGCGCGGGGCCTTTCGAAGAGAAGCCGGCTGTGTCTAGTTGAAGAAGTAACGCAAGCCGAGCTGCGCGCGCCAACGTGAGAATATTCCGGGGTCATCGATGAAGGTCTGCGACGGCCCTGTGAAATTGAATACCGGCGCGCCCGCCGCGTTGAATCTGACAAGCGACAGCGGTGACGTTGCAGATGCGCTTGCCACCTTGCGAACTCCCCAATCGGAGTTGAGAAGGTTCGCGAGGTTGAGCACGTCGAAGGTTATCTGGAACGTATGGCTGGTCGTACCACGATCGAACTTGATGTCCTGAAGGAGTCTGAGGTCGACATTACTGTACCAGGGATTCACCGCCCCGAACCGCTCGGCGATCTCCCCGCGATGTTTCTTCAGGTAGTCATCCTGCTCGATGAATGCATTGAGCCGCGTCCACTGCTCGGCGGGTGATATCGTCTGCCCGCCGGCGACATATGGATCGAACAGAATCTCGCCCTGGCTCGCAGGGATGTAGATGAGATCATTTCCGCCCGTGCCGTCGCCGTTGACGTCCCCCGAATAGAGAAACGAGTACCGGTTCCCCCCGGAACCGGCGAAGCGGTTTCCTTCGGCAAGCTCCGCGAAGACGCCGACCTGTGTGCGAAGCCGTGACGACCACTGTCGGGAGTATGACCCTGATCCGATGAAACGGTGCCGCTGTCCGAACTCGGAGTAGCTGAGCTCGGGTTTGTTCGGATCACCTTGTACAGGCTGATTCTGCCACAGCACGCTCGCTATCTCGGTGGATTTGAGCGAGTTCTTCGCGAGATTGAAGCTGTAGCCGAGTGAAACGTCAGCGTCCCGACTGAAAATCTTCCGCAGCTGGCCCGTTACGTTGAACGAGTAGCCGTCATTCTTGTTGTCGATGACGTAGATGCCGGCTCCGAAATCCGAGTTCAATTCCCAGGCCCCGTTATCGTTGACTGCGCCGAAGAAGGGCCGGCCATCGGGTAGCGTGCGCAACGGCGTTCGAAGGTCCGCGTTGCGGACGTAAACTCCCCTGATATCCTTCGAGTAGATCAGCTCCAGCGTTCCGAGCAATCCCCACGGCAGCCGCTGGTCGATCCCCAGATCGGATGTCCATACCTGCGGCCACTTGAAGTCGGGGTCCATCGCATTCAGGTCGAATGACTGCTGGAGAATCGACTCGTGTCCGGTTGAGATCGGTGCTGCTCCCTGTGCCGGCGGGAGATTGGGGTTCGCTCCTGGATTCGAGATGACATTCCCGATCCACACGAACGGTACGCGTCCGGTGAATATTCCGGTGCCGCCGCGGACCTGTGTACGTCGCTCCCCTGCGGCGTTCCAGTTGAATCCGAGCCGTGGGGAGAAAAGCGGCTTCGCTCCCGGGAGCTTGCTCTGATCGACTGTCTCGGGGTTGTCGTTTTCGTCCAGCGCGGTGAGGCCGCGTGAAAATGGATTGTCCACCGGATCGGTGAAGTACATCGGGAAATCGACGCGGAGTCCGTAGGTGAGCTTGAGTCGATCGGTCGCCAGCAGCTCGTCCTGGGCATAGAAAGAAAGCTGTCCTACGTGAATCTTTTCGCCCTTGAAGCTTCCGCTTCCGATCATGCTGCGGAAATCCTTCTTGTTCGCTCCGGTGGTAGCGGCGAAGAATTCGCTCAGAGACGAGAACTGGCTGCCAAACGAAAGGAACTCAGGCAGGAAGAACACGCCGTGCCGGAAGATGTTGAAGGAGTTGAAGAAATCGAACGACTCGAAGTTGGAGCCGACGGTGAATTCGTGCTTCCCGCGGAAGAAGCTGAAATTGTCGGTCAGCTGAATGACGTCCTGATCGAGAATGTTGTGGATCGAGAACGGCTCGTGACCAATCGTCGTGTAGGTAACGCCAGCCTCGCCGATGTCGATCGTTGGAAAATCCTCGCTGAATGGCTCGCGGAAGTCGCGGAACCGGTTGTAGCTCGCGAAGAAGCGGTTGGCGAAGCTGCGCGACCGGCTGTTGTGCTCGAGCGCGTACGACTGGAGATCATTGTTGATCCTGTAGCCTGATTTGAAAAAAGGCAGGCTCGATTCGTTCGGTCCGCGGCCGGTGTTGGCGAAGCTCAGGACGAACGGATGCGGTCCGAGATCCCGCTTCGCATCGAGATAATTGAACCGGAATGTGAGATTCTGGTTGGCGTTGATGTTCCAGTCCATCTTCGCGATCAGCTTGTTGTTGTCGGTGTGGAAGAAATAGCCTTGATAGACGCCGGGATCGTAGTTGTAAGAGTCGATCATGCGCTGGCGAATGGCGTCCATAACGCTCGCCTGCACTCGCGAGATACCCAGGCCTGTGGCACCGCCCTGGCTCGCGACGAAGTTCGAGCCCGGGTCCTTGGTTCGCTCGATCTCTCCGTTCAGATAGAAGAACAGCTTGTTGCGGATTATCGGTCCACTGAAAGACAACCCGCTCTGATTGTAGGTAAGGTCAGGATTCGCGATGACTTTCGTTCCACTCACCTCGTTGCCCTGAAGCGCGTCATTGCGCGCGAAGGTATAGGCCGATCCGCGCAACGTGTTCGTTCCGCTCTTGGTCACGGTATTGATGTTCGCACCCGTGAAGCCGCCTTCCCTCACGTCGAACGGCGCCAGAGAAACCTGCAGCTCAGCGACTGCATCGTACGGAACCGGCTCAGCGTTTGTCTGTCCGCCCGGCGCTGGGTCATCGAGGCCGAACGGATTGTTGAAGTAGGAGCCGTCGAGAGAAATGTTGTTGTAGAGCCAGTTGCGCCCTGCGAAGCTCATGTTGCCGTCGCTCCGCGGGTCGAGTCGTGTGAGATCGCGAGTGCTGCGCTTGATCGACGGTGTTGTAGCCACTTTCTGCGGGCCGACCGTCATTGCCGCCCCCGTCCGACCAGCGTTGAGCACCTCGTCCCGCTCCGCAGTCACCATCACCTGGGCTAGTTCCACTGCCTGCCGCTTCAGTCGAAAATCGAGACGCGAAGTCTGGCCGAGGAACAGCGTGATATCCGGCTCCGTGCGAGGCTCGTACCCAATGGAGATCGCTGTCACGCGGTACGGCCCGCCGATTCTCATGTTGGGAAGGCTGTAGCGGCCGCTCGTCGTTACTGTCGCGCGGTACTGCGTTCCACTTGGCTGATGAACCGCGACGACGGTCGCGTTCTCGATTGGAGTTCCCTCAGTGCTCGCGACGAAACCAGTGAGCGCCGATGTCGTGACGCCCTGGCTCGGGAGCTGTGAAGGGGTGAGCAGTACTGCAGCGACGATGAGTGTGAGCCGCGCAAGCTTCAGCAGGCTTCCGTGTTTCACAACGCCTCCGGGCTTCAGGTGGGCAGGTAGGATGTGTACCAACGGAGACGCTACTGGCTCATGATGTAACGTCAAGAGCCACTGAATCGAATCTGGTTCTGTTGCGGATGTTTACTCTGCCAGAATCGTGCTCCTCGAGACTATGCGCGCGATTCTAATGACACTTCCGTCCGCCTCGATCCCAGACGCGACCGTCGGTCGTCATGAAGGCAGTTCGGTATTCGTCTTTGCCGAGTGTGATCTTCAGAACACCGAAGTGTCCTTGAATCTGCAGAACCGAATTGCTCGCGAGTGAGCGCGTGCGGAGTCCGAAGCGCGATCGCAGTCCACGCAGCTGAGCTCCGCCGGTTCCCACGATTATCTGTTCGATCCCCCTCACGCTGTCCGCAACGCCGGCCGGTGTTTGCGGAAGAAACCGCTCGTAATGGTGGTCATGCCCATTGATCACGAGCTCGACATTCGCGTCATAAAGCATCGTCCAGATCGGAAGCATCGCCGGAATCCCCTGACGAAAAGACGAGCTGAACAAGGGGAAATGGAAATACGCGAGCGTGCAGTGCTTCTTGTGATCATCCAGATCCTTCTTCAGCCAGTCCTCCTGCTCCTTGCGCTCCATTGTGGAAGGACTCTCTACGGCGATCTCACTGTTCAGAACGATCACGTGCCAGTCGCCAAGATCGTAACTGTAATAACCCTTTCCAGCAGGGCCCGCCCTCGATCCGAAATACCTGTAATACGGCGCTCCACGATCCACCTGATAATCGTGATTGCCGATCGCGGGACGAATCACCTTCATTATCCCCTTTGTTGTGTCGCCCCATGAGGGACCGAAGCAGCGCCGCAGCTGTCTCTCCGTCGCTGACGGATACGCGATATCGCCAACCGCGAATACAACCGTCTCCAGCTTCGCCGTGGCGTTGGCTTTGAGAACGCTGTCGATGAGATGGGCAGTTCGCTCGTCTCCTTCATTTCCGCAGTCGGCGATGTCACCGGCTCCGATCAGCACCACCGCGCCGGTCAGTGCGATCTTCTCCGGTGGGGCATCGGGAGGCGGCGGCGTCTCGCGCAACCCGTAATTCATGCGCTCGCATGCGACGACGACGAGCGGTAACGCGAGCGATAGCAAGCGCGCCCTGGTGCGTATCCTCATCTTGCGGTGCTAGAAGGTAAACCCGATGTGCGTGATTACGCGGCGGTCCGGGTTGTTCGTGACCGTGATGTTGATACCCGCATCGGGACGAATGACACCAATCCAGATTCCCGCCCCGGTTCCCTTGTGCCACCCGCCCGGCGACTCACCATCGACATAGACGCGCCCCACGTCGATGAACCCGAGCAATCCGACATTCCAGGGGAGAATCAACGGGAACTTCGCGACCGGGAGGCGAAGCTCTGTCGAGCCGTAGAGAGACGCGTCTCCTGCCCAGCGTTGACGATGCTGCGTGCGGTGCGACCTTGACCCGCCGAGAAACGCAGCGTCGAAATATGGGAAGTCTCCGAAGAGCTTCTGCCCGCCCGCTCGAGCGGCGATCACGGGATGCGTGAGAAACGGCAGTGTGAGATACGCTGCGCCCACACCCTCGATATCCTGATACGGACGCGACACATCCCAGAGTCCCGCGTAGGCGCTAGCGACGAAATCCAGTTTTCCCCACAGCGCTGGGTAATCCGGCGGATTGAAGGCAAAGCCGCCGCGAGTTCGCGCGGTATCCATGTCGTTGCGGGTATCGTGGCGCAGCTCGAAACGGATTCCAGTCTGACCGAATTGGCTGAAGCCATAAGGCCGGTTCTGTGAAATGAAGCGGTTCGCCACGCTGTCGGTCGTCGTATACCGAACGATTGGTCCAAGCGAGATGTCGCTCTTAGGCCCGAAAGTGAACCCGATCGATGGCTGAAAGGTCCACGCACGCTGACGAACGTCATCGAAGCTGTTCTCAGGATCGGCAACGTCATTACCGAGGCCACGGAATTCGACGACGCCAAGCTGTGACATGCTGGCGACCATCGGCGTGTGAAGGCCCGAGCTCTCGAAGTACTTGTCCGTTTCGACAACTATCTCGAACCGGTTCGTGGTCGAATACGCGACTTCGCCCTTCATCATGCTCGCGTAGGGGACTCGTCTGAATCCGTACTTGTATTGCGCCACACCGATACGCGGAACGAGGCCGAGCCCGTGACCGGAACGGAGCCCGACGACGGGTGTGATCTTGGAGCCGCGATCCTTCTGAGGTTGTCTCACTTTTCCGTACAGACGGCGCCACGGCCTGCGGTTGAACGGCAGCTCACCTTCATCGAGGTCGGCTTTCAGCTTCGTCACACTATCGGGCTCGTACATCACTCCGGTGACATGCCCTGCTTCGTATATGTACGTTGGATTGCGTCGCCCGCCGACAGTCGACGAATCGACCAGGACATTGTCGCCGTTTCCACCGATGATCCTGACCGGAATGCTGCCGCGCACGTTGCCGGTGACGGTCGCGCTATCGTCGCCATCGTGCAGGTAGAGACGGATCTCCTCCGTCTCTCGGGCATCGAAACGTCGCTGGAACCAGGGCGGGTTGTTACCGGACTGAATGCGAATGTCGACCAGTCCATCATTGACTCGGGTGACAAGCGCGCGATCCGCAGTGTCGGTTGCATGCAGCTCGACGATAGTCGCGAGAAATCGATAGTAGCTCTCGGCGGCTGCCGGGAGATCATCCCTGCGCGCTTTGAGCTTTCTCAGAATTTCGGAAGAGGATTGAGCGTATTCGAGGGGCATCGCTCGCACCGAGGCCTGCAGCACGGAATCTGTGAGCGCTCGCTTTACGCTGGCTGCGATCGAATCCCAGACGGGCTTGTCCAACCCGGAAAGGAGCCTGCGGTCGTGCTCGATCGCGTTGTGAAAAAGGGCAGGCGGCGGCGAATACGCGCTGTCGAAGCTGACAAGAGCAGGTGACATCATCCGCGCGATCTTCGGCAGGAGTCCTCGGTACGAAACGAACACCATGTCGCGATCGCGCGGGATCGGAACCCATGGACCTTCTTTCTGCAAGCGCGCCCACTTCCATTGATCGGCATGACGATCGGCGTCTCCAAGCAACAGGTCCACCAGATGCGCCGTCAGGAACGCGCGGGCATCGATCTGCTCGGCCGGGTCCTTATTGATTCGCAGAAGCAGATCGTCGCCGTTGATGATCTTTGTTGCGCCGGCGAATGCGAACCCTTTCTCGGGAACGTCGGGAAATTCTTCTACCGTGCCGACGACACCGCCGAACTCTTTCCTGAACTCGCCGAGTGCAGAGTCGTCCGGCATGACGAACACTCTGGGAGTGGGGTGCAGCACGCCGGTCGCGGCGAGCGGAGGCGGGGCACCCAGCGGGGCCAGTGGATGCAATGCGCTTCGCTGGTCGAGTACGAGCTTCCAGATGATCGTGTGACGGAACTCGTGTGGAAGGTCGACGAGGTTCTTGTACAGCGGGCGGAAGACGTACTGTGCGCTGTCCGGTCCGAGCATTCGCAGAGTTTTTGTCGACCGTCCACCGCCGGTTTTCCATGCCGTGAGCCCGCCGCCGAAGGAAGCGAGGTCGAGAAATGGAACCTTGATCGGCATCGCCCATAGATCGCGATAGTTATCGCCGAACAGAGAACGGTGCAGTGACCCGGCGTCGTATTCCTTGTGGGCCTGAACAACCGTGTCCGCGCGGGCGCTTCTGCTGGAGCGACCTTGAGCGTCCAGCGTTTCGGGTGCGATCGCTGCCACGACGAGCGCGATGCCCGGGACTGTCTTAAGCCCGTTGGTTGCAAAGCTCATGGACGGTCTCACATGCAGGAGCTTTGCCACCCGGAATAGCACCAGCGCCTGCTAGCGTAACTGGCTGTGCGAGCTGGCGAACCGATAGAAGTCGTTCGATTCCTCGGGGCTCGCGAAACTTCGGCGGGGAATCACGAATGCTGCGGCTGGGGCTGTGTAGATGTAGATGTAATTCGGGTCCTCCTCGACCCTGTTGATTCCGTGCCACGATACCCGCATCTCACCTACCGCAGTCGTTTCCATCACACCGTGGTCGTCCAGAGTAATCGCGTGCGCCCCGAGCTGCCCCTTCTCCGGCTCCTCCTCCTTGAGCAGCGTGAGGATTGTCCGGCGCATCATACGCTTCTCGAGCAGCCACGCGATTGACGCGACAATCGGAAATGAGATGAAGAGAAAACTGAAGCTCACGTCAGAGACCGTGAATCCCTCGGCACTTATCGCCGGCACTATTGCCAGCAGGAACAGCGCGAGGAACAGATAGAGGTAGAGATTGCGCCGCGACCTTTTCGCGATCGGCGCCCGATGGCTCGCACGCCACTGGAATGCGTACAGATCATCGCGAGTCAGATCATAACTCACTTGCATGGCTGTTAGTCCTGAGGCCGCAAAGTCCTGACTCCGCAGTCCTCGCAAGTGTTACTCGTTGGGAATGGTATCCGGCAACTTGAAATGCGGATTCTCTATAAGTCCGATCAGATTCCCAAAGGGGTCGCGGATTGTAGCAACGCGAATGCCCTCACCAACATCCTGCAGGGGCATCACCACCTCGACTTTATGCTCGGTCAGACGCGCCATCGCACTCGCAAGATCCTTCACGCCCCAATAGGCGACTGAGCCACCCGGTCCGGGTTTTTGATCCTTCGTCGACGGATCCAAACCGAGCTCGTAACCGCCGACGTTGTACCCGACGTAGTACGGCTGGTCGTAGTACGGCGTGATGCCGAACACGTCACGATACCATGCCTTTGCCTGCGTCAGATCCGTCACCTTGAAAACCACTGTGCGAAGTCCGAGAAGCATGCTCCACATCCCTCGATGAATTGTGAACTGTGTGCTCAAAGACTCGTGTGTGCCTTGAGCCACTCCAGATATTGAGCTCGATCGGCGCCGCGAATCTGCGCGACGCGATCCGCGGGCATTTGCCACGTGGGTTGCTCCAGCTCCTGTGGAAATTCGGCCCACGCGAGCACGTCGCGATAGTCCTGCCGGGCGTGAGCGATCAGGTGCTCGAGCTCGCTCAGCTTGCCATTACTGAGCTTGAGCAGCGCAACGCGGACTCGCACGGGCTCTCGCTCGTGTGCTGCCGCGCCGTAACTGTCGAGCATCTCGAGAGCAGTGGCCTGATCTTTCGCCGAGAAAACCCGCGCTACGAGCTGGCTCACTAACTCCGGCGTCAGTTCCACGCGCGTCCTG
>DATBRZ010000076.1:0-8430 GCA_036560025.1 Gemmatimonadaceae bacterium | reverse complement strand
TGCGACTTCGTTCGGTATGAAAACCTGCATCGATCTATGATCTCCCTTCGATGGCCTCGATTTCTCGCTCCAGACCGGCAACGAGTCGGCCTACGTGATCGCTCAAGCCAGCCGATCGGCCCGTCCGGGCAGTTTCGGCGTCGACGATACCCGAAACAGCCTTTACGGCTCGTTCCAGGTCATCGTTGACTACAACGTAATGATATAGACCTACGGATTGAACCTCTCCGATCGCATTTCGGAGCCGCCTAGCCAGCTCGGCGGTGGTCTCGGTTCCGCGCGCCCTGAGCCGCTCAACGAGCACTTCCGGGTTGGGGGGAAGAAGAAAAACGAGCACGGCGTCCGGGTACGCCGCCGCGAACTGCCGGGTTCCCTGCACGTCGATGTCCATTACGACATGGCGCCCCGACTTCAGAATCCGGTCGACCTCGTTGCGCAGCGTCCCGTAAAGCTCCCCGTGCACTTCGGCCGACTCGGCGAACTCGCCGTTGGAGCGGCGGGAGACAAACTCGTCGCGGGAGATGAATGTGTAGTCTGCGCCGTTACGCTCGCCTTCCCTCGGCGCCCGCGTTGTGCATGAGACCGAATAGCCGAGGTCAGGCCGTCGTCTTAGAAGCTCCCGCGCGATGGTCGTCTTCCCTCCTCCGGAAGGCGCGGAGAGGATCAGCGGGAATGCCCTCACTCGATGTTCTCGACCTGCTCCCTGATTCGCTCCAGCTCCTCCTTGATTGTCACAACCTCGGCGAGAATGACAGCGTCGCTCGCCTTGCTTCCAGTGGTGTTCGCCTCGCGCACCATCTCTTGAAGCAGAAATCCGAGCCGCTTTCCGACGGGTTCCGCATTCTCATCGCCGACTATCTGCCTGAAAGCACAGATGTGAGCGTTGAAGCGCTCCACCTCTTCCGAAATGTCGAGTCGGTCTGCGAGGATCGCGACCTCGGCCGCCAGGCGCTGTTGATCGACGTTCACCCCCGACGCCAGCTCGCGAACTGATTTCTTGAGACGCGTGGCGTGCTCTGTAAGTCGAATCGGCGCGCGAACCGCGATCCTTTGAACCGCCTGATCGACCACGCCAATGCGCTCAGTCAACATCCCAACGAGCCGGTCTCCTTCAGCTCGTCGCATCCCACGCAAGGCATCCAATGCTCGCTCGACAATGGATAAGAGCTCTTCAGCGGTACCGTCTTCGCTTATCTCTCCGCCGCTGTTGACGACATCCGGAAGCGATAGGATCGTTGCGGCGTCGAGCGACGTGCCTAACCCATGTCGCTCCTGTAGAGCACGCAACACACTGACGTATTGAGCGAAACGCTCCTCATCGATGCCACCGCTGCGCGATGGATCGCGATCGAGTCGCGCGGTCAACGCAACATGTCCGCGAGAGATTCGCTGACGCAGCAGCTCGCGCACGTCTCCTTCCCATCGCGCAAAAGGAGCGGGAAGCTTGATACTAGGATTGAAGAACCGATGGTTGACCGTGCGCAGCTCGACGCTGACGCGCGCGGCTCCAACCTTGCCTTCGGCTGATCCGAAGCCGGTCATGCTGGAGATCATGGCTCGGCGCTAAGGTAGAGACCAAAGCCAGTAAGTCAATTCCAGAACGCCCAGCGGAGGCCGTAAATCTGGATGGTGCGAGGCATGTAGAAATCGGGGACCAGCTGATATGCGGCGTACCCCATGTTCGTAACTCGATACGACGCGACGCCGCTCAAGATGCGTATCTCGAGCACACCGGAAAAGATGCTGCTTCCCGCAGTCAGTCGTGGGCCCGCCGCAGTGGGGAATGCTGTTCTTCCACGATAGTCATATACCACCGACGCGTGCAGCCCGAAGTTCCCGCTCGGGAATCGCGACAGCCAGCTCGTATTGATGCTCAATTCACTGCGCACCTGGAACCGCGGCCGGAACGTGTCAACCGAATCCCATCTGGTAGCAACGACATCGATCGCGAGCTGACGATATAACGGGCCACGCAGCGCGACGAACAGTCCGCTCCGCTTCCCAGTTTCGGTGGGAATGTATGCAGCATCGACGTAGCGGAGGCCCGGCAGTGAAGCGGTATCACGAGTGATGAATCCTACCGAAAGCCACGGATTTCTGATCCTCATTCCGGCTTCGAGTCTGAGCGCAGTCATAGCAGCGCCGCTGTCCGGCGAGATTCTCGACAACGATCCTGCGATAGCAACCCCGCCGATAGGATTCAGCCGGAAAATGGCATCGGCGCGGGATGTGGAGGTGAGCCCGTCGCTCTCCAAAAAGAGGCCGGCAATGCCGAATGGCTGTGAAAACTCGAGGCGGCCTGCCGGTGAGTGGAAGACATCGCCTGACACCGCGCGAACTCGATCACTGACTGAGGCGCGAAGGGGTCCGCGCGTGAGGCCAGCGGTGAGAATGAACTGATTTCGACGAGTCGTAGTCTCGCTCGAGTCGGAAGCGGCGCGGGGGGTTTTGTCCTTTAGCCGTTGTGTCGATGCAATTGCTTCCGCCCACGGGCCGTCAGCTACGTTTCCGTAGGCGGCGCGTAGATAGACCAAGCGATGTGATGCCTCGAACGAAGGAATCGGCGAGCCGGCTCCAAACGATGGTTGGCTCGTTCGCGTGAGATTCGTCGTTACGCCGGCGGCGTCGACGCTCCATCGCTTACCGGCAGTTCCTATTCGCGCGAAGATCGACAGAGCATCTCCCCCACCGCCGTACCTGGCCGTATTACCGTATTGATTCGCGCCCGCCTGCAGCACCTGCCCGCCGCCGAACCGCTTCCCGTAGAATCCGCGATAGATGTCAGTGTTCTCATCGCCGGTAGAGACGTCGACCCTCGTGTAGGGAACAGTGCGGTCTACCTGCCACGTTCTCAGATGAACACGCAGCTCATTCGCTGCGCGCTCGATGCTGACTGACTCCAGCGTCCAGAGCTGGATGGAGTTGAGGTCGAGAAGCGGTGCCGTTTTCGCATCGAGATTATCGAACTCGATTCCATCGTAGAAGATGCGAACTCTGTTTAGATCGCCGTTGACGCCGATGAATTTCGCGGTGTTGAGACCGCCGGTGGTGAATGATGTCGCACCCGGAACACGCTCAATCAGCTCCGCCACATTCAAGGCGCCGCTGGCAAAAAGCTCGTCACGATTCCACGTGTACTGCGGTCCGATGTCAGCGGTGCGCGGGTCCTTCGCGCGACCAATCGGCGGCTTGATCGTGTCTGTTTTGACGCGAATCGTGTCCGCGCCCGTGGTGTCGGTCTTGGGTTTTGGCGGAATCGGAACTTCGCTTCCAGGCGGTGGAACTACCTGCGCCCGGAGAGCGGGTGTGACAATCAAGAAAAACGCCCCGGCCAGGCCGAGGCGAGCGCAGCCTGTTGCAGCTCTACGGAATCGATTCAGGAAACTCGTCCTCGCACAAACTCGACGAAGGTTCCAACAGGGACCCCGGTCGGGCCCTTGGGAATCGCGACGAGGTCAGTCTCGGAGTAAGCCGTACCGGCGATGTCGAGGTGGACCCACGGATACGTGTCGGTGAATTCCTTGAGGAACAGTGCTGCGGTGACCGCGCCCGCGGGACGTCCGCCGGAATTCTTGATGTCAGCGACATCGGACTTGATGAGCTCCCGGTATTCCTCCCACAGTGGCATCGACCATCCGGGCTCGCCGGCTCGTTTGCCTGCAGCGATCACTTCGGCAACGAGGCCCTCGTCGAGTCCGAAAACGCCGGTTGCCGTGTGCCCAAGAGCGATCACGCAGGCCCCTGTCAAAGTCGCCGCGTCAACTACGACTGCTGGATCGAATCGTCGCGCGTAAGAGAGAACGTCTGCAAGAACGAGTCTTCCTTCCGCATCCGTATTGATGATCTCGATGTATTTGCCGAGGTGGCTGCGAACGACATCGCCCGGATTAACAGCTGTGCCTGAAGGCATGTTCGTGGTTGACCCGATGAGTCCGACGACGTTGATCGGAAGCCGCATCCGCGCGATCGCTTCGAGCGCGCCGAGCACGCCCGCGGCACCGCACATGTCGTACTTCATGTCCTCCATCGACTGCGCTGGCTTGATCGAGATGCCTCCACTGTCGAAGCAGAGTCCCTTCCCTGCGAGAACGATCGGCTTTGCTCCGTCGGCTCCGCCTTTGTATACCAGTGCGATCAGCTTCGGATCCTGCGGTGTTCCCTGCGCGACTGCGAGGAATGCGCCCATTCCTTCAGCCTGCATTTCACCTCTGCCGAGCACCGTGACTTCCATTCCGTGACGCGCGGCGATGTCGTGGGCAGTGTCCGCTAGGTACTCAGGTGTACAGAGATTGCCCGGCATCATCGCGAGCCTTCGCGCCAATCCATGTCCCGCGCCAATCGCCATCCCCGTGGCGAGTCCGCGTCGAGATGCTTCATTGTCCGGCGCGACCACGGTCGCTCGCGAGACCGATACTCTTTGTTCCGCCTCCGGCGGAGGAGATTTCAACTCCTTGTATTCCCACGAGCCGGCATTGAGCCCTACGACAGCACCCTCGACGTCACGCTCTGTGAGATCGGGGGCGAAGAAAGTGACGGCGCCCGTGCCAAGCTTTGCGGCCTGTCGCGCCGCTATGGCCGCCGCTCTCCGCAGCGAGCCGCTTCGATCGGGTGACTTGCCCGTTCCGATAAGAGCTATTCGTCGAGCTCCCCCCGAGTTGCTAGTGATGTGAAGAACTTCATCGCGGCTGCCGCGGAACTCTCGTGTGTCGATTGCCTGACGAATTCCGTTTCCTCCGGCACTATCGAGCTCAGCGATCGCCTCAGGCAAACTCAGCGAATCGTCGAGGGCGACGGCAAGCAAAGGCGCGGCCGAGGTCGCGGGCGAACCCGCGTTGATGGTGACTTCCAGCGCCACCTAGCTGCTCATCCCCGCGATCACGCCGTCACCGAACACGGACGTCGAAACCTCGGTTGCTCCTTTCATCTGTCGCGCGAGGTCGTACGTCACGCGCTTCGACTTGATCGCGTTTTCCATCCCCTTCACGATCAGCTGCGCGGCTTCCGTCCATCCGAGATACTCGAGCATCATGACTCCGGAAAGGATCACGCTGCCGGGATTGATCTTGTCGAGGTTCGCGTATTTTGGCGCGGTTCCGTGAGTTGCCTCGAATACGGCCACTCCATCGCCGACATTTCCTCCCGGAGCAATCCCGAGTCCCCCAACCTGTGCTGCTGCAGCGTCGGACAGATAATCTCCATTCAGATTCGGAGTCGCGATTACCGCGTATTCGGACGGCCTGAGGAGTAACTGCTGGAACATCGAGTCGGCGATGCGATCGCGGATCACGACAGCATCTGCGCGCGAGTCCTTTCCGACGGCGAAATCGGCTTCGCTCACCGTTGCATCCGGGAATTTTTCGCGGGCCACTTCGTAGCCCCAGTCCCTGAACGCTCCCTCGGTGAACTTCATGATGTTGCCCTTGTGAACAAGAGTCACCGACTCCCGACATTTCTGAATCGCGTACCGGATGGCCATCTCGATCAGCCGCTTCGACCCGAATTCGGACATCGGCTTGATACCGATCGCGGAGTTTTCGCGAATGTCCTTGCCGAATTCGGTGTGCAGATAATCTCGAATCCTCGTTGCTTCCGGTGATCCCGCCTTCCACTCGATACCTGCGTACACGTCTTCAGTGTTTTCGCGGAAGATCACTACGTCGACCTTCTCCGGTTCTTTCACCGGTGCGCCGACACCTTCGAAGTAACGAACGGGTCTGATACACGCGTACAGGTCGAGCACCTGACGCAGCGTGACGTTGAGCGACCGGATGCCGCCGCCGACTGGTGTCGTGAGCGGTCCCTTGATCGAGACGCGGAACTCCTGCATCGCGTCCACCGTTTCCTGGGGGAGCCAGTCGTTGAAGTGCTTGTAGGCCTTCTCGCCCGCGTAGACCTCCATCCACTCGATTGCGCGCTCGTCCCCGTACGCCTTTTTGAACGACGCATCGAAGACGCGCACGGATGCACGCCAGATATCGGGGCCGGTGCCATCGCCCTCGACGAATGGAATTATCGGCCGAGCCGGAACTGAGAGTTTGCCGTCGGCGAAAGTGATCTTCTCGCCGCGGCGCGGGACGGCTGAGAGCTTGTATTCCTGCATCGGAGCGAAAAAGGGGATCGAGCGCGGTGGAAGTTAGACCTGCACCGAATCACGAGCAAGCGAATGAACTACATCGCATCGCATCGGTCTTCCGTGTCGACACAAGGTCAAAAGAGAGAATCACAGGTCCGAGGCGTGAGGCATCCAGGTTACGAGGTTGCAGCTGAGGTTTCAGGCACGCATGCGATGAAATAATGCTTGATGCATGTGATTGGCTGATAGATGAGAATCTCTTTGCGCTCATCATCAATGGGTGAGCGACTTCAAGAATCTCAAGGTCTGGCAGAAGGCTCAGACGCTCGCGCTCGATACTCATCGGGTTTCGCGTGATACCTGTGATGCTCTCAGTTGAATTTCTGGTGCGCAACATTCTGGGAATCCCGCTCAATATTCCGTACTAACTACTTGCGCAGCAGTTTGAATCCGTGATTCCAACTTCCGGTAAGGAAGCCGATTCGAACCCACAGAATGCACAGTGACTCCAGCTCGCGTGCTGCTTCGATCAGCCCGCAGTCCACCGTGTCGAGTCCGAATGCCTTGCAGATTCCGCCGACGGTATCCTTTGCTTTCGCATCGTTGCCGCAATAGAACATCGTCGGCGGTCCGTGAGCGAACTCAGGATCCACCATGTGTGCGTTGCCGATCGTGTTGAATGCTTTCACTACTTTCGCGTCCGGCAGCCAGCGTTGCACCTGCTCGCCGCCTGAATCAGTGTAACCAAGCGCGAGGCGTGGAAGCTTTCCCTCCTCGAAGACGAGCGGATTAGTTGCATCGATGAGCACCTTTCCGGCAAAGTTCGCCAGCTCTGCGAGCCTGATCGCGTTTTCGGTTCCGCTCCATCTCGTTGCGAGCACAAGGAGCTCGCCGAAGCGGGCGGCGTTGGCGAATGAGCCCGTAGACGCTGCATTGCCGTTGTCTTCTTTCCATTGCGTGAGCTTGTCACTCCCGACATCACGCGAGCCGATCATCACCCGATGACCGCGCGAGATGAACCCGCTGCCTAGTCTTCGACCGACATCTCCGCTTCCGACTATTCCAATCTTCATTCGGTTCTCCCGGTAGTGCCGTTCACGAAAGCTAAAAAAAGAGGGGGCCTTTCGGCCCCCTGTACAGTATGAATCTCGTCGATTACTGCTCGTCCGGTCGCCGCTCGATCGAGAGGTTATCCCAGCCGAAGATTCCGGAGTCGATTCCCGTGAACTTTGCCGCGAGCGATCCGATGTTTGTCGCCTGCGAGCTGAAGAAAGCCCGGTCTGTGACGACTTCAACTCCATTGATCTCGAGGGTCACGTTCGCAGGGCTTGCAGTGAAATCAACGATCAAATGGAAAGTCTGATGCACATGCTGCACCCAGATCCCCACCGGCGTCGCATCGTTGTTGAACAAAATCTGATTCTGATTCGACTTCGAAACGAAAGTAATCCGCGCCAGCTCCTTCCCCGTCGTGCTCTGCAGAACGATCGGCGCAGACTTCACGGTTGGCGCATCGTTAACCGCGTCAAACAGGATGTCGTACACTCCCGTCGATGCAGTGAGTCCGTTCGACGCCGTTACGTTTGCCGTCAGCTCCAAGCCACCGCACTTCTTGTCGCAGTTGCCGCCGGCCTGACTCAACACAACCACCTTTCCGGTCAGGTCTCCCAATCCGTTCTGCACGAGGATCGACCCCGGCGGCCTTATGAAGCTCGTCCAGATTCCGCGCTCCGGGTCTCCGGGGAACTGGTTCACCTGGTCGGCGGAGAACGTGCCGAAAAAGATCTTGCGATCGACGCCGGCAAACGGACTGATCCCGCCGCCCGTTCCACCGATGCCGGTGTGTGAAGCGTACGCAGGCTCGGGCACCAGTGCCTCATGCACGAGGTACGCGAGTCGCGTCTTGATTCCGCTCCAACCGCCGGTCCACGAGCCTTGCGCAATCGGACCTTCGTGTCCACAGAACAATGGATAGGCTCTGAACGCAATGATGCTGGCCGCACCGGTCGGCGTCGGCTGGTGGCCGAGCGCCGCGATCAGCGCTCCAGGAACTGAGAACGGCGTTTCCAACTCGGGCTGGCAGACACCGAGTAGAACTCGTGGATCGAACTGAGTTACATGAGGATTCGCCGAGAACTCGAAGCACGGGCCGTGCTGCGTGAGATTCGTTCCGACGATGCACGTACCAGCGCGCGGATTGATCGTGATGAGATGCGTCCGTGGGTCGCCTGTGGATTCCTGATGCGGAATTGTGATTGCGGCGTACGGGCCAATCGTTCGTACTTCAGTGCTGTCATTCACAGCCGGATTAACGACGACGGCTGCTCCACCCTTCACGCTCAACACCGTCGAATCGA
>DATBRZ010000075.1:0-43061 GCA_036560025.1 Gemmatimonadaceae bacterium | reverse complement strand
TTGAGGTAATCACGCGGACCGTAGATACCCGCTCGTCTCACCACGTCGGCCAGCTCCCGGAAATGCGGCATGCTCACGCCAGGCATGTCGATCGCCGGCATTATCTTCGCTGCCGACTCGAGCCCCTGATTCGGATCGCGCTTCAACACTTCCTTGAAGACTGTTCTATAGAAGGTGTAGTGCCGCGCTTCTTCCTTCGCGACGTTCGACAACACGATCCCGATTGTCGGCTCTGCCTCCGCGGCGAGCTTGCCGGTGTTGAAGTGCGACACCTGCGTCGCTCTCTCCTGAAGCGACGTGTAAACGAAGACGCGATAAGGATCGCGATCCCATCCGGGGTGGAATCCGGCGCGGAGATACTCGAACTGCATCTTCTCGATCACGACGCGGTCAAAGAGCTGTGCATCACGCGTGTAATCATGGAGGATCACACCGTGCCGGTCCTCCTCGGCCGTCCACAGGTTGTTCCAGCGCCGCCAGTGGCTGTCGTCGCCGAGATATACGGCAAGCATGCGGTGGAAATGCGGGAGGCCTTCTTCAGTCAGGAGATTCAGCGCAAGTGCGACACAGGTGGGATCACTGATCCCGCGCGCGCGCTCTCGCAAAACGCGAAGATGGTTGTCCGGATCTTCTCCAGGTTTCGGATCGAGGAGCTCCGACGGGTACCAGAGAACGCGCTTTGATTCGTGCGCGTCCATCAGCTTGGCAACGACGCCCTCGAGATCGTCGAGCACTTCGATTTTCGAGAGTGTCTCGAAGTCGGAGGCCGGCGGGGCGAGCGCGTCGTCCAGGCCGTCGCCGTCAGTCTGTGGGCGTGTACCGGTCGCCAAGTTTCGCCGCCAGCGCGGTGAGATAGGAGTCGAGGGTCTTCGTCTGACCCATCACGTAACGCGACACGAATCGAAATATCGGATTGTAGACCTCGCCATGCTCGGTGATCGTGACCCTGCTGCCCGAGCCGGCGGGCGCGATCACGTATTCCCACGAGCCTCCGAATGGCAATCCTCTGTCAGTTATCGTCCCAACCAATCGTCTTGGCATTTCCGATTCGGTTATCTCGAATGTTATCCGCTGCCCTCTGGAAAACTCGCGCCACGTCGGATGACCGTTACGCGGGGTCAGGACCTCCACCGAGTCCAGGTCCTTCCTCCATGACGTAAACCGCCCCGGATCGGTAATTACCGCCCAGATCGCCTCCGGCGGGCTGGCAAAATTAGCGCTTCGGCTCGCTGTATGCTGGACGGGCAGCGTCGCCCCGAATGCGTAGACCGCCATGGCCAGCAATACGATGACGCCGATTATTATCGCGATCCACTTCATGGCGTGATCAAACGATTGGGGCAGTCTGCACAGCCTCTGCGCAGACCGCTTTTATCGTCTCAGTGATCTGTCTCGCGTGACGCTCTTCGTGCTGCGCGATGAACAGGCCCCACTCGTAGATGTTGAGCTCGCCGAGTATCCGGTGCGGTCGCTTGACCTGCGAAAGATCGAGTCCGTCACCCGATTCCAGCGCCTGTTTCAACGCAACGCGCGAAGCGGCGAGCGCCGCAAGCGACGTTTCCAGCTTTGCATCCGCCGGCGGTGTGGTAGCCTCCGGCGCCTCGATCTTCTCGGGGTACAGCACAATATTCCGCGCGTCGAGGCTGCCAAGTATCGACTCGTCGGATGACTCGGCGCCGATGTTGTTCTGGCGCGCCCATTTGACCGATTTCTCGACCAGCTTTGCGACGCCTGATTCGACGATCGCGAGATGTGCCACCACCTGCGCAACAGACCACGCATCGTCCCGCGGACGTAACTCGGCGATATCGGGGTTCACGTCGGCGACGGCTGCGAGAAGCCGCGCCCTCCGCGAATCCAGACAATCGAGAAGCTCAGTCAGCCGTTTTTCCATTCCGCCCGTCAAGTCGCTCGATCATTTGCAGCAGCTCAGTGACGATGGTCTGACCCTTGTCGCGGGCGTACCACGTGCGTATCTGACGATACCGCTCAACGGTTGGAAGCGCGAGACCTTCCCGCACGACCCAGTCCTGGAGCTCTGTAGGACGAGGACCCCACCAGGCTTGCTCCATGAAGTCGGAGTCGAGAAGTATCACGACCGGTATCGATCGCGAGCGTTTGGCTCCCGTCAGGTGCTCAATCATTAGTTCCGAATGATCGTCGCGGCCGATTATCCGCATATCGACCGATGCAGCGGCTTCGACGAATCGCGCAATAACAGGCAATATGTTGATCGAATCGCCACACCAATCTTCGCTGAGCACGAGGAAATGCCATGTGCGGACTATCCGAGAAATTCGAGCAATGGATTCCGGCTTGATGGCGGCCCGTGCGTAGATCGCCGCCCACAAGTCGCCGTTCGTCTTCGGCCGCGCCAGTAGATCCTCGAAGGTCGCAGCCGACTCGAAGAGGGCACGCAGTCGCTCGCTATTCAACGAGCATGTCCACGTGAGTTATGCCGTCCTCGATGTACGGTTCGGTGATTCGTCTGAATCCGAATCCTTCGTAGAAGGTCTCGAGATAGATCTGTGCCTGGATAATGAGCGGCCCCATCCAGCCGGCGGCGCGTGACCTCTCCATTGCCTGGGCCATGACCTCCTTCCCGAATCCGAGGCCGCGCCAGTCCGGATGGGTTGCCACTCGGCCAACCGAAGCCTGTGCGTATTTGATTCCGGGCGGGATGAGTCGAGCATAGGCGATCAGAGATTGGTCGCTATTGGCGTCCCAGCCCATCAAGTGCAGGCAGGCCGCATCGTATCCGTCGGCGTCGAGGTACGCGCAAGTTTGTTCGACGACGAAGACACGCTGACGCAGCTGGAGGATCGCGTACAATTGCGCATTGCTTAGCGCATCGAAAGCGAGGCAGTCCCAGTTGACTGGCGTCACGAATCAGGAGTTACAGGAGGAACTGCGGGGTTTGAACTCACGCTGTGAGTTAACCGTTATTGCGTTCTCCATTATTCCGTTCTGTCGGACTTGTAGCTGGAAGGACCAGTGGCTGAGATGGAATATACGCCCGGCGTTATGGTCTCCCTGTCAACTGGTCCTTCGGCGCCATCAGCCACTGAAAAGCCGACAACGCAAACACACTAAACTCACAACGCGTCAGGTCTGGTCTGTTCCTTTGGCATCGGTTTTGGGAGGGGTGTAAGAACTGTGCCGGGGTCGCGTGATTCTTGCATTCTGATATCGATATGAGCCTGGTTGATCGAGCACGCGCTCGAGGGTCACGCGTCACCGATGGTCTTACCACCGAGATTCAGCGGCTCTCGCATCCGCTAAACTCTCCGAAGGATCTCGACCCTCTGCTCGATCGCATCGGCGACGCGCATTACGTGCTGCTCGGAGAAGCGACGCACGGTACTTCCGAGTTTTACACGTGGCGCTCTGAGATCTCGAAGCGACTGATCCTGGAGAAGGGATTCTCATTCATCGCAGTAGAGGGCGACTGGCCGGATTGCATGCGCGTGAACCGGTATGTGAAAGGGGTCGAGGGAAAGAGCGCAGAAGAAGTGCTGCATGCGTTTGCGAGATGGCCGACATGGATGTGGGCAAATCGCGAAATCGTGCACCTCGCTGAATGGTTGCGCGAGCACAACGATCTCGCCCTGGATGAACGAAAAGCCGGGTTCTACGGGCTCGATGTTTATTCCTTGTGGGAATCGATGGATGCGGTTGTCAGTTATCTGGACAGGATCGATCCCGCATTCGCCAAGTCCGCGCGTCGGGCCTATGCCTGCTTCGAGCCGTACTACGAGGATGCGCAGGAATACGCACGAGCCACGGCACTGGTGCCTACATCGTGTGAAGACGAAGCCGTAGGAATGTTGCGCGCACTCCGCGAGCGAGGCGCGAGATACCGTGAAGACAGCCGCGATGCATACTTCGATGCGGAGCAGAACGCGCTGGTCGCGCAAAATGCGGAGCTCTATTACCGGACCATGGTGCGCGGCGGTCCATCGTCGTGGAATGTTCGCGATTACCACATGGTCGAGACGCTCGACCGTCTGATGACTCATCACGGCTCGGGCGCAAAGGGGATCGTGTGGGAGCACAACACGCACGTCGGCGATGCGCGCTTCACCGACATGGCGCGCGCAGGAATGGTGAACGTTGGTCAGCTCGTCCGTCAGGCACGCGCGCGCGATGGAGTCGTCCTGGTTGGATTCGGAACGGGAAGCGGGACGGTGATCGCCGGCCGGGAGTGGGGAGCCCCGATGCAGCGAATGCAGGTTCCCGACGCCCGCGAGGAAAGCGCCGAAGCGGCCCTCCGCGAAGCGCTCCGGGCCGAGGATGCGCTGCTTCTCTTCGATGAGGCTTCGCGATCGACCGGCGGCGAGCTTGCCAGCCCACGCGGTCACCGTGCAATCGGCGTTGTCTACAATCCGCGAACCGAGCACTGGGGCAACTACGTTCCCACGATTCTGCCTTCGCGGTACGATGCGTTCATCTACATCGATGAGACGCGCGCCGTGGATCCGTTACATCTGAAGCCGATCAAGGACGGCGAAATACCGGAGACCTACCCGAGCGGAGAATAAGAAGCGGTCGCCGGTCGCCGGTCACCCGGAGCCGGTAGCCGGTCACCGGGAGCCGGTAGCCGGCAACCGGGAGCCGGTAACCGGTAACCCTTTACAGTCCGAGAATAACGCTCCTGGTCACTTTGCTCGGATCTCCGATCACAACGAATCGCGCTCTTGTGAGATATCGCTTCGCCACGCGTTCTACATCAGCTGGCGTTACCCGCTTCACGTTCTCGACGAACCGCGCCAGGTTTTGATATCCGCCGCCGACGAGCTCGAAGAGCCCGAGCTGCTGCGCCTGACCCATCGCCGTCTGCTGACCCGCCCAGAAGCTCGTGAGGAAGACGTTCACGTTCTCCGCCAGAGTTTTGGACGGAATCGGCTCATTCTGCAGCCGCCGCACTTCCGTGAATATCACGCGAATCGTCGTGTCGGGCTGAACTGCAGTGACGTACAAACGACCTCTGTTCGCTACGCGAGTCTCGAGACCAGCGCCCACAGCGTACGTGAGATTGCGCTTGGTGCGCACTTCCTCGAATAGCCGGTCGCCCAGTATGTCGACTGCGACACGGAACGCGGCGTAGTCGGGGTCAGCCGGCGACGGAGCCGCGAAATACCCGGTGATATAGTTCGTCGGCAGCTCGCGCTTCACTGTGAAGAGCTCAGGCGTAATTGTCCCCAGCGCCGTCGTTCGCATCGCGGCGCCGCCCGTTGCGGGAAGCTTTCCGAACGTCGCCGCGATCTTCTGCGTGAGATCCGCGCGATTCACGTTCCCGACGACAACGATGACGAGATTCTCCTTCGTCATTCTTGTCCTGTGCCATTGTTCGATCGCCGCGCGCGTAATCCCGGTCAGCGAGGCAACAGTCCCGCCCGGCCGGACCGCGTACGGATGACCGACGTAAAGCATGCTGTCCGCGAGATAGGTGAGGTAGGAATCGGGATCATCGGTGATTCTGCGCACACCATTGATCATCTGCGCTCTCACCAGCTCCAGCTCCGCGGATGGAAACGTCGGATGGAGGGCCGCCTGCGAGAAAAGATCCCACGCAGTTTCCCAGTGCTGCCTGATTGCCTGCAGCGTGAGGACTGAATAGTCGACGCCCGCAGATGAGCCGATATTCGTTCCGGTCGCGACGGCTTTTTGATTGAATGCATCCTTGGTGTACTTGGCCGTACCCTTGTCTGCCGTCTCGAGCATCAGCGCTTCGATTCCCGCGTTCGCTGCCGTGAGATTCGCGCTGCCACCTCTCAGATACATCCTCACCGCGATCACGTCGTTCGCGCGGACAGGCTTGTAGATCACAGGAATTCCCGCGACCTCGAACTTGACTGGAGTTGTCGTCTGCGAGACGGCAACCATGGGCGATACGCATCCAATCATCGCCGCGGAGAGAATCAGCGCGCGTTTCATCGTGCGCCTCCGTTCTGCAACAGCTTCTCCGGCGTCAGACCGATCTGCTTACTCGCGTCAGGGCTGATCAGAACTCCCGTTACGAACGGCTTTCCGATCAGGTAATCCCGCGCGTACTTCGCGATGTCCGCGCGAGTCACCTTCTGCATGTTCGCAAGGTAGTTGCGGTAATAGTCGAGTCCCGCGACCGCCCACCAGAAGCCGACCGTGTGGGCGAACTCCGACGACTGCTCCCGCTGATACAGCGTCTGCACACGAAGCTGCTCACGCGCGGCCTGAAGCTCAGCGTCGGTGATGTATCCAGGGTCAGCGAACTTGCCGATCTCCTCGAGTATCGCCCGCTGTGCCTCCAGCACCTTGTCCGGAGTGAGCTGAGCGAATGCCTGGATCGGTCCCGTATGGGCCAGTGTGTAGTAGCCGAGGCTCGTGCCGAACGTGAGGCCCGAGTCTACCAGCCGCTTGTAAAACTTGCTCGTCGGATTGCCGATCACCGTGCTCAACACGTCCGCCGCGTACGTCGCATTAGGGTCGGTCTTCACGCTTGGGCCGTCCCAGGCCATGTACATCGTTACCGCCTGTACCGGCTTCTCCACGACAACGGCTTTCCTCTGTTGTAAGGGTGGCGGATTCGGAGCAGGTGTAGCGAATGGATCTGCGCCGCGCGGCCAATCGCCGAATACGCGTTGCGCGAGGGTGAATCCGCGCTGCGGCGTGATATCACCGGAAAGAATCAGCGCGCTGTTGTTCGGGATGTAGAACCGATTCTTGATCGTGTTCATCTTCTGCTGCGTTGCAGTGATGATCACGTTGCGGTCGCCGATCACGCTTTTTCGCGAATAAAATCCCGGCGTCCACAGCAGAGTATCAACTCCGCGCACGAGGTGAAACACCGGGCTCGCCTCGTTGCGATCGAATTCGCCGAGCACTACGGGCCGCTCGCGAACGAGCTCTTCCTGCATGAACAGGGGATATCGAATTGCGTCTTCCATGAACTGCATCGCCGGAACGAGGCTGTCCACTCCGACTGTCACGAAGTAGTTCACCCTCTCTTCGCTCGTGGTTCCGTTCCAGAGGGCGCCAAGCTGATTCAGCCGCTCGAGATATTTCTCCTGCGAGGGAATGGTCTTGTTCGCCTTGAAGAACATGTGCTCATACAGGTGCGAGAGTCCCGCATACTCGGGCGGCTCTGTGTACGCGCCGTTCTTCACGTTGAGCTCCACCGTCACGATCGGAACCGCATGGTTTTCGATGACGATCACCTCCAGTCCGTTCGCCAGCTTGCGACTCTGGATTGGAAGACTCGTCTGCGATTCCAGTGGCGCCGCGACGAGAAGCGCCGCGGCGATTAGCAACAGCCGCTTCATACTGCCTCCGCAGTTAATGATTGCGATGATCGATTTGTCATTTGTGAAAGCAAGGTGCTTGCCGCTTCGATGATTATTACCGACCCTGATTGCTCGACGACGGACGGTCGGCCCGCGCCTTCCGGACGATCTCCTTCACCTCGGCCATCAGAGTTGGCCCGTTGTAGGGGATCCCATCCTTGATCGTCCACTCGATTCCACCAGTGCGAATGGCCTTGCCGCCCTGAATCTCTTCGACACCGGTTGGATATAGAACCTTCAGATTGGCCAATGGGTTCCCGTTGACGACAATGAGATCGGCGAGAAACCCGGCTCGAACCCGTCCCAGCCTCTCCTCTTCCCCTAGAATCCGCGCGTTATTGCTGGTGACGTGCTGAATGACCTTGATCGTGGGGAATCCGGCCTCCTGATGCAGCTCCAGCTCGCGGATCAGTCCGAAACCATACAGTTGATAAATGAAACCGGCGTCATCGCCCGCACCAATCAGTCCACCTTTTCGTTCGAATTCCCTCAGCGCAGCCATCCAGATTCTGTAATTCTCCTTCCAAAACGTTTCGTCCGTGGATGTCCATCCGAGGAAATACGATCCGTGATTCGCCGGATCGGGCCGGAAGTACTGCTCCAGAGTGGGATGCAGATATTCCGTGAACCACGGCTGAGTCTGAGCGCGCTGGAGATCCCGACTCGCTTCATAGATGTCGAGCGTTGGAACCCAGGCGACTTTCCGCGCGATCATCGAATCGAGGACCTCGCTCAGCCGCTTCGGATCCGCCTCCCTCCATAGACGTCCCGCGTATCTGAACCGGTCCACCTCATCGAGATAGTTGTAGCTCGACGGAAATCCCTGCACACCGTCCAGCAGGGCAGCATCGGGAATTCCGTACCAGTGTTCGATGCTTGTGGTGCCGAAGCGGATGTCGTCCCACGCGGTTGTCTCCTCGACGCCAACGTGATGCGCAATTCGAAGCCCGAGCTTGTGCGCTTCGTCCTCCATCGCCTGCATTACGTCGCGGTCTGTGCCGAGGAGCTTGATTCCATCCGCTCCCATCTTCTTGATGTCGCGCACACGCTGTCGACCCTCGGCTGGATTCTGAGGACGGGGCGGATTGGAGAACCGCGCGTACACAAAGATCCTCGGCGCCGCGACTTCGCCGCGCCCGCTTTTTCCGCGCAGGTCGATCACGAACTGAGTGCTGTCCGTACCGACTTCGCGAATTGTCGTGATCCCGCAGGCAAGCCAGATCTTGAGCTCGTAGTCGAGCGGCTGCGGGATCCCACCGCGTTCGGTCTGAACGTGCGCGTGCGCGTTGATCAAGCCGGGGAGGACGTATTTCCCGGTGGCGTCGATTTCGGTTCCACCCGTTGGGCGACGCGCCTGACCAGTCTTGAGCGCGACCGGATCGAGAAAGACAACCTGAGTGATTCTGTTGCCGTCGATCACGATATCAGCGGGGCCGCGCGCCGGAGTTCCGTTGCCATCGACGATCATTGCCCCGCGGATGATCAGCCGGGGAGTGCGAACTCCATGACGCGCGGTCGTTGTCTGGGCGCCCAGATCGCTGGCAATTGCGAACAAAGCAATCAGTAACGAATGCTTGAACGACATGCTTCAATCCGTTGATCGGTGTGGCGCCAAAATACGCTCAAGCACTTCGAACTGCGAACTAACTGCGAACTACGAACTAACTACGAACTACGAACCAAACACGGAACTCGCAAACTCGCGTATCGCCCCGTAGTCTGTCGGAAGTTCGCAGTTAGCTCGCAGTTCGCAGTTAGCGAAAAAAAAGCCCGGGCCGTAAGGGCCCGGGCTATACCGTTCGTCCGGAGCTCTACCGATCCAACTTGAAGACGAACGGCTGCTGCACGAACTGCGACACCGTTTGATTTCCGATTCGCGCCGGTTTGAAGCGCATCGAGCTCAATTCCTCGCGCACCGCCTGCGTGAACGCCGGGTTGTCAGAGTTCAAAACCTTGAACGTTCCGACGTCGACGCGCCCGTTCTCGTTCACCACGAACTGCGCGATAACCTGCCCCTGCACCCCGCTCGATCTCAGCGCTTCGGGATATTTCGGGTGAATGGTGGATGCTATCGGCTCGACCGGGACCTCTACCTGATACTCGAAGTACGGCTGATCGCTGGCGACCTTCGTGCCTTCGCCGGTGCCGGTGCCCCCTTCCTTACCCTCGGCGGTTCCGCCCTTCACTCCCTTACCCGAGAAGTCGGCTTCATTCGTAGCCTTGGCCGAGAGGTCGACCTTCGGAATCTCGACCGGAATGGTTACCGGCGCCTTGAGAACTTCAAATCCCTTTGGTGGCGCTATCTCGACCTTGGGTGCTGGAGGAAGCGGGTTCTCCTGCTTGGGCTCCGCCTTTTTCTGCTTGGGCGGAGGCGGCTCCTCTTTCTTCACCTCCGGCGGCTTAGGCGGCTCCTTCTTCATTTCGACGAATCTGACCTTCTCTTCGCGCTTTTCGTCGGTTTCCCTTACGCCTGCGTTAGCCGTCGCATAAACTGCGAAAAAAATGACCAGCGAGTGGAATATCACGCTGAAGGTCGTGCCTCCGGCGCTCCGCTTTTTCCTTCGCCTCGATTCCAGCAATGTATTCATCATTTTGGTGAGCTCCGCGTTTGAAAACAACGGAGTTACATGCGGCAAGGCGCCTGCCACCTGAGCTGGTTGTTTACCCTTGACAATCACAAACTGTCTTGCCGATGGAGCCTCTCGCTTGATTACAGAAATGTCACGATTTCGAGTCACGATTCTGGGTGTTGTTTTCGCATCAATGACTGCCTGTTCGAGCGATTCATCCGGACCGGGAGGCGGAGGAAGCACGCTCGCCCACGATCCGATTCTGTTCGTGCACGGCTGGGCGCGAACGTCGGCCGATTGGGCCGACATGATTGCCCGGTTCAAGGCCGATGGATGGAAAGACGATGAGCTGTACGCCTACAACTACAGCTTTCTGACTTCGAACGCATCGATCGCTGACGACATTCGCGACCAGGTCAACGCCATTCTGTCCAGCACCGGAGCAACGAAAGTCGACATCGTGTCGCATTCGATGGGCAGCGTGTCGTCGCGCTACTATCTGAGGAACCTTGGCGGCGACGCGAAGGTCGATGCGTGGGTGTCACTCGGCGGACCGAATCACGGGACCGACACGGCGGACCAGTGTCCGTTCACTCCATGCGTCGAGATGCGGATCGGATCCGCATTTCTCGCCGCGCTCAACTCCGGCGACGAGACGCCCGGCTTTCCTCGCTACGCCACCTGGTGGTCGCCGTGCGACGAAACGATCAACCCCGATACGAGCGTTCCGCTTACGGGTGCAACCAACAGACAGACATCCTGTCTTGGGCACGCGCAGCTCGTTACGGATCCGGTGATTTACCAGCAGGTAAGGGACTGGATCAAATAGGGAACGAGCTAAAAGCCGGCGCTCGCACCGAGCGAGAAGTACGTTCGGCCGTCGTTGGGTTTTCCGCCCTCGAACTGATTGAACGTCGCAATCGCATCGCCCCCGCTCGAGTGGCCGAGCTCTCCCACAATTCTCAGAAACGGCAGCTTGAGCCATGCACTGCTGAACACGTTGTTTCGCGTCAGCTTCTGTGTCAGCGCAATCGGCCCTCCGCTCCCGCCCTGAGTGAGCGGCCGCGGCGCAACGGTGACCGAGATCCTCGCATTGCTGTCGTACGAATCCCTTCCGAATCCTCCAGCGATCCCGAAAAAGAGAAAGCTTTTCCCGGCAACTGCGCGCCACGACGTGGACTTCACGCGAACGTCGTCGAGAATCAGCCGGTCGTTACCGCTCTCGCCGGTGATGTTGACGAGGGGCAGCTCTCGAGTGAGCACCGACAACGATACTCCGGGAACCAGCAGCGTTTCCTTGAGCAGGCCGAGCTTCACTCCGTATCCGAGCTTGAGTGAGCCGCTCGGGACATCGACTGTAATGCTTCCCTTGTCATAGCTCGGGATGACAGACCCGGAGAGTAGCAGGTCCACACCGCCCGTTTGCGTCAGGCCGAGATCGAATCCGCGGACAAGACCGATCGCGACATCAGCGACCGGTAGGCCGAACAGCTGGTCCTTGAGCGGGTAAGTGCTGCTGACTGCGCCGGTAGTCGAAGGAACAACCTTGTCGACTTCGGGCAGCGATGTCGTCATCACGTTGCCGCGGACGCCCACAGAAAAATGTCCGACGCCGCCGAGTGTTCCAGTCAGTCCCTGCGTGGGATTTCCGCCGGCGAGCAGCGCGCCGAGCTGCGGCGCAACGTACTGGAACAGGTCGATCGCCTTCTGACACGCGTCCTGCGCAATGCGCGTGTTGGATCCGGGATCACCCGGCGGACACTGCGAGTTTACCTGCGCAGAAGCGGTCGTCGATGATGCTGCGAATGCCACCGCTAATATGAGAAACTTCTTCATTGGTGTGAATCCATCGGCTTTCTTGTGCCTACACGACGAGCGACGAAATGTGCCAACCGGTAACCGGTAGCCGGTCGCCGGTAACCGGTCAGAAGTTCTCCGGCCTTTTGGCCATTTCGCGTTTGTAAATCGCCTGCAGTTTCTCTATGTCAGCCTCGATGTCGCCGGTCGGAGTGAACGCCGGCCAGAGAGTGATGACCTTCCGTGTGTAGTCGAACGACACCGGAACTATCGGCACTCCCGCCCCAACCGCGACGTGATAGAAGCCCGTTTTCCACCTCGGCACCTTCTTCCGCGTACCTTCTGGAGTAACAACTAGAATCAGCCGGTCGTGCCGCCCGAACTCCTCGATCGCATCCTTCACGCGATCCGCATGCACCGAGCGGTCCACAGGAATTCCTCCGACCCATCGCATGAACGGGCCGAGCGGAAACCAGAAGAGAGTGTGTTTCGCCAGGTAGGAAAGACGTAGCCGGAGCGAGAACATGGCCATGAGTCCGACGGGAAAATCCCAGTTCGATGTATGGGGCGCGACGATCAGCACGAATTTCGGAGTGTCGGGAAATGCTCCTTCTATTTCCCAGCCTCGCAGTCGAAGAACGGTGCTGCCGAGCGCGCGCAAGAAAGAGTTTCCGCGAGTCGGGAGACTCGCGGGAACTCGTTCGCTGCCCGACCTTACCGGCGCCGGTCGCGTCGTGTCAGAAGGTTGCAGATAGCCGTTGCGGCGCGCGATCCATCCGATCGCGGAATGAGCCGGTCCCACGCCATGTACTGAATGTCGCCGCGCTCGGGCATCGATCCTTCGCGCACCACTGCGCCCGTCTCCGAGTAGAACGATTCAGTGAGGCGCCTGATGCGCATCGGCGTGCAACGAAGCAGTGCCGTCTGCGTCATCTGACGATATGGCCGCTTGCTCTCGAGCAGATGATCGCGCGTGTAATCCCACCGCGTCCTCGTCAGATACGAGCCATCGGCGTTTTTGTTTACACCTGCCGTGTCGAGAGCAACGGTAACGCTGCTTACCTTGTAAACGATCGGCCACGAGCCTTG
Source organism: Gemmatimonadaceae bacterium (assembly GCA_036560025.1). GTDB lineage: Bacteria > Gemmatimonadota > Gemmatimonadetes > Gemmatimonadales > Gemmatimonadaceae > UBA4720. The sequence continues at coordinate 30,283 of DATBRZ010000075.1, read as the reverse complement.
CGCTCGTGATTCGACGGATACCAGTGAAGTGATCGATGCAATAGTCAGCAATAAGCCTTTCATTCAGGAGCTCCAAAATTGAGGGAAAACAAGTTCGAAAATCGGAGATGCAAGATCCCTGAAGCACAGGGACCAGTTGCGAGATCGAGCCCTACCGCACAAGGTGGACCGCTGGATCTGACATCTTACACTCGCATCTAGCGGCTGTGCCTCTCGAGGCTCGGATCTCTGATTTTCTATGTGGTTTTTGCGACGGGCAGGGTGAATGCAAAGCATGCTCCCTTGCCCGGCTCACTCTCGACCCAGATGCGGCCGCCGTGTGCTTCGACAATCCCCTTCGCTATCGAGAGGCCGAGTCCTGTGCCGAGCTTCGCGGTGGACTTCGCCTGCCAGTACCGGTCGAATACATGCGGAATGTTTTCGGCGGGAATTCCAGGACCCGTGTCGCGAATCCAGAATCGCGCCTCGTTCGAGTAGGTGGCAGTCTCGAGAGCCAGCTCGGGACGCGCACCGACAGCTATGTCGCCGCCGCGCGGAGTGAACTTGATCGCGTTGCCGATGAGATTCGCAAAGACCTGCAGAACTCTGTCGCGATCGCACAGTACTTCGGGCGCCGGCTCCTCGACAGTTCGACTGAGCTTTAGTCCGGCAGCACCCGCAAGCGGCGTCGCGCTATCGATCGCTTCCTGAACGAGGCTCGCTGCATTCACGGGGTTCGGATCGACAATGAGACCGCCGGCCTGGATTCGCGCTACGTCGAGGAGATCCTGAATCAGGCGATTCGCTCTCGTCGCCGCGCGCTGAATCACCTCCAGCTGTCGGCGTGACGTAAGCCGGCGATCGGTCGGCGGTGCAGTCTCCAGAAGGAATGACGCTGCCATGTGAATCGTGTGAACAGGATTCCGCAGATCGTGCGACACTATCGCCACGAGATCGTCGCGTGCCCGCGTTGCGTCCTGCGCAGACTTGTAGAGTCGAGCGTTCTGCAACGCGACGGAGCACATCTGCGCGAGCTGCGTCAGAATCGCGTGATCGCTATCGGTGAACTCGCCCTCCTTCTTTCCGTAGAGCTCGATGACTCCGAGTGAGCGCCCATTTCGCGCGAGGAGCTGTGCGCTGAGCCTGCTGCTCGTCCCGCGCTCCGCTTCCGCCTGAGCGATCGCGGTTAGCGCTTCGAGCGACAGTCCCTGCATCTCACGAGTCACGTCTGTCCATGACGTGAGCGATGCGACTTCCTCGCCGGCGTGCCAGATGCGCGCTCCGTCGGGTGTCGTTGCGGTGTCGACACCGGTAATCTCCGCGGGCTCCAGTCTGGTTTCCGCGCGACGGGCGCCGAAAATCCTCCGGGCATGCTCAGTTGTGAGCTGAAGCATCGCATCGACAGAAAGATTCGAGTTGATCTCGATGGCGGCCTGCGCCAGCTCGCGCAGCTGCGCGGCATACGATCGCAGCTGAGTTTCCGCGCGACCGGCTTCGATTTCCGCCTGACGCAGCCTCAGCACTGAGCGCAATGATTTCGCCAATCGATCCGGAGTGAGCGAGTTCTTTGGGAGATAGTCCGCGGCGCCCGCTTTCATCAGCTCGACGGCGGTCTGCTCATCGCCGAATCCGGTGAGCATTATGACCGGCGTCAGCACGCCTTCGGCGCGCACCTGGCGCAGCAGCTCGAGTCCGTCGCTGCCGGGCATTCGGAAATCGAACAACGCGCAGTCGAAGTGATTGGCGCGCAGCGACTCGAGCGCCCCACGCGCGTCTCCCACCTCCACGACGTCGGCCTCTATACCGGATGAGCGGAGCGATCTTCGCACCGCCATCCGATCGACGTCGTCATCGTCGACGACCAGGACTCTTACGCGCGGCTCATCCATTCGTCAGGGCAGCTCCACCAGCGTCCAGTATTTGTTCAAAGTCGCCATTCGCTCGCAAAAGCTCGTGAACGTCACCGGCTTCAGCAGATAACCCGCAACGTTCAGGTTGTACGCATCGATCTTGTCCTGATCGTCGTTGGATGTCGTCAGCACAACGACCGGGGTGCTCGCCAGATCCGGATCGGCGCGCAGCTCCTGGAGGAACTCGATGCCGTTCATCTTCGGCATGTTCAGATCCAGCAGCACGAGACGCCGCTCGCGCGGCACTTCATCACCGCGAAGCATCTGCAGCGCCTCGATCCCGTTGCCGGCAACGTACAGCGGATTCGATACATGGTTGCGCTCGAAGGAGCGCTTCACGTTCATCACGTCGACTGCGTCGTCCTCGACAAGAAGGATGTTCAGCATGTTCTCCGACATGAGGTCATTCTCCCATGATCTCCCGTTTCGGCCACTCGAACCTGAAGGTAGCGCCCTTTCCGGGTTCTGACTCGACCCACACCCTGCCCTGCTTCGCCTCGACGATCTTCTTGACCACAGACAATCCTATGCCGGCCCCCTCCACCTTGTCGCGAGCCTCCAGCGTCTGAAAGATCCCGAAGATCCGCTCGTGAAACTGGGGCGCGATTCCCTGTCCGTTGTCCTGCACCGCGAACTCGACCATCGTGTCATCGTCCCGCCAGCCTATCTCGATCTCCGCATCCGGCCTGCCAGCGTGCTTCACCGCATTTCCGATCAGATTGAGAAAAACCTGCTGCAGCGGCACGCGCTCGCTCTGCACGGTAGGCATGCCCGGCTGAACGTTGATTTTCGTCCGAGCCGGCGGCGACATGAGCTCGATTATATCCCGCACCAACGCGCCGGTGTCCACGAGCTCCGGCTTTGCGCGCGTGCGGCCGGCGCGCGAATACTGAAGAATCCCATCGATCAGCGCTTCCATTCGATGAACGCGCCCGCGCAGCAGCTCCATCTGCGCTTTCCCTTCCCCGTCGAGCGCGACCCCCAGGTCCTCCTCGATCCACTGTGAAAGGTTCGCGATTCCGCGAAGCGGCGCTTTCAGGTCATGTGATGCAACGTACGCGAACTGATCCAGCTCTTGATTGCTCCGCGCCAGTGCGCGAATGAGCTGCTCCCGCTCACTCTCCGCCCGCTTCCGGTCGCTGATGTCACGAACGACCCCCGTGAAATAGGGCCGGCCGTCGATTTCGGTTCGCGTGATCGCGATCTCGGCGATGAACTCGCCGCCATCCGCTCGCATCGCAGGGAGCTCGAGACGCTTGCCGATTACTCGCGCTTCACCGGTCCTGAGATGTCGCTCGAGTCCATCGCGGTGCCCTTTGCGGAACCGATAAGGAATGATCGTCTCCGCGAGCGATCGACCGATTACGTCTTCCCTTCGCCTCCCGAACGCTTCTTCGGCGGCCCGGTTGAACTCCGTGATGCGGCCGTCGGAATCCATTGCGATGATCGAATCGAGCGTCGATCGGAGAACAGCGCCCTTCCGCTCCTCGCTCTCACGCAATGCCCTCTCGGCCCGCATTCTCTCGGAGATGTCGGTGATGGCTACAACCGAGCCTCTGAGCTCGCCTCCTTCCACCAACGGGGCGAGCGTGTATTCGACGGGAATCATGGTGGCGTCCTTTCGCCACATCACCTCGTTGGCCACGTGAATTCCGCGACCCTGCTGCATCGCCGCGAACAGCGGACATTCGGCGAGCGGGTACGGGCTTCCATCAGGCCGCTTGTAGTGCACGGCAGCATGTATCTGCTTTCCGATCAGCTCCGCCGGGGAGTAGCCCAGCATTTTCGCGCCCGACGGATTGATGAATGTGCAGATGCCGTCCATGTCCATCCCGTAGATCCCCTGCTCGATCGACTCCAGCAACGCTGCGTTCTGTTTCGCGAGGCGTGCCTGCTCCCGCTCCGCTGTCGTGACCTGACGCAACGCGTCTTCAGCACGCGCGCGCGCTTCGCCGGTCGCGACGCTCGCGGCGTGCAGGTGCTGATTCGTCATCGTCAGCTGATCGGCCAGATCGCGCGACTCACGAAGCTGACGTGAGAGCCTGGTCGCCTGCTCCTTGAGCTGCACCGCCTGTCGCTCGATGAGCTCGGCCTGGTGCTCGCGCTCGAGCACATCGCCGCGTATCGCGCGATTCACGAGCAGCGAAAGCAGGAACGCGATGATGCTCCCCGCGCCGATCACTAACAGTGCGAGATTACGCGCCGCTTGCTGCGCCGCCGTGCGCTGCGCAAGAACAGTGCGCTCCTCCGATTCGATCTCGGCCAGGAGAGCGCGCGCGTGATCCATGACGATCTTCGATTGGCCGGATTCGATCAGGCGATGCGCTTCGTCGAAGCCCTGCCGGCGGCGGAAGCGAACGATCTGTTCGTTCAGCTCTACGCTTTGCCGCGCGACGCTCTCCAGCGTGTCGATGCGAGGCTGCTGCCGCGGATGATCCGCTGTGAGCCGGCGTAGATTCTCGAGAGATCTCGGCACCTGCTCGACCGCGCTGTAATAGGGATCGAGGAATGTCTCCTCACCCGTGAGAACGTATCCGCGAGCGCCGGTCTCGGCGTCCTTGAGAGTCGACAGAAGTCTCTCGCGCTCGAGGAGCACTTCGTCAGCATGAGCTACGAGCGAGGTTGCACGGGATGCCCGCACAACGGTGAAGTACGAAGCAGCTCCGACGAGCAGCACGAGAAGTGACGTGGCAACGCCGGCAGCAAGCTTTACGCGAAGCGACTCGCCGAATCTCCGCTTCACCTGCTGCCAACTCCCTGGCGGCCGCCGAAGAAGTACCACAGCACGAGCACGATCAGGATCGCCGCGGCCGTTACGACCGCGATCTCCGCCAGATCCATCAGGCGAGCCTTCCCGCCGGTGGAACGAATGCGCGAAGTCTCAGACTGTTCGTCAGCACTGAAACGCTCGAGAGCGACATTGCGGCGCTCGCAATAACCGGAGAAAGCAACCAGCCCGTCAACGGGTACAGGATTCCAGCGGCAACAGGAATTCCGACGACATTGTAGAAGAATGCCCAGAACAGATTCTGCTTCACTGTTCGCATCGTCGCGCGCGACAAGCTTATCGCTGATGCGACGCCCGAAAGATCTCCGCCGATCAGCGTGATGTCGGATGCTTCGATAGCGACATCCGCCCCAGTGCCGATCGCAACACCAATGTGCGCCTGCGCCAACGCTGGCGCATCGTTGATTCCATCGCCGACCATGGCGACTCTCTCCCCACTCTGCTCAAGTCGCCTGATCTCTTCGACTTTTCCGGCCGGCAACACTTCAGACAATACGCGGCGAATCCCGACTTCGTTCGCGACTGCTTGAGCGGTGCGCCTGTTGTCGCCGGTCAGCAGAACTATCTCCAATCCGAGCGCTCGAAGGCGCGCGATCGCCTCCTTCGACGACGGCTTCACCTCGTCGGCCACTGCTATCACTCCTGCGAGCCGCCCATCGATTGCAGCGAGCACGGCAGTTCTCCCGCGCGACGAGAGCTCGTCCATCGTTCCTGCCGCGTCGCTTACGTCAACGCCGCGCTCGCTCATCAGTGTCTGGTTGCCGAGCAGGATCGTGCGTCCGTCGATCGAAGTCTCCACACCGAGCCCGGGAATCGCGCGAAAGCTCGCCGGATCCGTCAGCTGAATTCCGCGGCGTGCTGCGCCTCGCGCAATGGCCTCAGCAAGCGGATGCTCACTTCTTCGCTCCGCACTTCCGACCACCCGGAGAAGCTCGCTTTCAGGGATGCCGTTCAGCGCCACCACCTCCGTCAGCTCCGGTACCCCTCGTGTGACCGTTCCGGTCTTGTCGAGGACAACGGTGGTCACCGATCCTGCGCGCTCGAGCACATCACCGCCGCGGATGAGAACGCCAAGCTCGGCCCCACGTCCGGTACCGACCATTATCGCAGCGGGAGTTGCGAGCCCCAATGCGCACGGGCAGGCGATGATCAGCACCGACACGAAGCTCAGGACCGCCATGTTGAGACGCACGTCGTTTGGCGCGAGCACGAACCACGCGGCAAACGTTGCAATCGCAATGCAGAGAACTACTGGTGTGAAGATTCCGCTGATCATGTCGGCGAGGCGGGCGATCGGCGCCTTGGATCCTTGTGCTTCCTGGACGAGTCGAACGATCTGCGCGAGCGCGGTATCCCGCCCGACACGTGTCGCCTCGAATCGGAATGTGCCGGTGCCATTGATCGTTGCGCCGAACACATCTGCCCCAGCTACCTTGACCACGGGCAGACTTTCACCAGTAAGCATCGACTCATCGATGGCTGAAGTGCCATCGAGAACCCGCCCATCCACAGGAATTCTCTCTCCGGGCCGGATTACGATGACGTCGCCCGGCACTACGTCAGCGATTTCAACCTCGGACTCGGTTCCGTTGCGGATGACACGCGCGGTCCGAGGCTGGAGACCGATGAGCTTCCGTATGGCTGCCGACGCTTTCCCTTTCGCTCGGGCTTCGAGGAGCCGGCCCAGGAGGATGAGGGCGATTATGACGGCGGCGGCTTCGAAGTATACTGGCGCCATAACCGCTTCCGAAGCATTATGCTCGGTTATTGCGCCATCAACGAACCATGAAGGCGCTATCATCGCTACAACAGAGTACAAGTACGCAGTCCCGGTGCCCAACGCGATCAGCGTATTCATGTCCGCCGACCGATGCCTCAGACCGGCCCAGGCGCCGCGGTAGAACTGGCGTCCGCAGTAGAAGACGACCGGTGTGGTGAGCACCAGCTGGAGCCAGGCGGCTCCTCTGAAATTGAGCCAGCTAACTCGTCCGTGAGTCATGGCCATGACGAGAACCGGCAGCGAGAGTGCAGCTGCAATCCAGAATTTCCGTCGCAGCGATCGATACTCGGCTTCTCGCGCTGACGATTCCGCGCCTTCCGGATCGCCCTGGTTGGTTTCCAGGACACTGTAGCCGAGGTCCTCGAGCAGTTTTCTCGCCTGGCGTGGATCTCCGCTTCCGGCGACGTAGTCCACGTCGATCCGCGACGCTGCAAGGTTGAACGAAGAGGACACGACACCCGGAAGCCGCTCGAGCTGCTTCTCGATCGGGCTCGCCGACCCTGATGGACGCGCAGAGTCGTCGACCACGAACGTTGCGCGGGCAATTCCGGCCGTGCCGTAGCCCGCCAGCTCAACCGCATGGATGAGATCCCGCACCGTTGCGGATTGAGGCTGGTACTCTACCGTCGCCCGAGCGGTAGCGAGGTTGACGCCGGCTTTCGTTACGCCAGGCGCGGCGCGCAACGACTGCTCGACTCGGTTGACGCACGCAGCGCAGGTCATCCCGGTGATAGGAAGATCAATGCGAGCAGTCTCAGAATCGCTGAGGCTCCGCGGCAATGCGCTCCCGACGCGCTGATCCAGTGCGGTCATGGGTGTTCGCTATTGGTCATACAATAGAAAGATAAGATCACCGGTGACCGGTGACCGGTGACCGGCGACCGTTACTGCGGCAGAGTCTTGTTGCGGGCTGAGGAGGCGCGGCGGTCGAGTGCCGCGAATGGAGTCACTCCGGGTATCGACGAGACTGCCTCGGCGCTCACATGGGCGCGATGATAAACCCACCGTGCGTATTGTCTGCAGTCCGGCGTATTTGTGCCGCGAACGCAGCCATTGTACCGGAGCAGAGCACGCGACAGATCGCCTGCGTCGTTGAGCTCCGAGGCAAGAATGCGAACCCCGTGACAGATGTTCGATTCGATCTCGAACAAATCACCTGACGCACAGCCCCACTTTCCGGCGTGGAAGGGCATCACCTGCATTAGACCGCGGGCGCCGACGCGACTCGTCGCAGATGGCTGGAGCAGAGGATTCTCGGTGAGGAGAACGCCGACGAGAAGCATCGATCCGAGATTCGACCTTCTGCCTTCGGCAACGAGCGCCGATGCGATGCGGTCTGCGCGAGCACGATCTTTCGTGTGTCGCATGAGAACATTCGACACTCGTCCCACTTCCGGATCCGCTTTCGGGTCGTAGCCGGCATTCGTGGCCTTGCGGTCCGCCTCATCTGATTCGCCGAGGACGAGATCGAGAACCTCGGCGAGCGTCGGCTCGCGGGCGGTTACCACCGCTCCCGGCAAGCGGACTGGTCCCGTCGTCTGGCGCGGGGCCGCGCGCTTGCTCGCCGAATCGGCCGAGACTCCGATCCATCCCGCAATCATCGCGACTGAAACGACCGCCAGAGACAAAGGCACGCCGATGCGCCGCAGGACGTGGGCGTGGTTTGCTGAACGCATACAGTATTGTAACCGCCAGGGCGGCCTGTCGTTCAGTCTTTTTCCGGAAGCTGCTGCAGCTCGACGGACGACGCGCGGGCACCGCTCAACCAGAGCGTGCCGCCTTCTCCAGGAGCGGCGCGGCGCGCCGAACGATGTCGACCTCTCCGGGGGAGAGCTTATCCAGCCGCTCCACGAGTGCGTCTATTCTGGCTTCACGGCCGCGCTGCATCAGCTTGCGACCACGGGAAGTGGCTACGATTCGCGTGAGGCGCGCGTCGTCCGGATCCGATTTTCTCTCGACGAGTCCCGCGTTTTCGAGCGCCGTCACGAGACGCGTCATGGTGGGCGGCCTCACCTGCTCGGCACGCGCCAGCTCTCCGAGCGTCAGCGGGCCCGCGAACACCACGACGGAGAGTGCCGATAGCCTGGGCCCGCTTAGTCCCGCCGCCTCATCCGCGCGCCTCAGGGCTCGCAGCAGGTGGATCGCCGCGGAATGAATCTGATCCGCGGTCTGGTGTAGCGGCTTGCCATTCATCGACAGGGTCTGTAATATTCGTTAGCAAAGCTAACGATCTGCGAGCGGGTTCTCAAGGTGCGCGAACAAGGAGCGACCATGGCGAGCAATAAACACGAAGTCGGCATCAGCGACATAATCCAGATCGCGGTCACGGTAAAGGACGTATCCCGCGCGATCGGATTCTACCGCGAAACGCTTGGCCTCAAGATGCTCTTCGAGACGGGAGGGCTCGCGTTTTTTGACTGCGGCGGAGTGAGGCTGATGCTTTCAAGAGCGGAGCAGGAGGAGCTCAAGCATCCGTCGGTGATCTACTACAGGGTTGCCGACATCCACGCGTCGACAGCGGCGCTCAAGGCGAAGGGCGTGCGCTTCGACGATGAGCCGCACGTGATCGCGAAGATGCCCGATCACGACCTGTGGCTGGTTGCATTCAGAGATTCGGAGGATAATCTCCTCGCACTCATGAGCGAGGTACGGCCGCCGAGCGCGTAGCTCCGGAAAAAAGGGTGGGGCAGCGGTACGCTCGCAGCGAATTTCGGATACCGGAGTCCACCTCTCGTGGTCCTCGACCCGCGTGCGCTCGGCGCCACCCCACCGGATCTATCCATCACCGCCGCAAGCGATCGCGGCGAATTACGCTGGAACCGCTACTTACCTCCGACCAGCTCGAGCAGCTGGGCCATCGATTGTCGCGGCAATGCAACCGGAGAGTTGCACTCGATGCAGACTCCCACGAGCACGTTGGAGTAAGTCACGCCTGATCTCGGCGGCCTGATGCTGCGCGTCTCGAATCGAGTCTGCACGGGCTTCATGCACGAATTGCAGATGCCCGATGTGATGTCGCCTTCATGGAATGGTGCTGTCATTGGTACCTCACGTTATTGAGCGAGCAGTTTTTTTCTCTTCTGCTCATTCGACATTAGGTACTACGCAACCGTTTGTCGCACGTGAGGCCGAACGGATGATTTTTACGAAATCCGTACAGGGGGAAAACCAGATCGATACTACAAACTTCGAACTGCGAACTGCAATCGGAAAACGCCCTGGTCCGCAGTCAGTTCGCAGCTCGCAGTGAGTTCGTAGTTCGCAGTTGGTTCGCAGCTCGAAGTGTCTCTGACGTAGCTTATTCTTGCGCGTGGACGATACCAGCGAGCGCTCGACGTCGCGAGCGTTTTCGGTGCGTCGTGGCCGGCGGTATATCTATTTGTACATGCCGCAGAGTCTCGCTGTCCGGGAGCACGCCGCGGCGGGCTCGGAAATGATGCGTTGGCAGCGTCATATCGGAACCGACTTGCAGCCTTGCAGGGAGGCTGAATTATTAGGTCCAATAGAATCAATCCAGAGACAGGAGGTCTCGTATGGCCGCAGTGCGGAAGAGACGGGGCGGGTCGCGAGGACGAAAGTCCGGAGGAAGAAAATCGTCAGCGAAGAGGGGTGGCGCGCGCAAACGAGCGAGAAAGTCAACGGCGCGCAAGCGTGGAGCGAGAAGGCGCACCGCGCGTAAATCGACTCGAGCCCGGCGGCGCGGCACCTCGGCGAGAAAGCGCGGGACACGCGGCGGCCGTAAGGTAGCGCGCAAGAGGGCGTCGAAGCGTGCATCGTCTGCGCGGAAAAAGACAGCTCGCCGGGCAGCAAAGAAAGGCGGGCGGAAGCGTGCCGGGAGAAAGGGCGGCAGGAAATCCCCTCGCGGTGGTCCACCGCCAAGCCCAACGCGGCGACGTAGAGCTGCCGCAAGGGGACACGTCGCGCCACAGCCTCCATCCACGGGCGTTACGGAGAGTCCGGCTGAGGCGATTTTGGGCGCACCAAGTGGTGGTGGCGGGTTAGGGGAAACGCCAAGCAATCCGACAGAACCCGGACCCGACACCGGGCCCACCTGATCTGAAAGAAACTTCCGATTGCCGTTGTTCGTACCCGTTACCGGGACGAGCGTGCGGCAATCGGTCAATCGGACACCAATGGACTTTGAGATCTGGTGGGTTTTCGCTTTCGTCATCGCCCTCACTGGAATTCAGTGGGTGGGGCGGATCGCCGTAGCGATCATAGAGCGCAAGAAAACCGCGCCTCCGCCAATGCTCAATGACCTCGCCGAGAAAGTCGACCGCATGTCGCAGACGGTTGAGGCGACAGCCATTGAAGTCGAGCGGATCGGCGAAGCGCAGCGGTTCCTCACGCGCGTACTCGGCGACGGCCAGCCCGCATACCGACACCGAATGGAAAGCGGCGCCGAGACAAGGACAGGCTAGCCGGGCCAGTTATCGCAGAGCGCCGGGTCCGTTCCCGTGACTCCTTTTCCCGCTCGGGTTCGGAAACGCCAACTAGCCGTTCGATTTCGGCATAGTTAACGCAAGCCTGTCCCTTGCCCTATGCCAGTCCGCAGCACGCTAAAGATGCTAGGCCGAGCTCTTCGCCTTCGCTGCCCGCACTGCGGCGGCCGGCCGGTGCTCAAGGACTGGTTTCACCTTCGTGAGCGCTGCCCGCGGTGCAGACTCAACCTCGAGCGGGGCGAAAGCGACTACTTCCTCGGCGCATACACACTGAGCCTGATTGCGGTAGAGACTGTCTTTGCGCTCGGGTTTCTGCTTGTCCTTGTCCTGACCTGGCCTGATCCTCCGTGGGCCGCCATTCAATGGGGCGGCGCAATCGTCCTTACTGCAAGCGTGATAGGATGGTATCCATTTGCGAAGCTGCTCTGGCTTGCCATCGATCTGATCTTTAGACCTGTCGCGTACCGCGAGCTCGGCTGGCACGACGAGGAAGGGATCGAGTAGCGGGATAGAAAGCGGCTAGCACGTTTACACGATCGAACAAAAAGGCGCCACGCTGAGTGACGCCTTCTTGCGTCGCGGCCGTAAGGGTTTAGAACGCGACCCAGTATGTCGCTTTCACTAAGAAGATGTTGTCGGGATGCGTGTTGAACAGCGCCTCACGGTCGCGGGAGAAAACGAAGTTCCCCAGCGGAACCGATTCTGCGCGGTTCTGCTGCCAGACGAAGTAGAGCGTCGACCCCGGCCGGTACTCCCATCGCAGCACTGCGTTTCCGCGCAGCGATCGGAAATTGAAGTTTGGATCGAAGAACGAAATCGCCTGCGCCGGCCCCGGCCCGTCGACATCAACGGTATACTGTCTTGCTCCACCGACTGTCGTCGACGAAATCTCCGACGGAGTGAAGTCGTGGATTGCGGATTGACGAGGCGCGACGAACTCACGGAACCTCTGATAATCACCAGCTGCGATCAGCGGCTGCGCATAACCTTCCAGCGTCAGCTCCGGAGTGAAGGTGACATTCACGCGCGTGCTCATCGACAGGGATTTCTGCTCGAGTCCGGCGAAGATGTAGCGCCGCCCGAAGAAAGCGGTGTTCGTCGAGTCCGGACCGGACGTGACGAACTGCGCCACGCTCCACGATTTGCCGTACGACGGGCCGAGAGAGATCTGCACATTCGACGACGGCTTCAACGTGGCGCTGAAATTCAGATTGTAATTGTCCGCCTGTTTCTCACGCGCCGTGTAATTCGGGCTGAACGAGAACGAAAGCTTGTTCCGCGCGTCGGTGCTGATCGATGTGGAGTAATATCGGTAGCCGTATCGTTTCACGACCGGTCCGCCTCGCGTTGCACGATCGTCGAACACCTCGGGAGTTCTGATCGTAAACGCCGAGAAGCCCCAGAAATTTCTCAGCGTGCTGAAGATGCCGACCGCGAACTCGCGATCGGTCAAATCGCCATCATAGTTGAGCTCCTGCTGAGAGCTCAGCACGGCGAAATAGTTCCTGAAAACCGGTCCTGGCTTCGTTATGGATCGTGCGACGTTCGCATTCATCCACACGTAGTCCGACTTACTGAGGAATGAAATGTCGTTCACCTCGAAGCCCGGGCTGCGGTAGTTCACCGATGTTTCCCACAGCCATACACCGCCGTCTTTCGCGATGCGCGCGTACCCTCCATAGCCTTTCAGAGAGGTCCGATTCGGATCGAACTTCACTTCGTCGCGATCCTGCCGCTGATAGTAGCGCGCGCTCGAGCGCTGCAGTCGCTGGATCGCCAGCTCCGATCCACGCACGTCCGACCCCGCGATCTGTCCCCAGAAGCTATAGGCGCGGTTTTTCCACGACGCGAACCAGTCGATCCCTCCGGATCGTGCGCTACTCGATAGTCGCGCATCGATAAGTGAGTCATCGCTGAAGCGGTCCACTGAAGTCAGAATTCCGCCGACTGAATATGCGCCGCCCTGGAATTCCTTTCGTGGACGCATGACGAAGTAATTCGTGAGCGGCTCGACCTCTGCACGCGATTCACTTCTGGCGTCGCCGCCGGCAATCGTGATTACATCGGCTTTTTCCCTTCGCGTGACGGCATCGAGGATGCCGAGCTGGTAGTTGCTCGCGGTTCGCCCGGTAACCTTGCCAGCGGCGAGAATCGTCGCGTTCTCCGGCATGTCGACGTATGTGCCGGGTGGAAAGATCTGTGGTGACCGTCCGAGACGCCTCGAATAGAACATCTGAAGACTCGAGACGTTGCTGCAGAAGAAGCAGTTCAAGCCGCCGAATCCGAACGCGCCCTGATTCTCGATGAAGAACGGCCGGCGCTCCTGAAAGAAGGTTTCGAACGCTGACAGATTCACTACCGCGGGATCCACTTCAACCTGACCGAAGTCAGGATTGAAGGTCGCATTCAACGTGAGGTTCGACGTGATGCGCGCCTTCAGGTCCCCGCCGAGGCGATAATCCTTGTCGTTGTCCTTCGTGAACGGATTGTTCGGATCCGGCGGTCGGATGAATCGCCCGCGCCCGACGACATATGGAAGCAGCTCAACACCCTTCGGACGATTGCCGATCTTCAGTCCCTCGAGGTGTCCGTATCGCTGCGGACCGCCGACATCGTTGCTCGGCCACCAAGCGAAATGGTCGCGCTCGTTCAGCCGATGGATGAACCGTACGATGTTGATGCCCCACGTCTGATCAGTCGCGCGACCGAAGTTGAGCTGACTGAACGGAATCCGCATCTCGGCGGTCCATCCGAGTGAGTCGATGTTCGCCTTTGTCTCCCAGACCGGATCCCACGTCGGATCGCCTGTTCCGTCCCGCTTCGAGCCTGACGGATTGACCCACATGAAATAGCTCGCATTGTGCGAGTGGTAGCTATCGATGTCGATGCGCAGGATGTCGCCGTCCGATTCGGACATCTGATCCCGGCGAACGAGTCTCGTGTGCACACCCTTCCCGCCGTGATCGTCGTACATACGCGCGCCGACGTACAATGCGTTGTCGTCATACGCGAAGCGGACCTCTGTCTTCTGCGTCGCAGGTTTTCCTTCGTCGGGCTGCGATTGTCTGAACTGCGTCGCGGGCACTGCGGTTTTCCAGACTTCCTCGTCGAGCTTTCCGTCAATATTGACCGGCGATGTGAGCGGAACGGCGGTCACCACCGGTGCAGGTTCGGGGTGTACGCCACCGCGCTGTTGTGCGAGAAGTGCGGAGTTGTCGAGAAGGATTGCTGTTGAGGCCGCGGGTAGAGTCACGCGGAGCATCATGCCGACGCGAATGAAGCGCATAAATCCGGGATGGAGAGTTGGCGCGCGTCCGGAACGGTCGCCTTGGACCGATTCCTATATATGCCTTAGAGCGCCGCTAATCTCGCCCCGGTTTGGAGACGTTTTGTAAGGGTTTTGTCAAACCGGGAATCGGTAGCCAGCAGCCGGTTACCGGTTACTCGCCTCGACGGCTCCGAGAGGGTTGGGGGTTTGTAAGAGTGGGCGCTACGGACGCCACCACTTCGGCTCGACGGGTTCAGTGCCGTACGACTCGATGAAGCCGCATTTCGGACAGCGATAGGACATCACGAGAAAACGCGGGCGCTTTTTGAGATTCTTGATCCCGGTCCACGTCCGCTCGGGATATCCCCCAACCCATTCCGCACTCATTACGCCGCCGTGCGTTCGGTCGAGGATGAATCCCTGCTCCATCGTCGTGTCGCATTTGGGGCAGCGAATGATCACGCGGTTACCGGTAACCGGTCGCCGGTCGCCGGTAACCGGCAGCCGCAGTTTCTACCACGCAATCCCGTAATCCTCACCATGATTGCTCGATGCCCCCCAGAAGCTGCCGTGCTTCCAGTCGAACATGATCGCGTTGATCGGACCAGAAGTTCGCTCTTCGAACTCGAGCGTGTAGCCCATCTTTCTGAGCTCCGCGCGAATGGTCTCCGGTGTCGATCTAGCGACAAGCATCCGACCGGGAATTATTCCGTGTGCCGGCAATACCAATCCCGGTCTTATCTGCTGCGCGCTGAACGACGACCGCATCTGATACGAGTTGATGTTGGGCGCTTCCACCGCCTGCTGAGGAGTCATGCCGAATTCGACGACGTTCAGGAAGAATTGAAGGAGATTCTGATCCTGCGAGTCACCGCCCTGGACCGCGAATGACAAGTAGGGCTTGCCATCCTTGAGCGCCAAAGTCGGCGTCAAGGTGACGCGCGGATGCTTTCCAGGCTCGATGACATTGAATGGACCGTCGCTCAGATCCGTCACGAAACTCTGCGCGCGCTGACTCAATCCCACTCCGGTGCGGCCGGCGATCACTGCCGGAACCCAGCCGCCGCTCGGCGTCACCGATACGACCCAGCCTTCTTCATCTGCTGCTTCAATCGAAGTGGTGCCGGCGTAGAAGCCCGAGAAGAACGCGTCTTCAGACGCCGAGTGCTCACCTGCCGGAAGAAACTCGATCCACGGAGGGGAAGTCGAGCCACGCGCCGCAATCGGAACCGCACCGCTGTCCGGCGTGCCCGGGGTAGCCTTCGACTCGCCGGCGTTTCCACGCGTGTTCCGCTCGCCGGCCGGCACGGTCGTCCATGCGGCAAGAACAGCTGCGAATGGATTGGTGCCTCCCTGATACGGATAGGGATCGCCGGGCTTCACGTTCGGATCGTTCCGCTCCCAGTTGATCTCCTTCGCGCGCGCGGCGGCGTACTGCTTCGAGAGCAAGCCGCGAATCGGCTCCTCCGGTCCGACATACGGATCGCCGTAATAGAAGTCGCGGTCGGCGAACGCGAGATTCATCGTCTGATAGATCGCGTGCATGTACTTCGCCGAATTGTATCCCATCGATTTGAGGTCGACGTTCTCCAGGATGTTGAGCGCCTGAAGCATCGCCGGACCTTGCTGCCAGATGGGAAGCTTGTAGACCGTGATTCCCTTGTAGGTCGTGCTCACCGGCTCCTCGATTCGCACCTTCCAGTTCGCGAGGTCCGCGGTCGTGAACAACCCGCCATCCTCGCGAACGCCGCGAACGATCTCCTGAGCGATGTCGCCCTTGTAGAAGCGATCGTACGCTGCGTAGATCGCCTGCTTGCGCGTCTTGCCCATTCTGCGCGCGGCAGTCTCCGCGGCCACGAGCTTCCGCAGCGTCACGGCGAGATCCTTCTGAACGAAGATCTCGCCTGCTTCCGGCGCTTCGCGCTTCTCGCCCGGATGTGTCAGGAAAATCGCCGGTGAGTATTTCCATTTCTTGATCTCGGCCTTTTGCCTCTCGATCGAGTTCGCAGTCTGCGCCTCGATCGGATAACCGTCGGCCATCTGAATCGCGGGACCGAGAACCTCACTCAATGTCATCGTCCCGTATTCCGCGAGCATCGTCATCAGCCCGCCCGCGGTGCCCGGGGTAACCGCGGCGAGGGGACCATACTCGGGCGGATACCGGTAACCTTTCGATTTGTAGAATGCCGCAGTCGCCCCTGTCGGTGCGACGCCCAGTGCATTGATACCGATGACTTTTTTTGTTTTCGGATTGTAGATCAGCGCCTGTGTTTCCCCTCCCCACGAAAGCACATCCCACATCGTCGTGCCGGCAGCGAGCATGGCGCAGGCGGCATCGACGGCGTTTCCCCCTTTCGCGAAGATCAGCGCGCCTGCAGTCGCCGAGAGCGGCTTACCGGTGATTGCCAACCAGTGCCGCGCATGGAGCGGCGGCTTTTGGGTACGGGTTGGTTGCTGCGGCTGTTGACGAGGTTGCTGGGTCGGAGCGGACGTCGTATCCTGCGCTTCGACCGGCCCGGCAGCCGTAAGGATCAGGGCGAGCGCCGCTGCGCTCGCAATCCGACGGGGCTCTATCATATGGTAGTGGGTAGATGAAACGCCCTTACATTCGGGGCGCCCATTCAATGTAAGAGGGGGTTGCCGGGGCGCCACTACTCGGCTGTCTGCGCACTATTTTTGACCGCCCCTCAACGGGATCGAAGCGAATGACGCCCATACTTCTACTCGCGAATTGCATCTAGCCTTCTGCTTTAGACACGGTGCGAGCCGGGTTCTAACTTCCGGTTCGTGACAGACCTCCGGCAAATCCTCGATTCTGCTCTCGGATCGACTTATCGAGTCGATCGCGAGCTTGGCGGCGGCGGAATGAGTCGCGTCTTCCTCGCCGAGGAGCTGGCGCTGGGCAGGCAGGTCGTAATCAAGGTGCTTCCGGAAGAGCTGACGGGTGCCGTCAGCTCGGAACGTTTCCGTCGCGAGATGCAGCTCGCCGCGAAGCTTCAGCATCCGCACATCGTTCCGGTGCTGTCGTCGGGAGAAGTCGAGGGCATCCCGTACTACACGATGCCTTTCATCGTGGGCGAATCGCTGCGCAATCGGATTCGTCGCGACGGCGAGCTTCCGATCGATCTCGCCACGCGCATCGCGAAGCAGGTTGCATCCGCGATGTCGTACGCGCACCGGCACGGCATCGTTCACCGCGACATCAAGCCCGATAACGTCATCCTCAGCGAAGAGTTCGCGGTCGTCACCGATTTCGGTGTCGCGAAGGCGCTGAGCGATTCCGCCGTGACTGGCGACGAATCAAATCCGAGCTACTCACTCACGTCGAAAGGAATGGCGATCGGAACGCCGATGTACATGGCGCCTGAGCAGGCCCTGGGTGAGCCGACCGTCGATCATCGCGCCGACATCTACGCACTCGGTGCGATGACATATGAGACGCTGTGCGGCCTTCCGCCATTCACAGCGAAATCGGCGCAGGCGCTGATTGCGGCTCATGCGATCGAGCCGCCGGTTCCGATCGAGAATCGCCGTCCGGGAACACCTCCGGCGCTGGCCGCACTC
This sequence comes from Gemmatimonadaceae bacterium, assembly GCA_036560025.1. Classification (GTDB taxonomy): domain Bacteria; phylum Gemmatimonadota; class Gemmatimonadetes; order Gemmatimonadales; family Gemmatimonadaceae; genus UBA4720. The sequence continues at coordinate 12,552 of DATBRZ010000075.1, read as the reverse complement.
ATCATGCGCTGCCTGCAGAAGCGTCCGGCCGATCGGCCGCAGACCGCGGCTGAGATCCTTCAAACGCTCGAGAGTTTCGGAACGGGCGGGTCGACGGGATTTACTGTGGCACAGCAGCCGGCAGCCAGACGGCGTCCATCGCTCCTGTTCGGCGCACTTGCGCTGGTTGTCCTCACAGCGCTCGGCTACGGGATTTTCTCAGGCAGGCTTATAGGAGGTCGAGCGGCAGCACGCGGACCTGCGTCGGTTGCTGTCCTTCCACTCGTCAACGTCGGCGGAAACTCCCGCGACGAATACTTCAGCGAGGGAATGACTGACGAGCTTGCGAATGCGCTCGGGAAAGTGCCGGGTCTTCGCGTGGCTTCACGGACTTCGGCCTATGCCTTCAAGGGTCGTCGCGATGTGACCGCGAGCGAGATCGGCAAGGAGCTCAATGTCGACGCCATTCTGGAGGGTACAGTGCGACGCGATGGCGACCGGCTGCGCGTTCAGGCGCAGCTCACGAGCGTGTCCGATGGACTCGCATTGTGGTCCGACAGCTACGAGCGCCAGACAAGCGACGTGTTCCAGGTGCAGGACGACATCGCTCAGGCAATCGCCCGAGCCCTTCAGGTCCGACTGGGCGCGAAGGTCGCGAACGCGGCAGCTGCGGCTCAGGGAACCGAGGATCTCGCCGCATACGACCTGTATCTGCGCGGCCGATATTTCTGGTACCGTCGCGGCGCGGACAATCTGCGCCGCTCGATTGTGTATCTCGAGCAGGCCGTCGCGCGTGATCCGTCGTTCGCACGCGCATGGTCAGCGCTCGCGATGTCGTACACGCTGCTCCCTGAGTACACCGATTCACCGCCTCCCGATGCGGTTGAAAAGGCGAGATCAGCGTCGGCACGTGCGCTGGCGCTCGACAGCACTCTCGCCGAAGCGCACACCGCACTCGGACTAACGGCCGTTCACGCGTGGGAGTGGGAAACTGCCGCTGTAGAGTATCGCAAAGGGCTCGCGCTCGAGCCGCGCAATCCGACCGCCAACCAATGGTATGGCGAGCTGCTATATCACACAGCCAAGGTCGATTCGGCGATAGCTCGAATTCGCACGGCGAAGGCGCTCGATCCACTCGCTCCGATTGTAAGTGCCGCACTCGGTTACGGATTTCTCGTCGGGCGTCACTACAAGGAATCGATCGCCGAGCTCAAACAGGGCATCGAGCTCGCTCCGACTCTCGGCTTGCATCGCGCGGTAATCGCGCATGCCTATTTGCTCGCCGGCGATAGCGCGAACGCAGTGCGCGAGATCGAGACTGCAGCGCGCCTGGACCCCGAGCTTCTCGCGAGAAAGGGCGAGCAGGCGTACATCTACGGCAGGATTGGACGCACAGAGGATGCAGCGCGTTTGACAGCAGACCTGGAGAGGCGCGAGCGGGCAAATCCCATCTCGCCCGTCGCACTTGTCTACGCGTATCTCGGCACCCACAACTGGGACAAGGCATTCTCCGAGCTCGAGCGGGCGGTCGATGTCCACGATCTCTCACTCGGCACAAACTTCAGCCTTCTCGTCGATCCGATATTCGATCCGGTAAGGAGCCAGCCGCGGTTTCAGCGAATTCTGGAGCGCATACGTCTCGCTCCCTACCAGATTCGTTGATCAGCGCTCTTTTGCGGCTACCAGTCGCGGCGGTGAATCAGCGTTTTCAGCGAGAAGCCTGGTTGTGAATCGCTGGCCTTCCGAGATCCGCTCGATCTCGACGGCCATCGCCTCGACAGCGTTCGTGAGATGCGTGAGCCGCTCCTCGATTCTTGCCTGAGCTGCCGGGTCGGCGGGACTTCCGCCTTTGCCCCGCCTCGCTATCCAGCTCGTCGCGAAGACTCCGGCGGCGATGATGAACACAATCGCAATTGCGGTGGGCGCCACGATTTCCAGGACATTGATTACGAACTGTTGCTGCATGCCGAAGTCCTGTTAAGGGCCGGACCCGGCGTGGTGCCCGCACTCGGGAGGGGCGCAAGACTGCCTACGCCGGACCGGCCTCAAGTCTATTACGCCGGATGCCGCGGAAGGATTCATATTATTCGGTGACCGGTTACCGGTAGCCGGTAGCCGGTAGCCGGTAACGAGTGGTGAGGTGAGATGACAATGGTACGCCGCGGATCACTGACGCTGCTTCTGTTGCTCACAGCCTGCGCCGGCGGTGCGCCTGTCTATCGCGTTGCCTTCCGAGCTGAGGGCCCCCTTCAAGGCAGCGCCGTTCCGCGCGGCAAAACAGTGTACGTCGTACCCAACGGCGAAGTCGCCGATGCTTCACTCGAGCGCGACCTCCGGCACCAGATTGAATTGGCTCTGCAGACCAAGGGTTATGTGCTCGCGCCGCCGGAAACCGCAGACATGTATGTGCTCGCAACTTTCGGCGTGGGAATGCAGATCGTGGCATCGATGGAGCCCATGTTTCTGAGCCCGCCTGTCCGCCTCGGACTCGGCAGAGGCGCTCGACCGATGAACGACCGGATCCAATATGTGGACATACTGAACCAGCAATTCAATCGCTGGATGCTGGTGATCGCTTCCGACGCCGAGTACTACCGCAGGACCGGGAATATCAAAAACCTCTGGCGCGGTCAGGCAACGAGCCAGTCGAAGACGGCCGACCTTCGCGGTATTGCCGCCTATCTGCTCGTTCCGGCAATGAATTATTTCGGGAAAGGAACTGCGAAGCCGATCACAGTTTCACTGACCGCGGGCGACATTCCTCGTACCGCAGCGCTCAAACAGTAGTCGCTACTTTCCCGCGGTGAAAATCTGGAGGGCCACCACCTGACTCCAGTGCAGCATGAGCTCGTTGCCGGGGAGGATCGTGATTCGCTTTACTTCTTCGTCCCGGTTTTCCAATAACTTCACCAGATCATCGACCGCGCCGGCTGCGATCGCGATCTGCGCACCGCCCGCCAGATAGAGCTTCGCTCCTGTAATCTGTTTCGCCATGTTCCGGACTCCGCCCGAGAGATCGGGCGAATCGTGAGCAAGAACCGTTCGCCTTAAAGCTCGACGCGTACGTGTGAGAGCAGCTTTGCGACTGCTGCAATGTCGCCGCGCGTCGACATGTCGAGCACGATGTCGCGGCGTAGTACGACGCCGAGTCTCATCGAGCCCAGGTCGATCGCGCGCTGTACCGCCTGCGTCAGCTCGAGCTCTCCGCGTGCCGACATGCCGATCGATCGGCACGCGTCGAAGATCTCACGCGTGAATGACCAGCAGTTCATCGACGCGTATAGCTCACCCCCCGTTGACGCGCGCGCCTTTTCCGGATCGCCGACGATGCGACGAAGGAATCCCTGATCGTCGACTTCGAGCGCGCCGAATCGCGTAACCCGGTCCGCGGGAACATTCCCCTCTAGAAGCGCACTTACAGCGAAGCCGGCAATCGCGGGCGGAGGTGCAGTTCGCAATGCGCCAAGGGCCGATGCCGGGTAGTAATTGTCGGAGTTGAGCACCACGAACGGATCTCCGCCCGTGAATTTTTCTGCGGCGAGAACAGCGTCGGCAGTTCCGAGCGGCTTCTCCTGAATCGCGAATGACACTCTCACCCGAACAGGGACGCTTACACGCTCGTACTGTTCCCGCAGCGCGGTATGCTCGGCCCCGGTTACCAGACACACCTCACCGAATCCCGAATCAGCCAGCGCACTCAGTACGTAGTCGAGAAAGGGACGCCCGATCGGGATCAGCGCTTTGACGCCCTTGTCGGCCGCCGACGCCTGATCCGCGCTCAGCGTTGCGCTTTCGCTCTCGGCTCGCATTCGCTTGCCCAGGCCGCGCGCGAGAATAACTGCCTTTCGGAGATCGTGAATTGCCATCACTGAATAAACCAAATTGGCTCGGACTTCGACTCACGGGCTGATGGAGACTTTTCCTCCGCTCACGTCAGCCCCGGACAATGCGCTTGTCAGCGCCGCCGTCAATGACGCTTCGGAGGCTGCGTTCCGGGAGCTCTTCCGCCGGCACACTCCGCGTTTGCTTCAGTTCATTCTGCGCGTGACTTCAGGAACCGACGCAGAAGCAGAGGACGTCGTTCAGGATACGTGGATGAGAGCATTCCCCGCACTTTCAACCTTCAGAGGAGACTCCCAGTTCTCGACCTGGCTCTGCGCCGTTGGCGTGCGAGCCGCCATCGACGCAATGCGACATAACCGCCGCCGGTCAGTCGAATTCTCCGCTGACGACGAAGACTGCTTCGGATCGACGAGCTCCTCATCGGATGAGCGAATGGATCTGGAGGACGCGATTGCGAGGCTGTCACCCGGCTGCCGAATTGTCCTGGTGCTGCATGATGTCGAAGGATTCAAACACGAAGAAATCGGGCAGCAGCTGGGAATCGCTGCCGGCACGTCGAAGGCTCAACTGTTCAAGGCCAGGCGCACGCTGCGAGCGCTGTTATCAGGAAAGGAGACGATCGATGTACGACAATGAGAATGAGCTCACGCCAAGCGAGCGCGCCGCGTTCGGTTCTTTGCCCCGCGAGCGTGCGCCGAGTGATCTGCTCGAGGAGCGTGTGGTGAGTGAGCTGCGAAGTCGGGGGATGCTTTCGAGAGCGACGCGTCGAGGGGCGCGCTTCGGCACAGCGTGGAGGATCGCGGCGGCGCTCGCATTGTTTGCGGGAGGTGTCGCCACTGGTCGGTTCATTCTTGCACCGAAGGAATCGTCTGCAGTGCCACGCGCGGGTTCGGTTCCAGCGAGCGATCCATCGCGCGTCGACAGATCCACTGATCGTACTGTCAATACCGTGCGCAACGTAAGTGTTCCCGTCGCGCACAAGGAGATGTGGCTGTGATGAAGTCTTCTCGAGCGGCATGCGCGGCGCGGATTGCGCTCGTTGTCGCTGCCGTGCTGGTGAACGGTACGCGCATCGTGAAAGCGCAGCCGACAGTTGCGGGCCCGCCGCCACCCGGTCCGATAGGATCGCTTGGCCTGAGCGACGTCGAATGTGACTGCACGTTCAGCTCCGGAGAGTACGGCGAGGCGCGAACCTTTCACTTCAGGTCTTATCCGATAGTGCTTCGTGTTCGATCCGGCAGCGCAGGGTCAGGGATTCTGCATCGAGGCGATACGATCGTCGACATCGATGGATTGTCGCTCCGGTCGGACGAAGGCGGCCGCAGATTCGCGAATGTTCGTCCCGGTGTTGCAACTCGTCTCGGCGTTCGGAGGGATGGTCGATACCTCCGCGTGACGGTTGTTCCGACAGCAATCACTCGAGCGCAGGCTTCACAGCTCGGCGAGTATTCGCCGCGTGTAACGCGTCCGCGGCGTTCGGTGGATGAAGATGATGAGTGGAGTCCACCCTCTGCGTCCGCTATTCCCGCTGCTCCTCGAGCACCGCGCGCCGTTAGAACTCACCCTCCTGCAGTGGCGTCGACGCCCCCTCAGCCGGCCGTCGCTGCAAGAGCGATGGTTACTCCGCCACCGACCCCGACAGCGGCTCAGGCGGAAGCTGCTGCCGTCGCCGCCGTTCCGGCAGTTCCAACAATTCCTGCAGTTCCGGAGAGTCCCGCTTCGCCCAGAGGATGGTTCGGGTTCTCGATCCGCTGCAGCCAGTGCGGTTGGTCGAGAAGTGGAAACGAGGAGTACCCTCGCTGGGAGTCTGAGACGAATCCGGAGGTGACGAGAGTCGCACCTGATGGACCTGCCGCCGCAGCCGGCATTCTATCTGGTGACCTCATCACTCACGTCGACGGAATCTCGATTCTTACACGGGAAGGTGGAAAGAAATTCGGCGCGCTCCAGCCCGGTCAGCGCGTACGGCTCGGTTTGCTCCGTGGTGGCGTCCCGATTACACGTGAGCTCAGGCTCGCCCGCCGACCCGGTTTTGCATCCGAGTCCCGTCCACTTCGCTATAGCGGCAAGGTTCGGGATGTATCGATCGAAGTGTGGAGCGGATCGGGGACAACAGCGGAGCAGGTGGGGGATACACTCATCATCACGATCGGGAATTCGGTTGTCCGGTTGAAGGGAGTCGGAAAGAAATGAAGGCAACTGCGAACTGCGAACGCTCATAGTCGGTATCTGACATACTCTCAGCTAAGCTGGCCCGGTATTCGCCATATGTTCGCGCGTGACGACAATGACCCGGGTTACCCACGTCCTGGGGCTTTTGCTTCTCATTTCTGTCGGATGCGCGAAAGGCGACGCGCGCTCCAGCTCGAGCGGGTCGAACGCCCGTTGGGCTCCCGAGAAGCTCAAGTCAGTCGATGGAGTGCCGATCGCCGACATCGAGACCGCAATCAAGCGCCGGCTCGGAGCCGCGCGTCCCGCGCACATCGACAATGATCAGTGGGGCCACGTCCGCCGGATCTACAGGATCTATAGCGGCAGTCCGCTCTGGCTCACATCGCGTGGTCTTCATCCAAAACGAACGAAGACGCTCACGAACGCGCTGCTGAATGCGGAAAACGATGGGATGCGGATGGACGTGTATCCCATCGGTGAGCTCGCGAATGCGATCGCGACGGTAAAGGAAGGAGACAAGCCAACGGCCGAAGAGCTCGCGCAGGCCGACGTGATTCTCACTTCGGCGTACGCCGCGCTCGGCGAAGATCTGCTCACCGGTCAGCTCGATCCGCGCAGCTTCTCGCAGAGCTGGTACATCGATCCTGAAGAAGACAACGTCGACAGCGCGCTCGTGCGCACGCTCCGATTCGACGCGCTCGACAAGGGAATCGCGACGATGCGCCCCCAGGACGATGACTACGCCGGTTTGATGAAAGCGCTCGCCGTGTTGAGGGAAGTTGTTGTGGGCGGAGGATGGGGTCGCGTCCCAGCAGGGAAGTCACTCAAGATCGGCGACACTGACAAGCCGGCGCGGATCGCTGCTCTACGCAATCGATTGACAGCGGAAGGATTTCCGCCGGCGGAAGTTGCGACAGATACCACGACGCGAGCGAAGACTCGCACACATGCAGCCAGATCGGGCGCAGTATTCAATCGAGGTCTCGCGGCGGCATTGGCCGAATTCCAGGAGCATCATGGAATAGTCGTCGACAGTGCGCTCGGAACTGAGACTCTCGATGCACTCAATGTCGGCGCGGATTATCGCCTCGCACAGGTCGCCGCCAATCTCGAGCGGTATCGATGGCTGCCCCGACTGCTGGGCAACCGGTACATCTTCGTCAACGTCCCTGCCTTCCGTCTGGAGGTGGTTGAAAACGGGCAGAAAGCGCTCGAGATGAAGGTGATAGTCGGTGAGGAATACGAGGGCCGTCGCACACCCGTGTTCAGCGACATGATGGAGTACATCATCTTCAGGCCCTACTGGAATGTTCCTCCGAAGATCGCAGCGAATGAGATCTTTCCGAAGATGAGCTCCGGATATCTCGCTGCAAATCACTACGAGCTTTATACCGAGAATGGAGAAACCCGCGTAAGGCAGCGGCCCGGCGACAAGAACGCACTCGGCCTCGTGAAGTTCCTGTTCCCGAACGACTTCAACATTTATCTCCACGACACACCGTTCGACGAGCTATTCGAGAAAGACGTGCGCGCCTTCAGTCACGGTTGTATTCGTCTGGAGAAGCCGGTTCAGCTCGCGTCGCTTCTGCTCGGCTGGGACATCTCGAAAGTTGAGAACGAGATGCACAACGGTCCGGATGACCATCGCGTGAATCTCCCACGCAGGATTCCCGTTTACATCGCGTATTTCACGGCGTATCTGCGCGACGGGAAGCTCTACTTTGGAAATGACCTCTACAATCGCGATGACCGATTGGCGCAGGAGGTATACAAGGGAGCGATGCCCAGCCCGGAAACGGTGCAGGCAGTGCAGGCTCTACGTAAAATCGCAGCGGATTAATACGGCACGTCGGCTTTGGGGGTGGATTATCTGATCGATCTGATCCAGTCAGATCCGAGCGCAGTTCTGATCCATAGCGTGATGCTGCTTCGCGGTCCTGCTCGTGAGCCTCACCCCGCGTGGAAGCCGACACGACTCGGCGAGTGGTAAAGCCTGTTCTTCTGAGTTGCATCGCGGCAGTCGCGATCGCAGCGCCTCAAGCGCGCACTCAACCGAACGCGGTGCGTGCGTATCGCATGGCGCACGAATCGGAAATCCTAACTGAGTTCCTCGGTTTTCTCGCACTTCCGAACGTTGCATCCGACACTGCGGGCATTCGCCGCAATGCCGAAATGCTTTCGGCGATGATGACGAAGCGCGGTCTCAAGCCTCGGCTTCTCCGTTCAGCGACTGCTTCCGCACCACCCGCCGTTTTCGGAGAGTTGGTCACGCCCGGCGCGAGGACGACGCTTCTCTTCTATGCCCATTACGATGGGCAACCCACTAATCCGTCGACGTGGACCGGCAGCCAGCCGTGGACTCCCGTCTTTCGCTCAGCGTCGCTGGAAAAGGATGGACGCACGATTCACCCTTCCTCCCTTGCCGGCCTAAATCCGGAGACACGCATCTACGCGCGGTCGGCATCCGACGACAAGGCCGGAGTGATCGCGATCCTCAATGCAGTGGACGCACTCCGCTCTACAGGTATCAAGCTCCCCGTCAATCTCAAATTCCTGTTCGAGGGAGAGGAGGAAGCTGGGTCTCCGCATCTCGCCGACATACTCCGCCGCAATCGCGACCTGCTTCGCGCGGATTCGTGGATCATTTGCGATGGGCCCGTTCATCAATCAGGGCTGAAGCAGGTTGTGTACGGAGTACGTGGTGTGACGACTGTGGACGTCACTGTCTACGGTGCGACTCGCCCGCTTCATAGTGGTCACTACGGCAACTGGGCGCCGAATCCGGCCATGATGCTGTCTCGACTGCTGGCGTCCATGAAGGACGCAACAGGCCGCGTAGTCATCGCAGGCTGGTACAACGATGTCGCACCGCTCGGGCGCCTCGAGCGCCAGGCGTTGCGTGAAGCGCCGCCCTTTGATGATTCGCTGCGAGCCCAGCTCGGATTCGCGCGCGCGGAGGGAGGGGGCAGATCATTGATGGAGCTGATCAATCAACCGGCGCTCAATGTTGTTGGAATTTCGAGCGCGGATGTTGGCCCGGCGGCGAGAAATATCATTCCGACCACTGCGACAGCCACGCTTGACATTCGTCTCGTGAAGGGGACTGACTACAGGAAGCAGGCTGATCTGGTCACCCGACACGCACAGACACAGGGATTTCATGTTGTGACTTCGGACCCATCGTCGGAGGAGCGGCGTCGTTATCCGATGATCGCGAAGATCGTTCGCCGCGACGGCGGCTACAATGCAGAGCGAACAGAGATGGACCTGCCGGTGTCGCGTGCAGCGCTCACAGCGATCCGATCGCTGTTCCCGCGCGCAATCGCGATGCCTACGCTCGGCGGAAGTCTACCGCTCTCGATTGTGCGAGAAAGCCTGGCAGTTCCAACGATCACCGTGCCGATTGCGAACTACGACAACAACCAGCACGCCGAGAACGAGAATATCCGCCTGCAGAATCTGTGGGACGGAATCGAGATGATGGCCGCGCTGATGATTGTTGGCTTGCTCCCACACTAGCTCGCTAATTCAGAGCGCGCTTTTTGTTCTTATCTCCCGTAAGTGATTTTATATACCCGTCCTCCGACGTCATCGGTGACGTACAACGCGCCATCCGGTCCTACGGCCAGTCCGACGGGCCGATGTTTCGCGTTCGTATTCTGAAGTTGAGCCGGCGGCTGCTCCGCGAATCCGTCCGCGAACGACTCGTACGCCCCCGCCGGCGATCCGCCACTCATTGCATGGAAGATCACGCGACCCGGCGCCTGCGGCTCAGGCGCGCGATTCCATGATCCGTGAAACGCAACGAAGGCACCTCCGCGATATCGCGCCGGGAACTGTGAGCCCGTGTAGTACACGAGTGACATCGGTGCCCAGTGTGCGGGGTACACTGCCCGCGCTCCCTTTTTGTCGCCGCATCGGTCTGTCTTCGTTCCATCGCCGCCGTATTCGGGAGCAGTCACCAGCTTGTTCTTCTCGACTGACCAGTAACAGTACGGCCAGCCGAAGTCTTCACCGCGATCTATCTGAACGAATTCTTCTGCCGGATTCTCCGCGTTGTACTTGGGATCCGGAAATATCTTTGGCCAGTTCTGCGTGAGCTGATCGCGTCCGTGCGGCACGCCGTAGAGCTTCGAGTCTGCTGGATTGATTGCCAGAGCGATCGCATTGCGCAGACCGGTCGCCCATCGCGCTGACGGCGAGAATGTCTGACCGGTCTTCGTTGCATCGAATCGCCATAATCCCGCGCGCGTCTCGAGCTCAGGACACGGATCCTTTCCAGCCGACATGGTATCTCGATCCTTCACCTGACAGCTGTTGCTCGGCGATCCCACATTCACGAGCATCGATCCATCCGCGAGAATTACGAAGTTCCGCGCGCGGTGGCCGGGAAGCATCGGAAGTCCCAGCACGATCGTGTCGCCGGTGGCGGCAGGAAGTAGCTCATTATCGCGCAATTTGTATCTCACGATCGCGGCGCCGTGATCGACGTACAGATAGCCGTTCGAGATGGCGATGCCCGTGTTGCCCGTAGTCCCGAACTTCTGGATCATGTCTGCGCGTCCATCGCGATCTGCGTCGCGCATCGCGACGACCGCGGCCATTGGTGTCGCGGGCGCGGTTTGATTTCGGGGCGGTGGACGCGTGCCCTCCAGAGTCGCGTACACGTCGCCGTTGGAGTTGACGACGATGTGTCGCGCGCGGCCGATGCTGTCCGCGAATATCGTCGCGCAGAATCCGGCTGGAAGCGTCAGTCCGGCGTTATTGCCCGGACATGCAGCGCTGGAGCTTGTCTGTGTCGGCGCAACCGTCATGTTCGCTTCAGTCGCTGACGTTCGTGGCTGCGCACTGGTGCAGCCCACGCACAATAGGATGAGAAGTAACACCGATCTCGCCATACCGGCCTCCATTCGATGAACCGTCACGGATATCTAAAGTTTACCGGCAAGCATCGTGCATCCGCGGCGATCATGCCACGTCGAGAGCGACCGTTCACGTTGCACGCGATCGCCGGCGCTTTGATTGTCCTCGCCGGGTGCAGCCGCGAAAATGCTCCGGTTGCCTCGAACACGCCCGCACCCCAGACGGTTCCTGCATCACCGGCGCCCGTGCCGATGGGATATCATGGCTGTCCTCCCGAAGGCGATGGTGGCGACCGCTCATTCAACCGTCTCAAGAACCGTGTCGATTCCACGACATTCGTTCCGACTCCCTTCGCTGAGCTTCTCGCACTCGGATGGCCGCGCGCGATTGAAGGACGGTGGCGATCCGAGTGGGGATTGTTGAATCGTCGCCGAGTCGGGGCGGATGAAGGGCGCCCTGTAGCCGTGGAAGGATTCTTCAGCTGGGCGAGGCTGGCTGCGCCGGAAGGAGTGAACTGTCACCGTCAGTCGGCTGGTGCGCGGGATTGGCATATCTGGCTGGTCGGCACTCGGGCGGGCGCGCGGTCGAGGTCGATCGTGGTCGAAGCGACTCCACCTGTTCGTGAACGGCATCCTCGATGGAACATCGAGACAATCCGGGAGGTCGGCCGTCAGGGGAAGCGCGTTCGCGTCAGCGGCTGGTTGCTGATGGACGCCGAACATCCCGATCAGCTCAATAGGACGCGCGGAAGCTTATGGGAAATCCATCCCGTGATTGGCATCGAGATCGACGACAATGGCAGTTGGGTTGCTCTGGACGATTACACCCTGTCGACCCGGTCCAGCAACTCGACGAAAAAAAGGCGCTAACCCGTGTCGATTTCGCTGATTCTCGTTCGACGTGTAAGTAGAAAGCGGTTATCCGAAACTACTGACAGGAGACACAAATGCGGTTCATGGTGCTCGTAAAAGCCGACAAGAACTCAGAGGCCGGCGCCCTTCCCGACGAGAAAATTCTGACCGAAATGGGGAAGTTCAACGAAGAGCTCATCAAGGCGGGCGTGATGCTCGCCGGCGAAGGACTTCAGCCGAGCTCCAAAGGTGCGCGCGTGCGATTCGACGGAAACAAGCGGACTGTAATCGACGGTCCATTCACCGAATCGAAGGAGCTCATCGCCGGCTTCTGGCTGTGGCAGTGCAAGTCGAAGGAAGAGGCGATCGAATGGCTGAAGCGCGCTCCGTTCGATGGCGGCACCGAGGTCGAGATCCGTCAGGTGTTCGAGACGGAGGACTTCGCCGCGAGTGATCCCTCCGGAAAAATCCGGGAGCAGGAGCATCGGCAGCGCGAGCAGGTGGCGCGGAACGCCCAGCGATAGAACGGCCGCCGGTCGCCGGTCGCCGGTCGACGGTCGCAGGTCGCCAGTCGCCGGTCGCGGTGACCGGTGACCGGTGACCGGTGACCGGTATGCCGCCTTGCACATACGCGACTTCCTCGGTTGGTTCTGATGGGTGTCGCCTACCGATGCACATCGCTCTATCGATGCGGTCTGGAGGATCGAGTCCGCCAAGCTCATCGCGGCTCTGACACGAATCGTCGGCGATGTCGGTCTTGCCGAGGATCTGGTGCAGGATGCCCTCCTGGTCGCTCTGGAGAAATGGCCTCAATCCGGAGTTCCGGACAATCCTGGCGCATGGC
>DATBRZ010000074.1:0-6028 GCA_036560025.1 Gemmatimonadaceae bacterium | reverse complement strand
TGGCAAGGTTCGTCGTACCATTCCCTGATTCACCAATGGTTACAGAGCCCGTGTCGCGGACGGAAACGGCAGTTGTGCCACCGTCGCCGTATCCCGCTCCGCCGTTGTTGTCGGTAACGCCGGCGAGGATCAGGTTGAACTTGCCCGCGTCAGTTGACGGGCTGATCACCTTCTTCAGGGCAATCTTTGGTTTCTTCCTGTTCGTGAACGTGCAGACAACCGAGTCCAGTGGAGCGACAGTGATAGTGCCAGCCGAAGCGCCGGCGCCCGAGGACAGTGTCGAACCGTTCTTCGTGCAAGCGTAGCTCGAAACGTAGTTCGCCTGCGTGAAGTCACTCTCGGTGACCGTGTGACTCCCTCCAGGATTGGCGCTGGTTCCTGCTGAAACCACGACCGCTCCCGTGCTGCCGCCGCATGAGGCGTTCGCGGCTGCAGCGTTTGGAGTGGTTCCGTCGATGTTGAGGTCAAACGTGCCGGCGTCATTCGTTGGCGCGCAAACCTTCTTGACCTCGATCTTTGCAAACTTGTTGGCGATGATTGGAATATTGAATCCTTCGCAATTGCATTTTGAGGTGCTGCCAGGAACCGTTCCCCAACGGAATCCATCATTGCCGCCAGGCGGGGTTTTCGGACATACCTGATCGCCGCCCGGAGTTGTCCAGCCGAGGCATGCACCGATGTGCACGCTGTCGTTTGTAGCGCTCGCCGGCTGGCAAGCGACCTGGAGGAGACCAAGTGCAATGGTATCATTGGCCGCGTTGCTCAGGTCGCCGCAAGCATCGCCGCCGTCTTGGCTGACCCTGGATCCGGTTCCGTTGAGCAGATTGTAATGATTGCACGCCCCGGTGCGACCGTTCCCGCCATTCAACCCGATCCACACACCAATATCCGTGCGCGCCGACGTGGCTGTCTCGTCGATGACTGCTCTCATCTTTGCCGGGATCGTCTCGCCCGGGTTGCATGTGATCCTCTGGCCGGTATACGCGGTGAAGGTCGCGCCTCCATCCGTAGAAAACGAATCGAGCTGCGCAATCGCGATCTTGATGTCCTGTGAGGTGCAGTGGCCTGTGGCCAGATCGGAGGAGTCGTTTACGCCTGAGGTCTTGCCTGCCAGAAACGCATCCGCCGCGAGACAGCGCCCGGAGTTATTGAACGGCGTCGTCGCGCTGTAGAGGGGGACGTACGAGTCCTCGCCCGGCGCTACTGGATTCTTTGCCGCTTCACTACACGCGATAGCGATGATTGCCACTACGACCAGTGCGCCCGCGTATCTCCACTTCAAAAACCGTCGCATGCTGCTCCTCCGTCCTTCGGTAAAACGGTTCGGCTCATCCGCCGATGGAGCTTCTTCGGTAGCCTGGCGATCTCGGAGAGATCCATGGCTTTGCGGACCGGCCTCGCGACCGGGGTGCCGTTTGCGGAAGTGGAACGAATTGGTTTTGGAAAACACAAAGCGCATTGCACCTGATACCGGCACAACGCGCGTCGCTGCGGTCCCGAATGCGACGCTCTGCATCGGGGAACCAGTAAATGGCTCTCCCGATTGAAGCACCTCATGCCGTCTGCCCGGGAATGCGGCAGACTTGCATTTGTCATTCGGAACGTCTGTTGTGGTCAGAGAACAGACGGTTCCGCGCGACGACATTAGGGGTGAACCGAAAAACGCGCAATAGGTAAATGCACAGCAACAATCTTTGTGATGTGGATTGTAAGCCTCGTCTGGGTGAGGCTTAGCGGAAATCGATCCAGTGATGCGTTGCGGATTTGAAACAAAAAAAGGCTCTCGTTGTGAGAGCCATCGGATTTGACAGCTGGGACAGACATTATCGCGGATGTTGAAACGGCGCCGGATAAACCGGCGCCGTTCTCCGCGCCGGACTTTACCGACGCTGACCTTCGCTCCTCTGCTCCTCTTCTACTGCACCTTCAACTGCATTCGCTTGCGCTCGACTGCCTCCTCTCCTACCGCATCAAATTCCTGATGCTTACGGCCTTTTGGGCCGATCCTGAAAGGCCTGCGGCATCGCGCACGGTGAGCGTCACCGTGTAGGTGCCCTTGGCCGCGTATGTATGACTGGCCACGCCGTAACTTGCCGACGCACCGTCACCGAATGTCCATGTGTATGAAACCACTCCTACATCATCCGTCGACGACAAACCGTTGAACGAGCACACGTTCTTCTGACACGACACCGTGAAGCTCGCTGTCGGTGCAGCGTTCGTCGGTGGCGGGGGTGGCGGCGGTGGCGGCGGTGGCAAAATGGTTCCTCCACCACCGGAGCCGTTGACACGAAGAAGGCGATTCGGTGAGCCGCTGCCGAGCGAGCTGAGAACCCCGGTAGTGGCATTCGAAATTATTGCCTGGGTGACTTCCGCGGGCGACGCGCCTGGATTGGCCTGGAGAAACAACGCTGCTGCGCCGGCGACGTGCGGCGATGCCATCGACGTTCCGCTCGCGGTGCCCGTTGCATAATCGTCGGTGTTCCACGCGGAGAGCACACTGAGTCCCGGCGCGTAGAGATCGACGCACGTACCATAGTTGGAAAACGAAGCCTGAACGTCGGTGCCGCCACTCGCGCCAACGGTGATCGCTGCCGGCGCGCTCGAGGGCGAATAAGCGCATGCGTCGGCCGCCGAATTTCCTGCGGCGACTACGTAGGTCACTCCGCTATTGATGGAATTCTGCACCGCGGTGTTGACAGCGCTGGAGTAGGATCCGCCAATGCTCATGTTGGCGACCGCGGGGGCGCGACGATTCGCTGTGACCCAGTCGACTCCGGCGATGAGAGTGCTCGAGGTGCCACTGCCATTACAATCGAGGACGCGTACGCTGTGCAGATATGCAAGCTTTGCGACGCCGTACGTCGCGCCGCCGATCGTCCCTGCGACATGGGTCCCATGCCAGTGGCAGCCAACGGCGCCGTAACTGTCTGCGATCGCCGAGTAGTCGAGGATCACCCGGCCGCCGAACTGTGTATGACTGTATCGAATCCCCGTATCGATGACGTAGACGTTGACGCCCGCACCGGTCATCGAGTACGAGTAATTACCATCAAGCGGAAGGCTGGACTGGTCGACTCTATCGAGTCCCCAGACTGCTCCGACCTGTGTGTCGGAGATCGACATCACCTGATCCTGCTCTACGAATTGGACGCCGGGCTGATGCGAGATTGCTTCGGCGGCCTGCGCCGACATATGTGCTGCGAATCCTTTGAGTGCGTATGTGTACGTCGCCTTGAGCTGTCCTCCGTTGGCGCGGAGCAAGCCGTTCGCGCGCCCGGTGACGTCTGTCACCGAGGCGTCGAAGACGACGATGTATTCATCGGGGATTTTTGCTGTCGAACGGGAAGGAAGGATTGATGCGGGCTTCGGACGATCAGTGGCAGATGGTGCGACGGCGTCCTGACATGCGGAAAGGAATAGAATCAGGGCCAAGGTTCCGAGCGCAGTGAGTGGCCGAACGCCACGACGCTTCGCGCGGTCGAGTATCGACTGCGACATGCTGCTCTCCTTCTCCTGCGATGAATCGTCGGGTAGCTCGACCGGCCGCGTCGCCAGTCGACGCAACGTTCGCGTCGACTAGCGACTCCAGCCTCGTAGCTTTGCATTCCCGCGTACTGCCGGGTTTGCCTTCCTCGCGACTCCGCGTCCGGAGAGCGAAAAGCCACAATCGACTTCTACTGCGCCGGCTCTCGCCTTCCCTCCTTGAAAAGCGTCCGGCTTAACGACGCGCTACAGTACAAGCATCATGTGAGCGCGCAAGTATTTTTTTTGATTTTTTTTGAAATTTTTTTTGTGGATTTTCACTCTCGCAGAACATAGGTGATACTTGCTGCGAAGCACGAATTACGATTCAAATTCAAAGAAGAAAAATTCAAAAACGAAAGGGCGTGCGGCGGGCTGATGGGCTGAACGGCTGCGAGCTTCGAGCGTACGCGGGCGCACGATTTTGATGACGACAATTCACTATCGGTGTGCTGATCTCCGCTGCTGAAATCAGCATACTGTGTGTCTGATTTCCGGAAGCTCGAGGTTTGGAAGGAAGCACACGCGATGGCGCTCAAGGCGCATCGTGTCGCCTGGAAAATCAAAGGCGCGCATTATCGGGCGCTTCGAAGTCAGATTGTTCGCGCAGCGATGTCTGTACCGGCGAATATCGTCGAGGGAAGATCACAGGCGAGCGAGAAGGAATTCAGGCGCTTTCTGCGCTACGCCATAAACTCGGCTTCAGAGCTGGAGTATCACCTCATCGTCGGGCACGATTTTGGTGTCGTTAACAAAGCGGATTTTATTTCGCTTACCGCTGACGTCGTCCAAGTGCGAAAGATGTTATACTCGCTGATCAACCGCCTTGGCGCTTAAGCGCGCAGCCCGCGGCCTCCTAGCTGGCGGCCCGTCGCACGCCTTTTCGTTTCTACTCAGTTAGCGCCGCCTTAATGAAATCCCGATTCATCCTGACGATGGTGTCGATGCTGATCTCTTTCGGACACGCCTCCTGACATTCACCGAAAAGAGTGCACGCACCAAATCCTTCCGCTTCCATCTGCGTGACCATCTCGAGCGCGCGCCGCTTTCGCTCCGGCTGTCCCTGCGGAAGATGACCGAGATGACTGATCTTCGAAGCGGTGAACAATGACGCCGACGCATTCGGACAAGCAGCCACGCACGCGCCGCAGCCGATGCACGCCGCCGCGTCCATTGCAGCATCCGACTCGGCTTTTGGTATGAGCAGCGCGTTCGCGTCCTGCGCACCGCCAGTCGCTGCAGTGATGAATCCGCCGGCCTGAATTATCCGATCCAGCGCAGTGCGGTCCACAACGAGATCCTTGATTACTGGAAACGCTCTGGCGCGCCACGGCTCGACGATGATCGACTCGCCGTCGCGAAAGTTTCGCATGTGGAGCTGACAGGTGGCAGTTCCCTTCATCGGTCCGTGTGCCGCCCCGTTTATCATCAGCGAGCACGATCCGCAGATGCCCTCGCGACAGTCGTGATCGAATGCGATGGGATCATCCCCGGCTTCAGTGAGCCGCTCGTTTACGACATCGAGCATCTCCAGGAACGACATGTCCGGACTGACATCGGACGCGTCATAGTCGACTAGCCGCCCCGCACTCGCTGCTTGTGACTGCCGCCAGACACGAAGCTTGAATCTCACCGGTAGCTCCGCTGCGACAGTTTGACGTTCTCGAACACGAGCGGCTCCTTGTTGAGAACAGGCGCCGACTCCTCACCAGTGAACTCCCACGCAGCGACATACGCAAAATCCCGATCGTTTCTCAGTGCCTCTCCGTCAGGCGTCTCACTCTCCTCACGAAAATGTCCGCCGCATGATTCCGTGCGATGCAATGCATCGATGCACATCAGCTCGGCGAGCTCGAAGAAGTCGGCGACCCTTCCCGCCTTCTCGAGCGCCTGATTGAGCTCTGCGTCGCTGCCGGGCACGTTCACGTTCGACCAGAACTCTTCGCGCAGCGCCGGAATTCGCTCGAGCGCCAGCTTGAGTCCGCTCGCACTGCGCGACATGCCGCAGTAATCCCACATGAGACGGCCGAGCTCGCGATGGAACGAATCGACGGTTCGCTTTCCGTCAATCGCGAGCAGCTGCTTCGTTTTCTCAGCCACATTCGCTTCTGCCGCGCGAAATGCCTGATGCGTCGCGTCGATTTTTTCGGGCCTGTGTGAGGCGAGATAATCGCCGATCGTATTCGGCAGGACGAAGTACCCATCGGCAAGTCCTTGCATCAGCGCGCTCGCGCCGAGCCTGTTGGCTCCGTGATCGGAGAAGTTTGCTTCACCAATCACGTGAAGGCCGGGCACCGTGCTCATCAGGTTGTAGTCGACCCACAACCCACCCATCGTGTAGTGCACAGCGGGGTAAATCCTCATCGGGACGCGGTACGGATTCTCGTCGGTGATGCGCTCATACATCTCAAAGAGATTGCCGTAGCGGTCGCGGATGGTGTCTTCGCCCAGCCGGCGGATTGCATCGGCAAAATCGAGATAGACACCGAGACCGCTTTCGCCG
>DATBRZ010000073.1:0-5268 GCA_036560025.1 Gemmatimonadaceae bacterium | reverse complement strand
CGTCGTGAGGTATACTTCGTTTTCTACGGTGTGAATGAGTCTCACATGGATGCGATCGAAGCGGTGATCGAGCGACACGGGCTGGCACTCGTTACTCAGCACGCCGACGGTGTTGCAACGCTCGTCGGAAACGTCGACCGCGAGGAGCGGCTCGTCTGGGAGACTGTTTGTCAGCTGGGTGCGGCCGAGGCGGCTGAAGTAGCGGACGCCGCTGGAACCAGCGCTGAGCGCGCCGAAACCGCATTGGAGGATCTGTGGCGCCGGCGCCTCGTTATCCGTCAGGATCGTAGCTACGCGGCGCTGCGCGGACTCGATGTCCTCGCTCGCGCCGATCGCAATCCTCCTCACCGAGAAGCGTCGTGAAAAGGCTGCGTCTCCCCGACTCAGGACCTCGCATGGCTTTCGGCTTTCAGCCTGAGCTCAGGGTGGTTCAGTACATCGCAACGAAACGGGGCGACCCGCAGCGGGGTCCAATGGTTCGGATGCGCGGCGCTGACGCGCGCTTCCGGATGCTTGAGGAAGGCGAGCTCGCGTGGGTGCGCGGTCCTCGCCGGAATGAGCTCGCAGTAGTCGAGATCGATGATTCGATTCCCGAAGGCGGAGTGGTCCTGCGTGACATTGCGGGTGTTTCCGTTTCCGAGACCGTGATCGTCTCCAAGCCGGACCTCGATACATCTCCGGGAAGGCAAGTCGGATGACTGTGGACATCGAAGCGAAAGCACTCGGACGATCGACAATCGCGGTGCACGGCGGCACTGATCCGCGCGGGCCTGGCTCTCCTGTTACAACGCCTCTCGTACAATCCGTGAATTACGTGCAGGAATTCGGGACCAGCGAAGGGCTTCTCTATACGCGATACGGCAATACGCCCAATGAGGAAGTCGTCCAAAAGCGAGTGGCATTGCTGGAGGGGGCAGAAGCGGCTCTCGTTCTTGCAAGCGGGATGGGGGCCACTGCCTGCGCTTTGACGGCACTTCTTCGTCCCGGCGACCATCTCGTTTCGAGCAACTGGATTTACGGCGGAACGCGGCGACTCTTCGCCGAAGAGTTCATCTCGATGGGAATCGAGGTGACGTTCGCGGACCCGGATGAGCGCCGCGCATGGCGGCAGTCCATCAGGAAGAATACGCGGGCGATATTCGTCGAATCCCCTGCGAACCCCACGGCGCGAGTTCTCGACATCGAGAAGCTCGCAACCCTGTCGCAGATGCAGGGTGTCGCACTGGTCGTGGACTCAACCCTGGCCAGCCCCGTCAACGCGCGCCCAATCTCGCACGGCGCGGATGTCGTGATTCATTCGGCGACGAAGTACTTGAATGGACATCATGACATTCTTTGCGGTGTCGTTGCCGGACGGTCCACGTACATCGACGAGGTCAGGCAGAAGATGATGGTCTGGGGTCAGGCGCCGGATCCGTTCGCGTGCTGGCTTCTCGAGCGCGGTCTCAAGACGCTGGATGTTCGCGTTCGCCGCTCGAACGAGAACGCGCAGCGAGTCGCCGAGTGGTGCGAGACGCGGCCGGAGATTGCAAAGGTTCACTATCCGGGTCTGCCATCGCACCGGGATCACGCGATTGCGCAGCGGATGCTCGATGGATACGGCGGGCTCCTGTCGATCGAGTTGGCTGGAGGTGCCGCAGCAGCGGACAAGTTCGTCAGAAGTGTGCAGCTCATCACCTACGCGGCGAGCCTCGGCGGCGTGGACACATTGGTGATCGAGCCGCGGTACAGCTCGCACGACCACATGACCACTGAGGAACGGGCGGCGATCGGCATACCCGACGGGTTTCTCCGGCTGAGCATTGGAATCGAGGACGCGGACGACATCATCGCGGACATCGAGCAAGCACTCTCGTAGGAAGGAATGATTCGATTTCACGACGTCGCGAAAGAGTATTCGCGAACGCGCGTCGCATTGAGCCACGTCAGCGTCCAGATCCGCCGCGGTGAGTTCGTATTCCTGATCGGCCCCAGCGGCTCGGGAAAGACGACACTTCTCAAGCTGGTCTACATGGAAGAGCGGCCGACCCATGGCGACATCTGGGTCGCGGGCGTTCACTCCAACAAGGCGAAGACCGGGGAGATCTCTCGCCTGAGGCGCAAGCTCGGAATCGTCTTCCAGGATTTCCGGCTGCTCGAGGATCGCACGGCTGCGCAGAATGTCGCTTTCGCGCTGGAGGTTACCGGCGCGCATAAGTCCACCATCCCCGATCGAGTCACGAAAGTCCTCAAAGAGGTAGGTCTTGCATCGAAAGGCGACCAGATGCCGCAACAGCTCTCGGGCGGAGAGCAGCAGCGTGTGGCCATCGCACGCGCTCTCGTGAACGACCCTTACTTTATTCTTGCCGATGAGCCGACGGGCAATCTCGATGAGCGCGCAACACGCGGAGTAATTCAGCTGCTGCGTGATATCAACGCCGCGGGAACGTCGGTAGTTCTCGCAACCCACGACCTCGAGATGGTTCGACGCCATGATTATCGAACCATCGAGCTGAATCACGGCCGGGTTGTGTTCGATTCTGCCGAGAGTCCTCCGCCTGACACGCGCTACACGCCGCTTGTCGGTCAGCCAGCCATCGGCGGGCCACTCGAAGCGAACTGGCCGCCGGCTCCTCCAGAGTCCACCGAGTAGATGCCCGCACTCAGAGAGGCTGCGAATGCGACGCGGCGCGCGCCGCTGTTGAGCGCGCTCGGCGTGCTGACGATCGGCTTCTCCCTTTTTGCATTTGGGCTGTTCGCGCTGGTCGCTGTCAACATCCGCCAGGCGCTGCGTGGAGTTGAGGAGCGGGTGGAGGTGCGCGCGTTCGTCGCCGATGGCACTCCGCTCGACGCAATCGGCGCAGCAGTCGGGGACATCGGTGCATTTCCGGAAGTTGCGAAGGTGGACTACGTGTCACCCGAGGCTGCTCTCGAGCGCGCACGACACGACCTCGGCGAGTTCAGCGACGTTTTCGAGGAGACGATTCTTCCCGCATCGATCGACATTCACCTGCGCCCCGGGCTGAGAGATCCGCAGACTGTGAAATCCGTTGCGGACAGAGTGAGGTCTTACCAGTTCGTCGACGACGTTCGATACGGCGAGGAATGGGTTCAGAAGCTCTACCGGCTGCGAGGCATCGCGGCGGCAACGGGAGCCGGGCTCGGCGTCGCATTTGCCGTGGTCGCGATCATCATCATCGGCGCAACCATTCGCGTCTCGGTTCTCGCCCGCGCGAAGGAGATTGCGATAATGCGCCTCGTCGGCGCGACCGACGCGTTTATTCGCGCGCCGTTTCTCATCGACGGGTTCGTAAAGGGAGTCGTGGGCGGATTGCTCGCGCTCGGCCTGACCTGGGTCGTCTACCGAATGGTGGATACGCGATTCCTGAACCTCGTTTTCTTCGATCCTCGTCTCGTTCTCCTCGGCGTGCTCAGTGGTGCGCTGATCGGAGTCGCGGGCAGCGCTACGTCGGTATGGAGACACCTTCGCGAGGTCTGATCGGGCGCGCAGTTCTGCTCGCTCTCTCACTCGCAGTGTCTTCGGCACGGGCCCAGGACGCGGCCGCTGAGGCGCGGTTGCGCGCGCAGCAGGATTCGATTGCCCGAATACGACGCGAGCGCGAAGACCTTCAGCGTCGCATGCGCACGCTGCAAAGCAGAGTGCACGACATCTCCGAGGAAGTCGACAACATAAATCGCCAGCACAATGCAACGGTGCGAGTCGTTCGCTCACTCGATCAGCAGCTCACGATGCTGAATGGAGAAGTCGAGCATACGACGGCGAACCTCGTTCGCGCGCAGGATGAAGTGCAGGTGAAGCAAGCCGTGCTGCGGCGGCGCCTTGTCGAGATCTACAAGCGCGGACCGCTGTACACGTTCGAAGTACTGCTGTCGGCGAAGACATTTGGAGATCTCGTGGCGCGCTACAAGTACCTCCACATTCTCGCTCAGCGCGACCGCACTGTGCTCCACCGAGTGGATCAGCTGCGCGAGACAATTATCGGACAGCGGCGGCAGCTTGTATCACTCCAGAGTGGTGTCGAGCAGAATCGGACCGAAAAAGCGCAGGAAGCATTTCGACTTCAGGCGCTGGAGCAGTCGCGCGAGAAGAGCCTCGCGAAGGTGCAACAGGATGCGAAGCGCGCGAAGGCGAGGCTTGCGGAGCTCGCGCGGAGCGAAGCGCGATTGAACAGCGTGATCGCGAGCCTCGAGGCGGCAAGACGCCGATCCGGCGCTGCAGCGGGGCCAAGTACTCTTCGCACTTCCGATTTCGGGCGTCTCGACTGGCCGGTGGAGGGAGCGATTCTCTATCGCTTCGGCCGGGTGATCAATCCGAACAACACTACAACGCGATGGAATGGAATCGGGATTGCCGCCGGTGAAGGATCCGACGTGAAGTCGGTGTCGTCGGGTGAAGTTGTGCTTGCAGACGTGATGGGCACGTACGGAAACACCATCATTGTCGAGCACGGTGGCGGCGACTATTCAGTCTACGGTTCACTTTCGCGAATGGCTGTATCCAAGGGAACTCGTGTCATAAAGGGCCAGGTGATCGGCACGGTTGGCGCGACTGATCCGGCTCTGCCTGCTCATTTGCACTTCGAGATTCGCCGCGGCGGCCCGGCCGTTGATCCGCTGGATTGGCTGCGCGGGGCACATTAGTGGGTTAGCGCTCCATGGACCTTTTGGGAGCGCATGTTTCGATTGCCGGCGGAACTCACAAGGCTCCGCCACGGGCTCGCGCTATCGGCGCCACGGCGATGCAGATCTTCACGAAGATGGCGAATCGCTGGGCGGAGCGGGCGTGCGAAGACGAGGAATGCCTGCAGTTTCGTGCGGCGCTCGCGGACACTGAAGTTCGAAAGACATCCGCGCACGACAGCTATCTCATAAATCTTGCTTCGCCTGATCCGGTTCTTCGCGCGCGATCGCTCGAGTCGTTCGTGCTGGAGCTCGCGCGGTGTGACGCGCTCGATCTGAACTATCTCGTATCACACCCCGGCAATTTCATCGACGACCGATTCGCAGGCCTCATGCGGAACGCCGAAGCAATCACCGCGGCGCTGGAGACCGTTCCGGGAAGCACGATGATTCTCCTGGAAACGACGGCGGGGAGCGGTACGGCCATAGGAGCAACCTTCGAGGAGATGGCTGTGCTGGTTGCGCTGGTCCCCAATCCGCAACGCGAACGGCTCGGTGTTTGCGTCGACACGGCGCATGTATTCGCCGCTGGTTACGACCTGGCGAACGATTACGACGGAGTGTGGTCGCGATTCGATGACATGATCG